>NZ_JBVJGT010000012.1:0-164309 GCF_055587185.1 Micromonospora sp. NPDC048040 | reverse complement strand
CTGCTGCTTTTCCCCCCCCCCCCCTCTCACCCCCCCCCCCCCCCCCACCCTCCCCCCCCCTTCCCCCCCCCCCCCCCCCCCCCCCCGTGCCCCCCCCCCCGGCGCCCCCCCCCCCACCACAGGCGGTTGCCCGGCGAACCCGGGCAGACGTCGGTCAGGCGGTGAGGTACTTCGCCAGGTCGTCGAGGATCCGGCTGGCGGCGCCGACGCCGATGCCGGTCATCCAGATCTGGTCGGAGACGACGTGCGCCTTGCCCGCCTTGACCGCCGGCAGGGCCTTCCACAGCGTCCCGCCGGTGACCTTCGCCTGCTCGGCGGCGGCCTTCTCGCCGTACGCGGTCACGAAGATGACGTCACCGTCGACCTCGCCGATGCGCTCCGGGCTCACCCGGTCCATCCGCCGGTCCTCCTTGCCGGTCAGCAGCTGCCGCTCGGGGCGGCCCAGGCCGGTGTCGCCGATCACGATGCCGGAGAACGAGTCCGGCCCGTACACCCGGATCTCGGTCGGCATGAAGCGGACGATGGACACCTTGCGGTCGGCGGCGTCGCCCAGCTTGGCGCCGAACTCCTTGGCCCGGGTCTCGTACGCGGTGAGCAGGTCCTTGGCCTGCTGCTCCTTGCCGAGCGCCTTGCCGTCGAGGAGGAAGTTCTCCTTCCAGGTGATGCCGACCTTCTCGGTGAACACGGTCGGCGCGATGGCCTTCAGCTCGTCGTAGAACTTCTCCTGGCGGAACTTGCTGCCCAGGATCAGGTCCGGCTTGAGGGCGTTGATGGCCTCCAGGTCGGGCTCGGTGAGCACCCCGACCTCCTTGATGCCGGCGAGCTTCTCCTCGCCGAAGTAGGTCGGCCAGCTCTTCGCCTCGCCCGCGGTGGCGGCGCCGACCGGCGTGACGCCGAGGGACAGCGCGGTGTCGATCTTGTCGGTGTCGAGCACGACGACCCGCTTCGGGTCGGCCGGCACCTTGGTGGTGCCCATGGCGTGGGTGATCTCCCGGGTCTCCCCGGTGGTGGTGCCGGCGACCGGGTCGCTCTCACCGCAGGCGGTGAGGCCGACGCCGAGGACCAGCGCCGCGGTGAGGGCGGCGGCGAGACGACGCATCAGATTCCTTTCGAGGGTTACGAGCCGGTGCGCGGGGTGAGCGCGTCCTCGGCCGGGGGGCGGGCCGCCGGGGCCGGCGGTCCCGCCGGAGCTGAGCCGACCAGGTCGGCCGCGTCGGACGGCCGGGTCAGC
Source organism: Micromonospora sp. NPDC048040 (assembly GCF_055587185.1). Lineage (NCBI taxonomy): Bacteria > Bacillati > Actinomycetota > Actinomycetes > Micromonosporales > Micromonosporaceae > Micromonospora > Micromonospora sp. NPDC048040. The sequence continues at coordinate 163,078 of NZ_JBVJGT010000012.1, read as the reverse complement.
GAGGGGCTGGTGAGCGCGGGCACCACGAGGGGCGCCCCGGTCACCGGGCAGGGCACGACCACGCAGTCGAGCCCGAAGACGTCCCGGACCAGGTCGGCGGTGAGGATCTCCCGGGGCGGCCCGGCGGCCACCACGGCGCCGGACCGCATCGCGACCAGGTGGTCGGCGTACCGGGCGGCCTGGTTGAGGTCGTGCAGCACGGCCACCACCGTCCGGCCCCGCTCGGCGCGCAGCCGGTGCAGCAGGTCCAGCACCTCCACCTGGTGGGCGAGGTCGAGGAAGGTGGTCGGCTCGTCGAGCAGCAGCGCCTCGGTGTCCTGGGCGAGGGTCATGGCGATCCAGACGCGCTGCCGCTGACCGCCGGAGAGGGTGTCCACGGGCCGGCCGGCCAGCCCGGCCACGTCGGCGAGCGCCATGGCCCGGTCGACGGCGGCGCTGTCCTCCTCCGACCACTGCCGCCACCACCGCTGGTACGGCTGCCGGCCCCGGCCGACCAGGTCGGCGACGGTGACCCCCTCCGGCACCAGCGGACTCTGCGGCAGCACGCCGAGCCGCCGGGCGACGTCGCGGGTCGGCAGGTCCCGGATGGCGGCGCCGTCGAGCAGCACCGCGCCCCGCCGGGGCGTGAGCAGACGGGCCATGGTGCGCAGCAGGGTGGACTTGCCGCAGGCGTTGGGCCCGACGATCACGGTGAACGCGTCGGCGGGCAGCTCCAGGTCGAGCCCGTCCAGCACCGTCCGCTCGTCGTAGCCGGCGACCAGGTCGCGGGTGGAGAGCATCATGCCTCCTTGCCAGGGTGGGACATCACGAGGGCCGCCGGCGGCCGCGGACCAGCAGGAAGATCAGGTACGGGCCGCCGATGGCGGCGGTCAGCACCCCTGCGGGCAGCTGGGTGGGGGCGAAGAGCCGCCGGCCGGCCAGGTCGGCCAGCACCAGCAGCAGCGCTCCGAGCAGCGCGGCGCAGACCAGCGGGGGGCGCTCCGCGCGGACCAGCCGCCGGGCCAGTTGCGGGGCGACCAGGGCGACGAAGTCGACCGCGCCCACCTGGGCGGTGACCATCGCGGCGGCCAGCACCCCGGTGCCGGCGAGGCCGACCCGGCGGGCCACCGGGCGCAGGCCGATCCCCCGGGCGGTGTCGTCGTCCAGCGCGGTGCTGTTCAGCGCCCAACCGGCCCAGGCGAGCACCGGCAGGAGCGCGACGAGGGTGGCGGCGATCCAGATGGCCTCGGTCCAGCCCTTGCCGGCGAGCGTGCCGATCAGCCAGATCTGCGCGCGCAGCCCGTCGATCGGGTCGGCGGTGAGCATGACCACCTCGGTCAGGGCCCGCAGCGCGAAGGCCACCGCCACGCCGGCGAGCACGAACCGCTGGGCGGCCAGCCCGTGCCGGGCGCCGAGGACGAACAGCAGCGCGGCGGCGGCCAGGCCGCCGGCCAGCGCCGCCGGCGCCACGATCACCGCGGCGGCCCCGCCGGTCAGGGCCACCGTGGCGGCGAGACCGGCGCCCTGGGTGATGCCGACGACGTCCGGGCTGGCGAGCGGGTTGCGGGCCACGCTCTGGATCAGCGTGCCGGCGACCCCGAAGGCCGCGCCGGCCACCGCGGCCAGCACCAGCCGGGGCAGCCGCAGGTCGAAGACGACCAGGTCGTACGGGGTGCCGGCGCCGGAGAGGGCGCGCAGCACGTCGACCGGGGCGACGTACGGGGTGCCGAGGGAGAGGCTGAGCACCCCGGCGCCCAGCAGCAGCACGACCAGCGTGGCGGCGACCAGCACCGAGCGGCGGCGGATCTGCACGCTGACCGGGCCGACGCGCACCAGCGAACGCCCGGGCAGCGCGACGACTCCGGCACGGGGGCGGCCCGTCGACCGGTCGGCCGGCTTGCGGGTGGCGGGGCGGGCGGGGGCGGTCACGCCGTCACCACCTTCGCGCGGGGAACGAGCAGGGCGGGCGGCAGAGCGCCGACCAGGGCGAGGCCGATCACGCCGTCACCACCTTCGCGCGGCGGACCAGCCAGGCCAGCAGCGGGGCGCCGACGAGTGCGGTGACGATGCCCGCCGGCACCTCCCCGGGCGGGGCGACCAGCCGGCCGACGACGTCGGCGCCGAGCAGCAGCGCGGGCCCGAGCATTGCGGAGACCGCCAGGGTCCAGCGGTGGTCGGCGCCGACCAGGGCACGGGCCAGGTGCGGCACGGCGAGCCCGACGAAGGCGATCGGGCCGGCGGCGGCGACGGCCGCCCCGGTGAGGAGCACGGCGGCGACGCCGCCGCCGAGGCGGACCAGCCCGATCCGGTGCCCGAGGCCCCGGGCCACGTCGTCGCCGAGGGCGAGGGCGTCCAGGCCGCGGGCGACGAGGGCGGCCAGCGTCAGCCCGGCGAGCACGAACGGCAGCACCTGGGCGGCCACCGAGAGATCCCGCCCGGTGAGCCCGCCGACCACCCAGAACCGGTAGTCCTCGAACGTGCGGGCGTCGATGCTGAGCAGCGCGTACACCACGGAGGCCAGACTGGCGTCGAGGGCCGCGCCGACCAGCGCGAGGGTGACCGGGCTGGCGCCCTCGCGAGCGCGGGTGGCGACGGCGAAGACCAGCAGGCCGGCGAGGAGCGCGCCGCCGATGCCGAACCAGACGTAGCCGGCGAGGCTGCCGACGCCGAAGACGGAGATGGCGAGCACCACGCCGAACGACGCGCCGGCGCTGATCCCGAGGATGCGCGGCTCCGCGAGCGGGTTGCGGGTCAGCGCCTGGAAGAGCACCCCGGCGACGGCGAGCGCCAGCCCGACGGCGAGGCCGAGGGCGGTGCGCGGCATCCGCAGCTCCCGGACGATGGTGGTGGCCTCGCCGCCGTCCGGGGCGACCAGGGCGCGCCACACCTCGTCGACGGCGAGCGACCGGCTGCCGAGCGCGAAGCTCGCCAGCACGGCCAACAGCAGCGCCAGCGCGGCGGCGACGGCGACCGCCGCCCGACGGCCGCCATGCGCGCGGGGCCGGGCGCCGGCCGGGGCCGGTGGGGTGGCGAGGGTGGTCACGAGTCTCCCGCAAGCTGTGCTTAGGTTCGCCTTACCTTAGACCACCCGGTTAGGGCCGCCTAACCAGCGGTGGTCGATCCGCCGCGCCGCCGCCCGGCGGCACGTCCCGGCCCTACGCTGGGGGGATGCGATTCGACCAGCACACGGTGGTGCTCCTGGTGCGCCCGCCGGACGCCCCGGAGCTGCCGCTGGACGCGGCCGACCGGTTGCAGGACGCCCACCTGGCCCACCAGGCGGGGCTGGTGGACCAGGGTCTCGTCCTGGCGGCGGGGCCCTTCGTGGGGGCCGACGACGACCGGCTGCGCGGGTTCGTCGTGCTCCCGATCAGCCCTGAGGAGGCCCGCGAGCTGTATCACAACGACCCGGCCGTGCGGGCCGGGCAGCTGGCCGTGCAGGTGATGAGCTGGATGGTGCCGGAGGGCAACGTGCGGTTCGAGAGCGTGCCGGTCCCCCGGTCGATGTTGGAGGCGGCGGCCGGCGACTGAGCCGTCAGTCCCCGGCGCGGGCCGCCGGCAGCGACGGGCCGTCGAGCTGGTGGTCGGCCCAGACGTAGGTCTCGGGCAGCAGCTCGGCGACCGGCACCACGCGCAGCGCGTCCATCGGCCCGACGATGACCCGGATGGTGGGGAAATAGTCGCGCAGCACCTGCCGGCAGCGCCCGCAGGGCGCGATCACCCCACGCCCCCGGTCGCCCACCGCGACGATCGTCTCCAGCTCGGTGACGCCCTGGGTGGCGGCGGCGCCGACCGCGACCACCTCCGCGCAGGGGCCGCCGGTGAAGTGGTAGACGTTCACCCCGGTGAAGACCCGACCGTCGGTGGTCCGCGCGGCGGCGGCGACCGTGTGGTTCTCGCTGCGGCAACGCAGCTTGGCGACCGCTGTGGCAGCCTGCACCAGGGCCCGGTCGGTGTCCCGCATCGTCATCGCGCATCCCCGTGGTTCGACGTCGGTCGGCGGTCAACTCTAGACCCGCCGGCGCCCGCGCGGGCGGACGCGCGCGGGCGGAGCGGTAACCCGGGAGCGGTCCGGCCGCCGGCTGCCTATCCTTGGCGACGACATGCAGAATCCAGCCGCACCCGCCGCGACCGATCCCGTCCGCGAGCTGCACCGCCGCCTCCGCCCCCTGATGTTCCGCGACCAGCGTCGTCTGCAACGGCGGCTGGACGGGGTGCGCAGGCTCAGGGACCCGCAGCGGCGCGACGAGGCGCTCGCCGAGATCGCCGCCGACGTCGCGCGGGCCGAGGCGCGGCTGGAGAACCGGCGCGCCGCCGTGCCGGTGGTCACCTACCCGGCCCAGCTGCCGGTCAGCGAGCGCAAGGACGACATCGCCGCCGCGATCCGCGACCACCAGGTGGTGATCGTGGCCGGCGAGACCGGCTCCGGCAAGACCACCCAGCTGCCCAAGATCTGCCTGGAGCTGGGGCGCGGGATCAACGGGCTGATCGGGCACACCCAGCCGCGCCGCCTGGCCGCGCGTACGGTGGCGGACCGGATCGCCGAGGAGCTCGGCACCGAGCTGGGCGACGTGGTCGGCTACAAGGTGCGCTTCACCGACCAGGTGAGCGACCGGAGCCTGGTCAAGCTGATGACCGACGGCATCCTGCTCGCCGAGTTGCAGACCGACCGGATGCTGCGCCAGTACGACACCCTGATCATCGACGAGGCGCACGAGCGCAGCCTCAACATCGACTTCATCCTCGGCTACCTCCGGCAGCTCCTCCCCCGCCGCCCCGACCTCAAGGTGATCATCACCTCGGCGACCATCGAGACCGAGCGGTTCGCCCGGCACTTCGCCGGGCCGCCCACCGACGACGCGCCGGAGGGCGTCCCGGCGCCGGTGGTCGAGGTGTCCGGGCGCACGTACCCGGTCGAGGTGCGCTACCGGCCGCTGGTCGAGGTCGCCGAGGGCGAGGACGACGGGGACGACGAGGAGAACGTCCGGGACCAGATCCAGGCCATCGGTGACGCCGTCGAGGAGCTGGCCGCCGAGGGGCCCGGCGACGTCCTGGTCTTCCTCAGCGGCGAGCGGGAGATCCGGGACACCGCCGACGCGCTGGGCAAGCTGGTGGAGAAGAAGCCGGCGCTGCGCGGCACGGAGATCCTGCCGCTCTACGCCCGGCTCTCCACCGCCGAGCAGCACCGGGTCTTCGCCCCGCACGCCGGGCGCCGGGTGGTGCTCGCGACCAACGTCGCGGAGACCTCGCTCACCGTGCCCGGCATCAAGTACGTGGTGGACCCGGGCACGGCCCGCATCTCCCGATACAGCAGCCGGCTCAAGGTGCAGCGGCTGCCGATCGAGCCGGTCTCGCAGGCGTCGGCCAACCAGCGCAAGGGGCGCTGCGGGCGCACCTCGGACGGCATCTGCATCCGCCTCTACGACGAGCAGGACTTCCTGTCCCGCCCCGAGTTCACCGACCCCGAGATCCTGCGCACCAACCTCGCCTCGGTCATCCTCCAGATGACCTCGATCGGGCTCGGCGACATCGCCGCGTTCCCGTTCATCGACCCGCCGGACCGACGCAACATCGCCGACGGCGTCAACCTGCTGCACGAGTTGGGCGCGCTGGACCCGGCCGAGACCGACCCGGCGAAGCGGCTCACCCCACTCGGCCGGCGGCTCGCCCAGCTCCCCGTCGACCCGCGGCTGGCCCGGATGGTCGTCGAGGGTGAGCGCAACGGCTGCGCCACCGAGGTGATGGTGATCGCCGCCGCGCTGTCGATCCAGGATCCCCGCGAACGGCCCGCGGACCGGCAGGCCCAGGCCGACCAGGCGCACGCCCGGTTCACCGACCGCGAGTCGGACTTCGTGACGCTGCTCAACCTGTGGCGGCACCTGCGCGAGCAGCAGCGCGAGCTGTCCTCCAGCGCGTTCCGCCGGATGTGCAAGGCGGAGTTCCTCAACTACCTGCGGGTACGCGAATGGCAGGACATCGTCAGCCAGTTGCGCCAGGTGCTGCGTACCCCCGATGAGGGGCGACCGGCGCGGGACGCCGACGGCGGCGGTCGGCGCCGGGGCGGCGCGGACCTGCCGGAGGAGATCGACACCCCCAAGGTGCACCAGTCTCTGCTCGCCGGCCTGCTGTCGCACATCGGGCTCAAGGACGCCCAGAAGCACGAGTACCTGGGCGCGCGGGGCGCCAAGTTCGCGCTCTTCCCGGGCTCGGCGCTGTTCAAGAAGCCGCCGCGGTGGGTGATGGCCGCCGAGCTGGTGGAGACCTCCCGGCTCTGGGGCCGGGTGAACGGCCGGGTCGAGCCGGAGTGGGTCGAGCCCCTCGCCCAGCACCTGGTCAAGCGCAGCTACAGCGAGCCGCACTGGGAGAAGAAGCAGGCGGCCGTGATGGCGTACGAGAAGGTGACGCTCTACGGCGTCCCGCTGGTCACCTCTCGCAAGGTCAACTTCGGCCGGATCGACCCGGCGCTGTCCCGCGAGCTGTTCATCCGGCACGCCCTGGTGGAGGGCGACTGGCAGACCCACCACCACTTCTGGCGGGACAACCAGCGGCTGCTGGCGGAGATCGAGGAGCTGGAGAACCGGGCCCGCCGCCGCGACATCCTCGTCGACGACCAGACCGTCTTCGACTTCTACGACGCCCGCGTCCCGGCGGACGTGGTCTCCGGGCGGCACTTCGACGCCTGGTGGAAGAAGACCCGCCGCGAGCAGCCGGACCTGCTCACCTTCACCCGGGAGTTGCTGGTCAACGCCGGCCGCGGCGGGGTGGACGAGGCCGACTATCCCGACGAGTGGTCGGCCGACGGGGTGACCCTGCCGCTGACCTACCGGTTCGAGCCGGGCACCGCGACCGACGGCGTGACCGTCGACATTCCGCTGCCGCTGCTCAACCAGGTGCCGGCGGAGAGCTTCGACTGGCAGGTCCCCGGGCTGCGCGAGGAACTGGTGGTCGCGCTGATCCGCTCGCTGCCCAAGGCGGTGCGCCGCAACTTCGTCCCGGTGCCGGACTACGCCCGCGCGGCGCTCGCCGCGATGCCGGCCGGCGAGGAGCCGCTGCTGGACGCGCTGACCCGGCAGCTGCGCCGGATGACCGGCGTCACCGTGCCCCGCGACGCCTGGGACCTCGACCGGCTCCCCGCGCACCTGCGGGTGAGCTTCCGGGTGCTCGACGAGGAGAACAAGCCGGTCGCCGAGGGCAAGGACCTGCCGGCCCTGCAACGCCAACTCAAGGCGGAGGTACGCCAGGTGGTGGCCGCCGCCGCGCCGGACGTGGCCCGCACCGGGCTGACCGACTGGGGCATCGGCACGCTGCCGCGCACCATCGAGCAGGTCCGGGCCGGGTACGCGGTGACGGCGTACCCGGCGCTGGTGGACGAGGGCGCCACGGTCGGGGTGAAGGTGTTCGACTCGCCGGCCGAGCAGGAGGCCGCGCACTGGGCGGGCACCCGGCGGCTGCTCCGGCTGACCGTGCCGTCGCCGGCGAGGTTCCTCCAGGGGCGGCTGAGCAACGAGGCGAAGCTGGCCCTGAGCCGCAACCCGCACGGGGGTGTGCAGCAGCTCATCGAGGATGCCGCCGGGGCGGCGATCGACAAGCTGATCGGCAACGCCGGCGGCCCGGCCTGGGACGCCGAGGGCTTCGCCGCCCTGCGCGAGAAGGTCCGCGCCGACCTGGTGGACACCGTGGTCGAGGTGATGGACCGGGTGCGCCGGGTGCTCGCCGCCGCGCACGCGGTGGAGCAGCGGCTCGGCAAGACCCAGAACCTGGCCGTGGTGGCGGCGCTGGCCGACATCCGGGCCCAGCTCACCGGCCTGGTGCACGCCGGCTTCGTCACCGAGACCGGGTACGCGCGCCTGCCCGACGTGCTGCGCTACCTCACGGCGATCGAGCGGCGGCTGGACCGGCTGCCCGGCAACCCGCAGCGCGACAAGCAGCAGCAGGACCGGATCGCGGTGGTGCAGAAGGAATACCAGGACATGCTCGCCGCGCTGCCGCCGAGCCGCCGGCAGTCGGCGGCGGTCCGGCAGATCCGCTGGATGATCGAGGAGCTGCGGGTGAACGTCTTCGCCCAGGCCCTGGGCACCCCGTACCCGGTGTCGGAGCAGCGGATCTACCGCGCGATGGACGACGCCGAGGGCAGGTAGTCCAGTCCCGGTGCGGCCGGGCTACGCCGGCATTCGTCTCCGCGACGGCCGCCGGGTCAGCCCGGCGGGGGCAGCGCGCCGACACGGGCGGGACGCCGGGCGCGGCTGAGCCGGGCGGGTCAGCGCGCCGACGCGGACGAGCCGCGCAGCACCCGCAGCAGCACCGCCGGGGAGAGCAGCCGCGCCGGCGGGTCGACGAGGTTGAGCACCCGCAGGAACGCCGCGCCCAGCGCCGCGTCCCGGGCCGCCGCGGCGTGCAGCCGGCCGACGTACGCGTTGACCAGGCGCACCCGCGGCGAACGCCGACCGGGTACCTCGGGGAAGCGCAGGTCGGTGCCGACCGCGATGGACCACGGCCCGTCGATCAGGCGACGCGCGCCCCGGAAGAAGCTCCGGGCGAGCCGGTCCGGCCGCCGCCGGACCAGCCGGCGCAGCAACAGCGCCTCCAGCGCGGCCACGGTCATGCCCTGCCCGTAGACCGGGTTGAAGCTGCACAACGCGTCGGCCACCACGAGATAGCCGGCCGGGAAGCGGCGCAGCCGCTCGTAGCGGCGCCGCACGCTGGCCGGGTACCGCATCGTCACCGGTGGGCTCGCCGGCCGCGCCGTACGCAGCAGCTCGGCGATCTGCGGGGCGGCGAGGCGGTCGGCGAAGGCGGCCATCCCCTCGTCGTCGGCCGGCGGCTCCTCGCCGAGCACGCCGCTGAGCGCCACCGCGAACCGGTCCTGTTCCTGCACGGCGACGATGCCGCCCCACGGCTGGCCGGGCACGGCGTTGGTGAGCGCGCCGAGCAGCCCCTCCAGGTGGTGCGGCTCGCGGCGGTAGGTGCGGGTGACGTAGGTGACCCCGATCCGGACCCGGTCCTCGGGCGCCGGCCGGTAGCCCAGCTCGGCCAGCCACACGGGGCTGCGGCTGCCCCGGCCGCCGGCGTCCACCACCAGGTCGGCCTCGACGGTGTGCGGCTCCCCGTCGCGGGGGCGCAGCCGCACGCCGGTGACCCGGCGCCGGTCGGCGGTGGTGGTGAGCCCCTCCGCCTCGCAGCCTGACACGATCCGGACTCCGGGCAGGGCGGCGACCCGCCGCCGGACCACCTGCTCCAGCAGCGGCCGGCTGACCCCGAAGCCGAGCAGCGGCGACGGCGCGCGCCGCATCCGGTGGCCGTCGTTGTACCAGTGGACCTGCTCGTGCAGGTCGACCGTCGGCACGCCGTTCGCGGTCAGCTCGGCGGTGATGCCGGGGAGCAGTTCCTCGAACGCCTGCCGGCCCCGGGCCAGGAGGACGTGCAACTGCCGCCCCTGCGGCACGCCCCGGCGGCTGGCCGCCCGCTCGGGCAGCACGTCGCGGTCGACGAGGGTGACCCGGTCGTACGCCTCGGTGAGTGCGCAGGCGACCAGCAGGCCGCCCATGCTGGCGCCGATCACCACGGCGCTGCCGGTTGCCATGCGGGCAGCGTAGGTCGACCGCCGGCCGGGATTCGCCTTCCGCCTTGCGCACCCGAGGTCACCTTGCCGACGGGTTGTCCCGGCGGGTCAGAGCGGCTCGACGCCGGGCGGCAGGTCGCCGTTGGTGGTGGCGTCGCGGACGTACTCCAGCAGTATCCGGCGCAGCTCCCGGCCGGCGTGGGTGGGCACCACGTCGCGGCGTCGGGCGACCGCGATGGTCCGCCGGACGCCGGGCGGGGCCAGCCGGGTGACCCGGACGCCCGCCCGGCGGGCCACCACGATCCCGGGCACCAGCGCGACGCCCAGCCCGGCCTCGACGAAGCTCAGCACGGCGTCCATCTCGCCGCCGTCGACCGCGATGGTGGGCTCGAAGCCGGCCTCCCGGCAGGCCTGGATGGTGGCGTCGCGCAGGTCGTAGCCCTCCCGGAACATCACCATCGGCTGGTCGCGCAGGTCGCCGACGCGCAGCTGGCCGGCGCCGGGGGCGACCGGCAGCTCCTCCACCGAGGCGACCACCAGGCTCTCCCGCAGGATCGGGTCCGCGCGCAGCCCGGGATCGCTGCCCTGTGCCGGCATGATGATCAGCGCCAGGTCGAGGTCGCCGCGAAGCAGGTCGCGGACCAGGTCCTGCGAGCCGCTCTCCTCCACCCGCAGGTCGACGGTGGGGTGGGCGTCGCGGAACCGGCGCAGCACCGGCGGGGCGAGCGAGGTGGCCAGGCTGGGGGTGGCGCCGAGCCGGACCCGGCCGCGCCGCAGCCCGACCAGCTCCTGCACCTCGCGGGTCGCCGTGTCCACGTCGGCGAGGATCCGCTTGGCCAGCGGAAGCAGCACCTCCCCCGCCGCGGTCAGCGCGATGTTGCCCCTTACCCGCTCGAAGAGGGGGGCGCCGAGGGCGTCCTCCAGGGCGTGAATTTGCTTACTCAAGGATGGTTGCGTGATGCCCACCAGATCGGCGGCTTGGGTGAAATGTCGGACTTCGGCGACCGCCACGAAGTACTTCAGCTGATGGAGCTGCATCTACATAGCCTATAGCTATCAAGACTGCGAGGTCGATGCATTGGACGACTGATCCATGTGCTCCTAGCGTCGTTCGCGTGGTAGTCACGAGAACACGGTCGCCCATCCGCTCCAACGTCGGCCTCAAGGCCGTCATGGCGGTGACGGGCATCATCCTGGTGCTGTTCCTCATCCTGCACATGCTCGGCAACCTGAAGGTGTTCACGGGGGAGACCTCGTTCGACCACTACGCGCACTGGCTGCGCGACATCGGCAAGCCGCTGCTGCCGGGCGTCTGGTTCCTCTGGATCCAGCGCGGCGCGCTGACCGTCGCCGTCGTGGCGCACATCGCCGCCGCCACCGCCCTGGCCCGGCGCTCCCGCGCCGCCCGCCCGGTCCGGTACGCACACCGCCCGAAGGTCCAGGGCAGCTACGCGGCCCGCACGATGCGCTGGGGCGGGGTGATCATCCTGCTCTTCGTGATCTACCACCTGCTGGACCTGACCACCGGTCACCTGAACCCGGTCGGCGACCCGACGAAGCCGTACGCCAACGTCGTCGCCGACTTCGCGCCGGAGCGCTGGTACGTCACGCTCTTCTACACCCTGGCGATCGTCGCGCTGGGCTTCCACCTGCGGCACGGGGCGTTCAGCGCGTTCCGCAGCCTGGGGCAGCAGACCCCGAAGGGCGAGCGCCGGGCGCGCACCGCCGCGCTGGTCTTCGCCGTCGCGCTCTGCGCCGGCTTCCTGGTGGTCCCGTTCGCCGTACTCACCGGATTGGTGTCCTGACATGGATCTCTACACCGAGGGCGACCCGATCGCCGACACCAAGGCTCCCGAGGGCCCGATCGAGACCCGCTGGGACCGCCGCCGCTTCGAGGCCAAGCTGGTCAACCCGGCCAACCGCCGGAAGATGACCGTGATCGTGGTCGGCACCGGCCTGGCCGGCGGCTCGGCCGCCGCCACGCTCGCCGAGCAGGGCTACCGGGTCAAGTCCTACTGCTACCAGGACAGCCCGCGCCGGGCGCACTCCATCGCCGCGCAGGGCGGCATCAACGCCGCCAAGAACTACCGCAACGACGGCGACTCGGTGCACCGGCTCTTCTACGACACCGTCAAGGGCGGCGACTTCCGGTCCCGGGAGTCGAACGTGCACCGGCTGGCCGAGGTCTCGGTCAACATCATCGACCAGTGCGTCGCCCAGGGCGTCCCGTTCGCCCGCGAGTACGGCGGCCTGCTGGACACCCGCTCCTTCGGCGGGGCGCAGGTGCAACGCACCTTCTACGCCCGGGGCCAGACGGGTCAGCAGCTGCTGCTCGGCGCGTACCAGGCGCTGGAGCGGCAGATCGGCCTCGGCAACGTCGAGATGAACGCCCGGCACGAGATGCTGGAGCTGATCGTCGTCGACGGCAAGGCCCGGGGCATCGTCGTCCGGGACATGGTCACCGGCGAGATCACCACGGAGTTCGCGGACGCGGTCGTGCTCGCCTCCGGCGGCTACGGCAACGTCTTCTACCTCTCCACCAACGCCAAGGGCTGCAACGTCACCGCCACCTGGCGGGCGCACCGCAAGGGCGCGTACTTCGCCAACCCCTGCTACACGCAGATCCACCCGACCTGCATCCCGGTCTCCGGCGACCACCAGTCGAAGCTGACCCTGATGAGCGAGTCGCTGCGCAACGACGGCCGGGTCTGGGTGCCCAAGGCCAAGGGCGACACCCGCAGCCCGAAGGACATCCCCGAGGACGAGCGGGACTACTACCTGGAGCGGATCTACCCCTCCTTCGGCAACCTGGTCCCCCGGGACATCGCCTCCCGCGCCGCCAAGAACGTGTGCGACGAGGGACGCGGCGTCGGCCAGACGGGGCTCGGCGTCTACCTGGACTTCGCCGACGCGATCAACCGGCTCGGCCGCAAGGCCATCGAGGCCAAGTACGGCAACCTCTTCGAGATGTACGAGCGGATCACCGGCGAGGACCCGTACGAGGTCCCGATGCGGATCTACCCCGCCGTGCACTACACGATGGGCGGCCTCTGGGTCGACTACGACCTCCAGTCGACCATCCCGGGCCTGTTCGTGGTCGGCGAGGCGAACTTCTCCGACCACGGCGCGAACCGGCTCGGCGCCTCGGCTCTGATGCAGGGCCTGGCCGACGGCTACTTCGTGCTGCCGAACACCATCGCCAACTACCTGGCGGCCGGGCCGTTCGACAAGGTCGACGCCAGCCACCCGGCGGCCGTGCAGGCACGCGCCGACGTCGAGGACCGCATCCAGCGGCTGCTGGCGGTCGACGGCGACCGGACCGTCGACTCGTTCCACCGCGAGCTGGGCCAGATCATGTGGGAGCACTGCGGCATGGAGCGCAGCGCGACCGGGCTGCGCAAGGCGATCGACGAGATCCGCGCCCTGCGCGACCAGTTCTGGCAGCGGGTCCGGGTGCCGGGCACCGGCGAGGGGCTCAACCAGTCGCTGGAGAAGGCCGGCCGGGTGGCCGACTTCTTCGAGCTGGCCGAGCTGATGTGCATCGACGCCCTGCACCGCGAGGAGTCCTGCGGCGGCCACTTCCGGGCCGAGCACCAGACGCCCGACGGCGAGGCGGAACGCGACGACGAGCGGTTCGCGTACGTCGCGGCCTGGGAGTTCACCGCCACCGGCGAGCCCTCGGTGCTGCACAAGGAAGACCTGAAGTTCGAATACGTCCACCCCACGCAGCGGAGCTACAAGTGAACCTGACCCTGCGCATCTGGCGCCAGTCCGGCCCCGAGGACAAGGGTCGGATGGTGACCTACAAGGTCGACGACGTCTCCCCGGACATGTCGTTCCTGGAGATGCTCGACGTGCTCAACGAGCGGCTGATCCTCGCCGGCGAGGAGCCGGTGGCGTTCGACCACGACTGCCGCGAGGGCATCTGCGGCATGTGCGGCCTGATGATCAACGGCAACGCGCACGGGCCGCAGCGCGGCACCACCGCCTGCCAGCTGCACATGCGGCAGTTCTCCGACGGCGACACGATCGACATCGAGCCGTGGCGGGCCCGGGCGTTCCCGGTCATCAAGGACCTGGTGGTCAACCGGGGCGCGTTCGACAAGATCATCGCGGCCGGCGGCTACATCACCGCGCCGACCGGCAGCGCCCCCGAGGCACACTCCACCCCGGTCGCCAAGGCCAACGCCGACGCCGCCTTCGAGGCGGCCGAGTGCATCGGCTGCGGCGCCTGCGTGGCCGCCTGCCCCAACGGCTCCGGCATGCTCTTCACCGCCGCCAAGATCACCCAGCTCTCGCTGCTGCCGCAGGGTCAGCCGGAGCGCTACACCCGGGTGATCGGCATGGTCGACGCGCACGACGAGGCCGGCTTCGGCGGCTGCACCAACGCCGGTGAGTGCACCGTGGTCTGCCCGAAGGGCATCCCGCTGAACACGATCGGCCGACTCAACCGCGACTACCTGATGGCCACCTCGAAGCGGGGCGACAACACCCCCGGCGCCTGACCCCTTCCGGCAGCACGCCGACGGCGGGCCGTCGCACCCCTGCGGGTGCGGCGGCCCGCCCGCTTTCCGGCACTCGCCCGCCCGCCGCCGTCACGCCCGCAGCACGTCACCAACCACCCTGCCCCGCCCCACGGGGCAGCTCGACAGCCACCACGTGCCCCCGACCCACCTCACCAACTCGCCGCCGCCACCCGGGACGGCCAGCCGCCCAGCCGCGCCCCGACGCCCACTGTCTGACGCCGGCACTCACGGACCGGACAGCCAGGCAACCAGGCAACCAGGCAACCGACCGGGCCGTCGGGCAGCCGGCCGGCGGGTCCGGTTCACGCCCGGTTCAAGCCGGCGTGGACGGGTAGCAGTCCACCGGAGGATGCGAGAGGGGACATCGGGACATGAAGGCACTGACCTGGCAGGGCAAGCGGGACGTACGGGTCGAGGAGGTGCCGGATCCGCGGATCGAGGAGCCGACCGATGCGATCGTCCGGATCACCTCGACCGCCATCTGCGGCTCCGACCTGCACCTCTACGAGGTGCTCGGGCCGTACCTCAAGCCCGGCGACGTCCTCGGCCACGAGCCGATGGGCATCGTCGAGGAGGTCGGCCCGGGGGTGACCCGGCTCAAGCCGGGCGACCGGGTGGTGGTGCCGTTCAACATCTCCTGCGGCACCTGCTGGATGTGCCAGCGGCAGCTCTACGCCCAGTGCGAGACCACCCAGGTGACGTCCGAGGGCAAGGGCGGCGCGCTGTTCGGCTACACCTCGCTCTACGGCTCGGTGCCCGGCGGGCAGGCGGAGTACCTGCGGGTACCGCACGCCCTGTTCGGCCCGATCAAGGTGCCGGAGACCGGGCCCGACGAGCGGTGGCTCTACCTGTCCGACATCCTGCCGACGGCGTGGCAGGCGGTGAAGTACGCGGACACCCCGCGCGGTGGCACCCTCGCCGTCTTCGGGCTCGGCCCGGTCGGCCAGTTCTGCGCGCGCGTCGGCCGGCACCTCGGCGCCGACCGGGTGATCGGGCTGGACCTGGTTCCGGAGCGGCTGGCGATGGCGCGCCGGCACGGCATCGAGGTGCTCGACGTCAGCGAGCTGGACGACGTGCCCGGTGCGCTGATCGACCTGGTGGACGGGCGCGGCCCCGACGCGGTGATCGACGCCGTCGGCATGGAGGCGCACGGCGCTCCCCTCGGCAAGATCGCCCAGACCGCCGCCGGGCTGCTGCCCGACAAACTCGCCCAGACCATGACCGACAAGGTCGGCGTCGACCGGCTCGTCGTGCTCAAGGCGGCGCTCAAGGCGGTCCGGCGCGGTGGCACCGTCTCCATCTCCGGCGTGTACGGCGGCGAGGTGGACCCGATGCCGCTGATGGAGATGTTCGACCGGGGCATCCAGGTGCGGATGGGCCAGTGCCACGTGCGTCGGTGGACCGACGAGATCATCCCGCTGCTCTCCGACGACGACCCGCTGGGCGTGGAGGACCTGCGCACCCACCGGGTGCCGCTGGCGCGGGCGCCGCAGGCGTACGAGATGTTCCAGAAGAAGCGGGACGGCTGCGTCAAGGTCGTGCTCGCGCCGTGAGCCGGACGGTGGTCGTCACCGGCGCGACCAGCGGGATCGGCCGGGTGAGCGCGTCGTGGGATCACCGGCGTCGATCGTTTCGCCTAGGGTGGTGGGCCGGAGAGCACGGCCGACCACCACGACGGGAGAGACGATTGACGATCCGGGTGAACCGCAGGACCGCGCTGGGACTCGGCACGGTGGCCACCGCCGGGACGGTGCTCGGCGCCGCCGCGCCGGCGTCCGCCGCCCCCGAGGTCACCGAACCGGCTCCGGCCACACCCCGGCAGGCCGCCCGTCGGGTCGCCGAGAGCTACGCGCGGGAGACCGACCGCGCCGGCGGCAACTGGCAGGCGTACGTCAGCGTCGCCGACCCGGCCGGCGAGCCGGCGGTGGCGGTGGCCGACGAGCCGGACCGGCGGATCGAGGCGTACAGCGTCAACAAGATCGCGGTGGCGGCGGCGGTGCTGGACAAGGTCGACCGGGGGCTGCTGGCGCTCGACCAGCGGGTCGAGGTCACCGCCGCGATCGTGGTGCCCGGCGGGGACGGCATGTTCAGCCTGGACGGCGCCTACCCCAGCTCGGTGACGCTCGGCCACGCGCTGGCCAACCTGCTGACCGTCTCCGACGACACGGCGGTGCGGCTGTGCGGCCTGGTCTGCCCCGCCGCCGAACTCAACCAGATCCTGCGGGACAAGGGCTTCCCGAACACGCAGGTGCAGCCGGTGGCCAACCCGAACCGGTTCTTCCTCGGCACCAGCACCCCCCGGGAGACCCACGACCTGCTGCGCGCCCTGGTGGGCGGCACCCTGCTCTCGCCGGCCGCCACGGCGTTCGTGCTGCGGCTGCTGCGCGCCCCCGTCGCGTACACCGACGGGGTCCGGCGCGTCATGTCCTCGGCCGAGCGGGCCCGGATCGCCACCAAGGCCGGCTGGTTCGCCGACGCCCGGCACGAGGCCGGGGTGATCTTCGACGCGGCCGGCGCGCCCCTGCTGACGTACGCCCTCTTCGCCGACGGGCAGGCCGGCGCCGACGACTACGGCGCCACCCATCCCGCCGTCGAGGCCCGGGCCCGGATGGGCCGGCGTTTCCTCGCCGCGGTCGACCGCCTCACCGGCACCGGCGCCATCCATCGTCCGGCCGTGCAGCGGCCCAGCAACGGCGGCTGAGCCGCCGCGCGGCGCGGGTGGTCCCGGCGGGCGTGCGGCCGGGGCCACCCTGACCGCCCGCAGACCCGCCGGAGACCCGGCTACCGTGTACGACGGGACACGGCGGAGGGACGGCGATGGGCGCACCAGCGGAACGCGCGGGACTCGACCGGGCGTTGGGGCGCCAGCTGCGCGGGGCGGCCGGGCTGGCCGCGCTGGCCGGGCTGGCGTGGGTGGCCCGGGACGTGCCGGCGGCGCTCGGCGGCCGGCTCACCGGCGCGCGGGCGGAGCGGGCGGCGCGCTCGCCGCAGTTCCGCGACGGCACCTTCCACAACCCCGGCGGCGCCCGCTCGATGGCCGGCACGCCCGACCGGGGCCTGATCCGCGAGTTGATCTTCGGCAAGCAGAAGCGCCGCCCGAGCGCCCCGGTGCCGCTGCTGCGCCCGGGCGCCGCCCCGGCCACCGACGTCGCACGCGAGCTGAACGTCGTCTGGTACGGCCACGCCTCCGCGCTGATCGAGATCGAGGGCCGCAAGGTGCTGCTCGACCCGGTGTGGAGCGAGCGGTGCTCGCCGTCGGCCCTGGTCGGCCCCCGCCGCCTGCACGAGATGCCGGTCCGCCTCGACGAGCTGCCCCCGGTCGACGCGATCCTGATCTCGCACGACCACTACGACCACCTCGACCTGGCGACCGTCCGGGCGCTGACCGACCTCCAGTCGGCGCCGTTCCTGGTGCCGCTCGGGGTGGGCGCGCACCTGGACCGCTGGGGCGTCCCGGCGGCGCGGATCGTCGAGCTGGACTGGTCCGAGAGCCACCGGGTCGCCGGGCTGGAGATCACCGCCACCGCCGCCCAGCACTTCTCCGGCCGGGGGCTGCGCCGCGACGGCACGCTGTGGGGCTCCTGGGTGGTGGCCGGCGCGCACCGGAACGTCTTCTACACCGGCGACTCCGGCTACTTCGACGGCTACGCCGCGATCGGCGCCGAGCACGGGCCGTTCGACGTCACGCTGATGCAGATCGGCGCGTACGACCGGGCCTGGCCGAGCATCCACATGTTCCCCGAGGAGGCCGTCGCCGCCCACCTCGACCTGCGCGGCGGGCTGCTCCTCCCCGTGCACTGGGCGACGTTCAACCTCGCCCTGCACGACTGGTCGGAGCCGGTGGACCGGATCTGGGCCGAAGCGAAGGCCCGCGACGTGCGGCTCGCCGTGCCCCGCCCCGGCGAGCGGGTGGTGGTGGACGACCCGCCGGCCGTCGACGGCTGGTGGCAGGCCGTCGCCTGACCGTCCTCAGAGGACGAACGCGTCGGTCCAGAGCGCGCCGGAGCGGCCCGACAGGGAGTCCAGCATGGCGACCGCCTGCCCGTCGGTGAGCTGGGCGACGAAGTCGACGATCGCCCGGCCGCGGGCCTTGCCGAGCCGGTCCGGCGTACGCGGGTGCAGCTCCGCCTCGGCCAGCTCCACCAGGTCGTGCAGGCGGCGTGGCAGCCGGGACTCCTCCTCGGGGTCGAGCAGCCAGTCCAGCAGCGCCTCCACCAGGGTGCCCAGCAGCCGGGCCTGCCCGCGCTGGTGCAGGGCCAGGTCGGGCCGGGCCAGCACGAACCGGTGGTGGACGAACTTGAGCACCTGCACCTCGTGCCACTGCGCCGGGGCGAGCAGCACGTGGCCGGAGCGGACCGAGGGCTGCTCGACCACCGTGATCGCGTCGACGAAGCGGGTGGTCCAGCGGGCGGAGAAGCGGGCCACGTACTGCTCCGCCTCGATGGAGCCGTCGAAGGGCATCGCCAGCAGCCCCTCCACCAGCTCCTCGCGGACGTGCTCGACGGCGGCGGCGAACGCCTCGTCGTCGGCGATCCAGGCGTCCTTGCGGTGCAGTTGCCGGCGCAGCCGCTCGATCGCCGAGCCGGGCCGGCGGGCCGCGGCGGTCAGGGCCGCGTCGGTGATGGCCCGGAAGTGCCCGCTCTCGCGCTGCCAGGCCATCAGCTCGGCGGAGACCGCGCCCTGCTGGAGCACCCCGACGCGGTAGAAGTCCTCCACGTCGTGGATCGCGTACGCGATGTCGTCCGCCGTGTCCATCACCGACGCCTCGACGGTCTGCTGCCAGTCCGGAATCCGGCCGACGAACGGCTCCCGAGCCTGCCGCAGGTCGTCGACCTCCGTCCGGTACGCGCCGAACTTCGAGGAGCCGCTGCCGGGGTCGTCGGGCGGCGGGGTGGCACCGCGCGGCGGTGGGTCCAGCAGGCGGGGGTGCGGGTCCGGATGGTCCAGGCGCGTCCACGGGTACTTCAGCATGGCCGCCCGCACCGCCGCCGTGAGGTCCAGGCCGGTGGTCGCCGCGCCGCGGATCTCGGTGCTGGTGACGATCCGGTACGACTGGGCGTTGCCCTCGAAGCCGTCGGTGAGCCCGAGCCGCTGCCGGGCCAGCCGGTCCAGCACCCGCTCCCCCAGGTGCCCGAACGGCGGGTGGCCGAGGTCGTGCGCGAGGGCGGCGGCCTCCACCACGTCCGGGTCGCAGCCGCCCAACTTCTCCAGCAGGTCACGGTGCTCGCCGTCGGCCGTGAGCCGCTCGGCGATCGCGCGTGCCACCTGGGCGACCTTGAGGCTGTGGGTCAGCCGGTTGTGCACCAGCAGGCCGGAGCCGCCGGGGCTGACCACCTGGGTGACACCGTTCAGCCGGGCGAAGAACGGCGAGGCCACGATCCGGTCCCGGTCGGCCCGGAACGGGCTGGCGGCGAGGTCACCGAGGGCCCGGGCGCTGCCGCCGAAGAGCCGCCGGGCCCGCGGGTCCGCGGGAGGTTCCATGATCGCCACGCTAGCGCAGGACGGGCCGGACCGACGACCGGTCGCCGCCGGCACGCCCGCCGGGAGGGCGGCGATGGGCGCCGGACCGAGGAGGCGGCACCGGGCGGAGCGGCGACGTGCCGGGACGGGCTCGCCGGGGCAGTGCGGCGGCGCGCTCGGGCAGGGCGGCGACGCGCCGGGGCGGGGGCGGCGACGGCAGTCGGTGGGGGCCGGCACAATGCTCAGCGGAACCCACACCGAAGGCGGATCGAGATCGTGACCCTCTCTGTTCATCAGCGGATCGCCGAGGAGCTCGGCGTCGCCGAGCGCCAGGTACGGGCGGCCGTGGAGCTGCTCGACGGCGGCGCCACCGTGCCGTTCATCGCCCGCTACCGCAAGGAGGCCACCGGCCTGCTCGACGACACCCAGCTGCGCACCCTGGAGGAGCGGCTGCGCTACCTGCGCGAGCTGGACGAGCGGCGCGCGGCGGTGCTGGAGTCGATCCGCGGCCAGGGCAAGCTCGACGAGGCCCTGGAAGCGCAGATCATGGCGGCCGACTCGAAGTCCCGCCTGGAGGACATCTACCTGCCCTACAAGCCCAAGCGGCGGACCCGGGCGCAGATCGCCCGCGAGGCGGGGCTGGAGCCGCTCGCCGAGTCGCTGCTGGCCGACCCGTCCCGGGATCCCCGCGAGGCCGCCGCCGGCTACGTCGACGCGGACAGGGGGGTCGCGGACCCCGCCGCCGCCCTGGAGGGCGCCCGGGCCATCCTCATCGAGCGGTTCGCCGAGGACGCCGACCTGATCGGCACGCTGCGCGAGCAGATGTGGTCGCGGGGCCGGCTCGTCTCGCGGGTACGCGACGGGCAGGAGTCGGCCGGCGCGAAGTTCGCCGACTACTTCGACTTCGCCGAGCCGTACCCGAAGCTGCCCTCGCACCGGATCCTCGCCATGTTCCGGGGCGAGAAGGAGGGCGTGCTCGACCTGACCATGGAGCCCGAGGAGGCCGGCGAGGCCGACGCGGCGCCCACCGGGCCGAGCCGCTACGAGGCGGCGATCGCCGGCCGGTTCGGCGTCACCGACAAGGGCCGGCCGGCCGACCGGTGGCTGGCCGACACGGTGCGCTGGGCCTGGCGCACCCGGATCCTCATCCACCTCGGCGCCGACCTGCGGATGCGGCTGTGGCAGGCGGCCGAGGAGGAGGCGGTGCGGGTCTTCGCCACCAACCTGCGCGACCTGCTGCTCGCCGCGCCCGCCGGCACCCGGCCCACGATGGGGCTGGACCCGGGCCTGCGCACCGGCGTGAAGGTCGCCGTGGTGGACGCCACCGGCAAGGTGGTCGCCACCGACACGATCTACCCGCACGAGCCGCGCCGGCAGTGGGACGCCTCGATCGAGACCCTCGCCCGGCTCGCCGGCGCGCACGGCGTCGAGCTGATCGCCATCGGCAACGGCACCGCCAGCCGGGAGACGGACAAGCTGGCCGGGGAGCTGATCAAGCGGCACCCGCAGCTCAACCTGACCAAGGTGGTGGTCTCCGAGGCAGGGGCGTCGGTCTACTCCGCGTCCGCGTACGCCGCCCAGGAGCTGCCCGGGCTGGACGTCTCGCTGCGCGGCGCGGTCTCCATCGCGCGCCGCCTGCAGGACCCGCTCGCCGAGCTGGTCAAGATCGACCCGCGTTCGATCGGCGTCGGCCAGTACCAGCACGACCTGTCCGAGGTGAAGCTCTCCCGGTCGCTGGACGCGGTGGTCGAGGACTGTGTCAACGCGGTCGGGGTCGACGTCAACACCGCCTCCGCGCCGCTGCTGACCCGGGTGTCGGGCATCGGCGCCGGGCTGGCGGAGAACATCGTGCTGCACCGCGACGCCAACGGGCCGTTCCGCACCCGGGCCGAGCTGAAGAAGGTCCCGCGGCTCGGGCCGAAGGCGTTCGAACAGTGCGCGGGCTTCCTGCGCATCCCGGGCGGCGCCGACCCGCTGGACTCGTCCAGCGTGCACCCGGAGGCGTACCCGGTGGTGCGCCGGATCCTGGCCAGCACCGGGCAGGACGTGCGGTCCCTGATCGGCAGGAGCGCCATCCTGCGCGGGCTGCGGGCCACCGACTTCGTCGACGACACCTTCGGCCTGCCCACCGTCACGGACATCCTCGCCGAGCTGGAGAAGCCGGGCCGCGACCCCCGGCCGGAGTTCCGCACCGCCACCTTCGTGGAGGGCGTGGAGAAGATCAGCGACCTGACGCCCGGGATGGTGCTGGAGGGCGTGGTCACCAACGTGGCCGCGTTCGGCGCGTTCGTGGACGTCGGGGTCCACCAGGACGGCCTCGTGCACGTCTCGGCCATGTCCCGGACGTTCGTGAAGGACCCGCGCGAGGTGGTCAAGTCCGGCGACGTGGTCCGGGTCAAGGTGCTCGACGTCGACGTGCCCCGCAAGCGGATCTCGCTCACCCTGCGGCTGGAGGACGACGCGGAGGCCGGCGCCGGTCGCGGCGGTCCGGAGGGCGGTCGCCGCGAGCGCGGCGGGCAGCCCGGGCAGGGCGGGCCGCGCGGCGACCGGGGTGGCCGGGACGGCGGTGGGCAGGGCGGACGCGGCGGGCGCGGCGGGTCGCCGCAGCGGCAGGGCGGCCGGGGCGGCGCCGCGCCGGCAGCGGCCAACAGCGCCATGGCCGACGCGCTGCGCCGGGCCGGCCTGGCCTGAGGTCATCCCGCCGGGCGGGCGCGAACGCGCACCGCCCGGCGGGCCCGAGGCCGGCGGGTGCGGCCGGTGGCGACCGCTGCCCGAGATCAGCGGACGGCGCGGAAGCAACCGGTACCGGGGCGGGCCGCGCGGGGAGCCACAGGTACCGGGGGCGGGCCGCGCGGCGTACCGTCGCGGTCGTGGACGAGGGCGACGGCCTGGAGTGGCGGGAGCGGCAGCGACGGGCGGTGCGGGCGCACGCGGCGGCCGACGAGCGGCGCCGGGCGGCCGAGCAGGCGCAGGCGGCGGAGCTCGTGGCCTGGTTCGTCGCCGAGGCGATCCGGCGCGGGCTGCCCACGGAACGGCTCACGGCCCGGGCCTACGACGGGCGCGGCCGTTACCGGACGCGGCTGCGCGGCTGGTACGTCGACCGGGCCCGGACCCGGGCGGTCGACGTGGACGGGCGGTTCCACCTGCTGACCGTGTCGGGCGGCCTGCGCGCCCGGTTGCTCGGGGCCGAGCCGCAGCCCAGCCCGCCGCCGCTGGTCGTCGGCGCGGGTGGCCGGGACGGCGAGTCCATCCCGCTGCGCACGCTGCTCACCCGCCGGCTGGACGGCGGTGACGAGGGGCCCTGACGGGGGTCAGGGACGGGCCCGGCCGGGCCCGGGGCCGCGCCGGGCCAGGTACCACCACCACGACTGCTGCACCACCAGCGTGACCAGGCCGGCGAGCACGATCGCGCAGAGGTTGATCACCAACTGGAGGGCCGAGCCGGCCGCCTCGTGCCAGACGCCGTACGCGGCGGCGACGGCCACGTTCGCGGCGGCCGGCACCGTGGTCACCGAGATCAGCACCCCGACCAGGCTGCCGGACTTCTTCGAGGTCAGCGAGAGCATGCCGGCCACACCGGCGAGCAGGCCGACCACCCAGGAGAGCGCGTCCGGCCGCCAGATGAAGTCCGTGAGCGGGCGATCGGCCAACAGCATCCCGCGGTCGACCAGACCGGCGGCGGTCAGCGCCCAGGTGCTGAGCACGGTGACCACCATGGCGACGAGGAAACCGACCACCAGCGCCTGCACCGACCGGACGATGACCGGCAGCCTGCGGCGCAGCAGCGCCACACAGAGCGCGGCCAGGGGGCCGAACTCGGGGCCGACGACCATCGCGCCGACGATGAGGATCGGCTGGTCGAGCAGGACACCGATGCCGGCGAGCATGGTGGCGACGGTGATCAGCACAAGGTAGGTGGCGGACAGTTCCGTCTGCTCGCCGGTCTTGGCGGCGATCTCGTCCCAGACCACCGCGTCCGCGCCGCTGCCGGGCGCCGTCCGGGCCGCCCGGTCGGCCGCCGCGGAGATGGCCAGCTCCACGTCGTCGGCCGCGATGGCCCCGCGTGCCTCCACGCCGAGCTGCCGCAGGTCGCGCAGC
The DNA here is from genome assembly GCF_055587185.1 of Micromonospora sp. NPDC048040. Taxonomy (NCBI): domain Bacteria; kingdom Bacillati; phylum Actinomycetota; class Actinomycetes; order Micromonosporales; family Micromonosporaceae; genus Micromonospora; species Micromonospora sp. NPDC048040. Next base: position 139,459 of record NZ_JBVJGT010000012.1, on the reverse strand, counting down.
ACGCCGTCGGCGCTCTCCCGGACCACGTCGCAGAGGATGAGGTCGCCCTCGGGCTGGCGGGCGGCGCCGGCGAGCACGGCCAGATGGGTCACCCCGGGGTCGGCGGCCAGCAGCTCGGCCACCGCGGCGGACTGGTCCGGTGGAGCGATCACCCTCAGGTGCAGCACGGTCCTCCCCCTCGCCCTGTCGACGGTCGAGGACTCTACTGCCGGTCGGGCCGGATCGAAGGTCACGTCTTGGTAGCCGACCGAGTCCTGGCGGACGGTTGGGCGGTTGACCTGTCGGAATCAGAACCTAGTGGGGCGATTCTGCCCGCTTGACGCTTTCATGCCTGATACAACCTGTCTGGTCCATAATGACTCGATTGGCTTGGAGGTCGACACCGTGCATGGTTCCGTGAACGCGCCGGGGGATCTGGCGGAGCGGGCCCGACCGGAGGGCCTCAAGCGGGCCATCGACCTGACGGCAGCCGTGGTGCTGCTGGTGCTGACCGCGCCGCTCGTCCTCGTGGTGGCGGCGCTGGTGGCCGCGGGGCTCGGCCGGCCGGTGCTGTTCCGGCAGCCGCGCGCCGGCCGGCACGGCCAGGTGTTCGAGCTGGTCAAGTTCCGCACCATGCTCCCGCCCGATCCGCGGCGGGGACGGGTGTGCGACGGGGACCGGCTGACGCCGCTGGGGCGGTTCCTGCGCTCCACCAGCCTGGACGAGCTGCCGACGCTGTGGAACGTGCTGCGCGGCCACATGAGCCTGGTCGGCCCCCGTCCCCTGCTCACCCAGTACCTGCCGCGCTACTCCCCCACCCAGGCCCGGCGGCACGAGGTCAGGCCGGGCGTCACCGGGCTGGCCCAGATACGTGGACGCAACAGCCTGGGCTGGGAGGAGAAGCTGGACCTTGACGTCTGGTACGTCGACCATCGCAGCCTGCGGCTGGACCTGTCGATCCTCGCCGCGACCGTCCGCGCCGTGCTGCGCCGCGAGGGGATCTCCGCGGCGGGCTCGGCCACCGCGCCGGAGTTCCTCGGCACGCCCTCGCTCGTTCCCGCCGCGCCGGGCCGGGAGACCACCCTGACCGTTCCCGCCGGAGGTGGCCGATGAGCCGCACCATCCATTTGTCTGCGCCCGACGTCGGGCCGCTGGAGGAGTCGTACGTCGTCGCCGCCCTGCGGTCCGGTTGGGTCGCGCCCGTCGGGCCGGACCTCGACGCGTTCGAGTGCGAGGTCGCCGCGAGGGTGGGCGCCCGCGGGGCCGTTGCCGTAAGTTCCGGCACGGCCGCGCTGCACCTGGCATTGCTCGGGGTGGGAGTCGGGCCCGGGGATGCCGTCATCGTGCCGACGCTGACGTTCGTGGCGACCGCGAACGCGGTCCGGTACGCCGGCGCCCGACCGGTCTTCGTCGACTGCGACCCGCACACCGGCAACGTCGACGTCGCTCTCGTCGCCGAGCTGATCCGAAACCTGACCTTCCGGGGCCAGCGTGTCGGGGCGGTCGTTCCGGTGGACCTCTTCGGCAGCTGCGTCGACTACACCGCGCTGCTGCCGGTCTGCGACGCGGCGGGCGTCCCGATCGTCGAAGACGCCGCCGAGGCCCTCGGCGCCACCCATCGCGGCCGGCCCGCCGGCTCCTTCGGCCAGGCGGGCATCCTCTCCTTCAACGGCAACAAGATCATGACCACGTCGGGCGGCGGCATGCTCGTCTCCGACGACACGGCCCTGCTGGCCCGGGCCCGGTACCTCGCAACCCAGGCCCGCGAACCGACGCCGCACTACGAGCACCGCGAGACGGGCTACAACTACCGGCTGAGCAACCTGCTCGCCGCGCTCGGCCGAGCCCAGCTCGTCAGGCTGGACGGGATGATCGCCCGGCGCCGGCAGCTTCGCGACCGGTACGCCAAGCTCTTCGCCCCAGTCCCCGGCGTACGCCTGCTCGGCGCGGAGGACGCGGGCTCCAACTGCTGGCTGACGACCATCGCGGTCGATCCGGAGCGGTCCGGGTGGCGGGCCGCCGACCTGGCGGCCCACCTGGCCCTGCGGGACATCGAGACCCGACCGGTCTGGAAGCCGATGCACCTGCAACCGGCGTACGCCACCGCCGAGCGTCTCGTCACCGGCGCGGCGGAGCGGTTGTTCGCCGACGGGCTGGCCCTGCCGAGTGGCAGCGTCCTTGACGAGGCACAGATCGGCCACGTCCTCGCCGCCGTGGACGAGTTCCTGGCGGTGCGGGCGGGGGCGTCGACGGCGTGACGACTCCCCTGGTGGTCGTCGGCTGCGGTGGCCACGGCCGGGAGGTCCTGACGATCGCCCGGGCGGCGGACGCCGTGGCCGGCCGGCGGCGCTGGCGCCTCCTCGGGTTCGTCGACGACCGCCCGTCCGAGGAGAACCTGAAGCGGGTGCAGCGGCTCGACGTCCCCTACCTCGGCGGAGTCGCCTGGCTGCGCGACGCGCCCCCGGAAACGCACCACGTGATCGGCATCGGCGACCCGCACGTCCGGCGGGCCGTCGCGGGGCGTGTTGACGCGTACGGCGTGCCGGCGGCGAGCCTCGTGCACCCGGCGGCGACGATCGGGCCGGACACCGTGCACGGCCCCGGTTTCGTCGCCTTCGCCGGGGCCCGCGTCACCACGAACGTCACCGTCGGCCGGCACGTGCACCTCAACCAGAACACCACCGTGGGCCACGACTGCACCCTCGCCGACTTCGTGTCGGTCAACCCACTCGCCGCCGTCTCCGGCGACTGCCACCTGGCGGAGGGGGTGCTCGTCGGCACGACGGCGGCCGTGTTGCAGGGCCTGCGGGTGGGGCGGAACAGCACGGTCGGGGCGGGTGCCTGCGTCGTGCGGGACGTGCCGGACGGCGTGGTCGTCAAGGGGGTACCCGCCCGTTGACCCGACACGGTCTCGACCCCTCGGCCAAAATTCGGTCATCAAACCCGAAAGCTCCCAAACATCGCTTTTAGGCATGTATCAACTAAAGTAGCCTAAAGCTCCTTCCGCCCCATGGCGGAAGCGGTCGGAGACGGACAGGGAGCACAGATGCCGCCGGAAACAGAGACCATCCGACTCAGCGAGCAGGGGTCACACCGGTCCAGGGCGCGCCGCCGGACCATCGGATTTCTCGCCACCGACAGCACCGCCTGGGTTTGCGGGTTCCTCGCCGCGGTCTGGTTCCGTTACGAGTTCGACCTGACGCCCGACCAGCTCGCGCGCGCCGTCGCCTGCGGCGCCCTCGCCGCCGTCGTGCACGTGGCCGTCGCGGCGGTGCGCCGGATCTACTCCGGACGCCACCCGCTGGGCAGCCTCCAGGAGGTGCAGGGGGTCGCCGGCACCGCGGCCACCACCGCCGCGATCCTGCTGGTCGGGCTGCTCCCGGCCGGCGTGCGGCCGGTGCCGGCGAGCGCCCCGCTGGTCGGGGGCGCCCTGGCGCTGCTGTTCATGCTCGCCGCCCGGCTCACCTACCGGCACCGCCGCGACCTCGCCATGCGACCGGACGTCCGGTCCTCGAACCCGGTGCTGCTGTTCGGGCTCGGCGACGCCGGGCAGGGGCTGCTGCGGGCCATGCTCAGCGACCCGCGCGGGCGGTACCGGCCCGTGGGCGCCCTCGACGACGACCCCGACAAGCGGGACCTGCGCATCGGCGGAGTACGCGTGCTCGGCGGCCGGCGGGACGTCACGGCGGCCGTCCGGCGTACCGGCGCGACGACCGTGATCTTCTCCGTCGCGAACGCCGACGCCGCGCTGATCCGGCAGATTCGGGAGGCCACGCTGCGGACCGGGGCGGCGTTCAAGGTGCTGCCTCCCGTCCGGGACCTCGTCGACCACCGGATCACCGTCACCGACGTCCGCGACGTGCAGATCGGCGACCTGCTCGGGCGCCGGCAGGTGGTCGCCGACATGGCGTTGGACACCAACGGGCTCAGCGGTCGACGGATCCTGGTCACCGGCGCCGGCGGCTCCATCGGCTCGGAGCTGTGCCGGCAGGTGATGAAGGCGGAACCGGGCGAGCTGATGATGCTCGACCGCGACGAGTCGGCCCTGCACGCCCTCCAGATGTCGCTGGCCGGCCGGGCCCTGCTGGACGGCCCCGAGCTGATCCTCGCCGACCTTCGCGACGACGAGGGAATCCGACGGATCATCCGCGAGCGTCGGCCGGAGGTCATCTTCCACGCCGCCGCGCTCAAGCACCTCACGCTGCTCCAGCGGCACCCCGGCGAGGCGGTGAAGACGAACGTCTGGGGCACCCTCTCCGTGCTCGACGCCTGCCGCGACGTCGCCCGGTTCGTCAACATCTCCACCGACAAGGCGGCCGACCCGATCAGCGTCCTCGGCTACTCGAAGCGGATCACCGAACGGCTGACCGCGCACGCCGCCTCCCGCTTCCCCGGCACCTTCCTCAGCGTCCGCTTCGGCAACGTGTTGAGCAGCCGCGGTTCGGTGGTGACGGCGTTCCAACGACAGATCGAGCTGGGCCGACCGCTCACCGTCACGCACCCCGAGGTGACCCGCTACCTGATGACGGTGCAGGAGGCGGTGCACCTGGTGTTGCAGGCCGCCGAGATCGGGCGGGACGGGGAGGCGCTGGTGCTGGACATGGGCGAGCCGGTCCGCATCGCCGACCTGGCGCGGCAGATGGCCGAGCAGGCGGACAGCAGCGTGCCGATCGTCTACACGGGGCTGCGGCCCGGCGAGAAGCTGCACGAGGACCTCTTCGGTACCGGGGAGGTCGACACCCGGCCGCTGCACCCGCTGGTCTCGCACGTGGCGGTGCCCGCGCTGGACCCGATGGAGGTCAGCGGCCTCGACCCGTACGACGCCCCCGAGAAGGTCGTCGCCCAGCTCGCCCAGCTCTGTGCCCACCCGACCGGTCCTGTCCACGCCGCCCCGGTGCAGGTTCCGTTGTCGCGCTGAGGTCTCCCCGTGGACGCCGCCGGCCCGCCGGGTCGGCGGCGTCCACACGTCCGCGTCTACGCGCCAGGGAGAACGCCAGCCCGGCCGGCGTCCCCCTCGCCCCGGCGCGGCCGGTGTCCTCCGCCCGGCCCGGTCGACCCGCCCGCTGGGGCCCGGGGCACGCCCGATCAGGCCGGGTACGGGGCCCGCGGCGGGTCCTGTCGGCACGGGGCACGACAGGGCCGGCGACCGGAGCTCCGGTCGCCGGCCCTGTCGTACACACCTCAGCGGCGGATGCCCGCCCAGTCGTGGTGCCGCCGAACGGTGGAGAGGATGAAGTCGACCACCCGACGGGAGGTGTCCGGGACCCGGTAGTCGACCGGGCACGGCACCCCCTGGGCGGCGACCTGGTTTACGGTCACCTCGACCGCCTCGACCACGCCCTGCGGGTCGAGCCCGGTCATGATGATCCCGCCGGCGTCCAACGCCTCGGGACGCTCGATCGACTCGCGCAGCGTCACGGCAGGGAAGCCGAGGATCGCGGCCTCCTCGCTGATCGTGCCGCTGTCGGAGAGCGTGCAGTAGGCCCTGGTCTGGAGGTGCACGTAGTCGAAGAGGCCGAACGGCTCGTGGAACGCGATCCCCTCCAGGGCGGTCGTGTCCGGCGCCAACGCCTCCAACCGCTTGCGGGTACGCGGGTGCGTGGAGACCAGCACCGGATGCCCCCAGCGGCCACGGACCGCCCTGAGGCAGTCGAGCAGACGCTGGAGGCGGGCCGGCTGGTCGACGTTCTCCTCGCGGTGCGCGCTGACCACGAAGTACCGACCGGGCGTGAGGTCGAGCTGTCGCAGGACCGCCGACGCGGCGATGTCCGACCGGTAGTGCTCCAGAACCTCCCGCATGGGCGAGCCGGTGTGCAGGATCCGGCGCGGGTGCAGCCCCTCGGCCAGCAGGTTGCGCCGGGCGTGCTCGGTGTAGACCAGGTTGAAGTCGGCGACGTGGTCGACCAGCCGCCGGTTCGTCTCCTCCGGGACGTTCAGGTCGAAGCAGCGGTTGCCGGCCTCCATGTGGTAGACCGGCACCCGCATCCGCCGGGCCATCAGTGCGGCGATGCAGCTGTTGGTGTCGCCGAGCACGAGCAGCGCGTCCGGCCGCGTCTCGGCGACGACCGCCTCCATGCCGACCAGCACGCCGCCCAGCACGCGACCGAGCGACGAGGTGTCCACCCGCAGGAACCGGTCCGGCTCGCGCAGCCGCAGCTCCTTGAAGAAGACGTCGGAGAGCGTGCTGTCCCAGTTCTGCCCCGTGTGCACCAGCAGGTGGTCCACCGTGTCGTCGAGCCGGGCGATCACCCGGGACAACCGGATGATCTCGGGTCGGGTGCCGACCACCGTCATGATCCGGGTCATGCCCGTCCTCTCTCTGCTGCCAGCTTGCTCATGATGTCCTCGAACTGGTCCACGCCCACCCGCAGCGACATGCGCTCCTGATAGACGCGCCGGGCCCGCAGACCCAGCTCCGCCCGCGCCGCCGGGGACTCGGCCGCCGCGACGGAGAACCGCGCGGCGAGCGCCTGCCAGTCTCCCGGCGGGGAGACCAGCCCGACGCCGGTCGAGCGGACCAGGGCCGCGGCGTCGCCGCCCACGGAGGCGATCACCGGGGCGCCGCAGGCCAGGGCGGCCTGCAGCTTCGACGGGATGCTGCCGCGCAACGCGGGCAGGGGGCGCAGGCAGACGAGCTGCCAGTCCGCGGCGGCGTACAGCTCGGCCATCTGCTCGGCCGGGCGCCGGCCGACGAAGCGGACGTTGTCGGCACCGAGGTCTGCGGCGAGCCGCCGGGCGGCGTCCTCGTCCGCGCCGGAGCCGACCAGCACCAGGTCGATCCGGTCGCGGGCAGCGGCCGCCGCCCGGATCGCGGTCTCGATGCCCTGCAACAGGCCGATGTTGCCGGCGAACATCACCGTGCAGCGTCCACGGTGGCCGAGCGCCGCGCGGGCCGCGTCGGTGGCCGGCACCGGCCGGAACAGCGCGTCGTCGGTCCAGTTCCACACCACCCGGACCCGGGCCGGGTCCGCGCCACGGGCCACCACCAGATCGGCCATCGCCGGCGAGATCACCACGACGGCGCTGGCCAGGCGGTACGTCGCGCGCATCAGCGCGGCGATCCCCCGCTGCAACGCCCGGCCGGCCCGGCCGGTCGGCGCCATGCCCGACCCGAGCACGGACTCCGGCCACAGGTCCTGCACGTGGAGCACGATCGGCGTACGCCGGGCCGCGCGGACGATCGCCGCCGCGGCGAACGAGGTGGGTGGCGGGTGGTAGACGTAGGTGACGTCGGCGCCGGCCAACCAACGGACGCCGCCCAGCGCGCTGCTGGCCCCGAAGGAGAGGTGGCTCAGCGCGCGCCGGGCGGCGGACGTGTCGTGGCTGGGGTAGGCGGGCACCCGCCGGACGGTGACCGGGCCGTCAGCCTCGGTGTGCCGCCAGCGTTGCCGCCAGCCCGGGAAGATGCGGCCGTGCGGGTAGCTCGGAAAGGTGGTGAGCACCCGCACCTCGTGGCCCCGATCCGCCAACTGGCGCGCCAGGTTGCCGGGGATGAACACCTCTTCCGGCGGATACCACTGGCTGACCAGGCCGATCCTCACGCGTCGACCACCGGCTGCTCCGCCCGGGGGGCCTCCACCGGTTCGGGCCAGGTGTCCGGCCGGTCCGGGTCGAACACCTCGTTCGTCCAGAACATGGTGACCAGCTCGTCCGATCCGGTGTTGACCAGCTTGTGCACCCACATGGTGGGCATGTCCACCAGCACCGGCTCGTCGCCGGAGACGGGAAACCGCACCACCTCGGTGTCGCCGACCCTGCGCAGGCTGATCTCGGCCGTGCCGTGCAGCACGACGAACCGCTCCATCTTGGCCAGGTGGAAGTGCTCGCCCCGGGTGATGCCGGGACGGGTCGTGGAGCAGAAGGTCTGGCCGCCTCCCCCGTGCGCCTTGACCGTCTCGACCAACTCGCCCCGGGTGTCGGCCCGGCGCGGCAGCGCCAGCGGATAGTGCGCGGGGAAGCAGTGCGACCGGTACGTGTTGAACAGCCGGACGTCGTGCCGGTCCAGCAGAGCCGGGATCTCCCCCGTCCGGTAGGTGGCGGCCACGTCGGCGAGCCGGTCGGCGAGGGCCCGCACGCCGATCCGCAGCGCCGGCATGGCCGGATCCCACGATCCCCCGGCCGGAACGCCGACGAGCCGGGCCGCCGCGTCGGTGACGTGCACCAGGCTCAGCTCCCGGTCGGCGTGCACCTCCGGCCGGCCGCCCTCGGCGAGCAGCCGACAGAAGGTCGCGACCGCGGAGTTGTAGAAAGGCCGCCCGTGTTCCCCGTACAGGTTCGGCAGCAGGACGTCGTCGACCGACAGGCCCGTGTCGGCAAGGATGCCGGCGGCGGCAGCCTTCGCGTCGCCGTAGGGCGTGCCGTTGCCGGCCTGCACCGAGTTGGCGAAGACCACCGTCCCGGGCGGCGTCGGGCAGTGCTTGAGACCCTGCGCGAGCTGGGCCGCGAGCTGCACGTTGCCGGCGGACACGTCCGCCGGCTCGCCCCGGTTGACCCCGGCCAGGTGCAGCACCCGGTCGACCCCGCCGACCTTCGCCGCGACCCGCTCGGGGTCGGCGAGTTCCGCCCGGGTGACGACGACCGGGTCCGGCCAGCCGAGGACGCGCAGCAGCACCCGTACGTGCCAGCCGAGGAAGCCGCCGGCTCCGGTGACCGCGAGCCTCAGCATGCCAGCACCGGGTCCCGCAGGGCGAGCTCCGCGCGCACCTCGGGCAGCGTCTTCAGCAGCTCCATGATCTCCGGTACGCCCATCCGCGGCGCATTGGCGGAGTTGAAGTCCTCCGTGGGCCCCTCGCCGAGTCCACCCTCGGAGACGTAGAGCGCATAGTTCAGGTCCCGGGCGTCCAGCGGCACCCGCAGGAAATCGCCGAAGTCGTCGGCCTGGGCGAGCTCCTCGCGGCTGGCCAGCGTCTCGTCCTGCTTCTCGCCGTGCCGGACGCCGATCACATCGAGCTTGGCGGGCACATCGAAGAGCGCGCAGACCGCCTCCGCCAGGTCGCCGATGGTGCAGGCGGCGGCCTTGCGGATGAAGATGTCGCCGGGCCGGGCGTGCTGGAAGGCGTGCTCGACCAGCTCCACCGAATCGGCCAGCGACATCAGGAACCGCGTCATCCCCGGGTCGGTGACCGTCGGCGCCCGGCCCGCCTTGATCTGCTCGATGAAGAGCGGAATCACCGACCCACGCGAGTACATGACGTTGCCGTACCGGACGCAGGAGACCGTGGTCGCGCTGTTCGGGTTGTTCCGGGCGTGCGCCTGGGCCACCTTCTCCATCAGGGCCTTGCTCATGCCCATCGCGTTCACCGGGTAGACGGCCTTGTCGGTGCTCAGCACCACCACCGAGCCCACCCCGTTGCGCTCCGCCGCCTCGACGACGTTGGCGCTGCCCAGGATGTTGGTCCGCACCGCCTCCAGCGGGAAGAACTCACACGAGGGGACCTGCTTCAGGGCCGCCGCGTGGAAGATGTGGTCGATGCCCCGACTGGCCCGTAGCACCGAGTCGTAGTCGCGCACGTCCCCGACGTGGTAGCGGACCCGGTCGTCGCCGAGCATGCGGCGCATGTCGTCCTGTTTGGCCTCGTCACGGCTGAACACCCGGACCTCACCGGCGCCGCGGTCGAGGAGCCTCCGCACCATCGTCTTGCCGAAGGAACCCGTGCCGCCGGTGATGAGAACCCGGCGGCCGGTGGTCGAATACGTCACTGGTTGCTCCCCGTCTCGCTTTCTGGCGGATCACGACGGCTGCGCCGCAGGTCACGGGCAGCGGCAGTCACATCCCCGCAACGAGCCGGCCCAGGACCGGGAAACGGCCAAACGGGACGAACGGGCAGTATTCACATGGAGACCCATTTTCCTACGACCTAGGCGAAACCATCCGAACCGGCTCACACCGCCCAACCGAAAGGGCAAATTTGGCCCAAGGACACTGCCGCAAGTCAGCGCGCCGATAGCCGCCACAACCGGGGCCGGACGGCGACCTCGACCGGGTGAGCATGAGCGACCGGCTCGGGGAACCACCACCTCGGAACCCCTGCTTCGTTGACCCTCCCGAGACAGGCGGGGTCGACTCCGGCCCCGCCCCACCGGGCGGAAAGGACGGCGGCCTCGTCGTCGCCCGAGTCAGGCGGACGCTAAGCGACCACCGTCCGGGGCAGGAGGAGAGCTGTGGCCTATCGGTCCGATGCGCGAGGGTCCACGCTGGAAGCGCCGGGGGCGCGGCCACCGGCAGCGGCGGCGCTCCGACACTCCGTCCGACCGGCACGACGCGCCGCCGGGCCGGCACACGCCGTACCCGAGCAGCTCCGCTTCCGGCCGACCTGGCTCGGCGTGCCGCCGATCGCTCTGGCGGCCGCGATCGCACCCGTCGATCCCGGCATGTTGTACGGATCCGGGCTGTGGCTGGCCGGCCTAGCCCTGCTGGGCAGCGGACGTGTTCCTCGGCTGGGACCACTGGACTACCTGGCCCTGCTGCTCTGCGGCTGGATCACCGCGACGCTGATGTGGACCCGCGACGTGGCGGCCAGCCAGGTCGCGGTACAGGCGTGGTGGACGGTGGCGTTCCTGCTGATCGCCGCCCGTCACGTACTGACCAGTCGTGCCCGCGCGCTGGTGGTGGCCGGCGCCCTGCTCGGCGGCACGACGTGGACAGCGGTCCGACTCGTCCTCGCGGAAGACGCCGAGGAGGGGTCACTGCGTGTCGGTCTCGATGGAGTCGGCATCAACTACACCGCCTACGCGCTGACCACCGGCGCTCTCGTCTGCCTCATGCTGCTGGTCGCCCGAACCGGGAACCGGCTCGTCCGGGTAGCGCTCATGGCGCTCATCCCGCTGCTCGTCCACGCGGTCACGCTGACCGGGACCCGGGCCAGCCTCATCGCCCTCGCCCTCGTCGCCGCGTACCTGCTGGTCGCATGGGTGTACCGGCCCGCCTGGGCCTGGTCCGCGGCAGTGTCTGCCCTCATGCTGGCGGTCGTGCCGTTCGGGCACCTCACCCCATACCGGCCCGAGTGGTTCGACACCGTCTTCAACAGACCGCTGGACGACCTCTCCGGACGGCTCCTCGTCTGGCCGATCGCCGAGGCGTCCTTCTGGGAGTCGCCGCTGGTGGGCATCGGGGTAGGAGCATTCCCGGGCACCAACCCCTACTTCGGTATCGGGGCACACTCCCTGCTGCTCACGCTCGGGAACGACGCTGGCCTGATCGGGATCGTCATCTTCGGCGCGCTGGTCGCGCACGTGGTCATGGATGCCGCGCCCCGGTCCGGACGCAACAACGCCCTGCTCGTCGGAAGCCTCGTCGTCGGGTGGACGCCCATCTGGCTCAGCGGCCACTGGGAGATCTCGCCGTTCGCCTGGCTGGTGCTGGCACTCTGGTCCCGGTTGCCCGTGGTGCTGGCGCCACCGCCCCGTGGCCGACGCCGACGCCGACGCCGACGGCCCGACACCTTCGCGCCGATGCGGAATCCGGTCGACCGAAACGGCCACGTCCCGGTGGGACGGCGCTGACACCGGCCGGTACGGACTGCCGGAGGACCGTCTGCCCTGCAGCCCGGCCGGTCAGCGCGGGCGGACCGGCTCGGGTGCGGCCGGGATCGGCACGTCGGCCTGCCCGGCACCGGACAGTGCGGCGAGGAAGTCACGCATGCGGCGGCCCTGCGCGGACGGCCCCCGGGTCTCGCTGACGAAGGCAGCGCCCCCACGCCCGATCCGGTCGCGCTCCCCGGGTGACAGCCGCAGCGCCCGGTCGACCGCGTCCCGCAGCCCTTCGACCGAGTCCGTGTCGGCGAGGACCAGCCACGGCCGGTAGTCCTCGGGTATGCCGGGCAGCCGGGTCGTCACCACCGGAACGCCGGTGGACAGGTACTCGATGAGCTTCGACGGGAAGGACCAGCGGACGAAGTCCTGCCCGACGGGACGCGGGTTCACCAGCACGGCCGCTCGGGCCAACCGCGGCAGCAGCGCCTCCCGGGGCAGCAGCGCGGGCGGTTCGACGCGCGGATCCACAGCGGCCTGGTCGCGCAGCCACTCCTCGAGTTCACCCCGGCCGTACACCCGCAGCCGCAGGTCGGCGTCAGGCAGCCCACAGAACGCCTTCACCAGCAGGTCGACGCCGTACGCCCGGCTGAGCCCACCGGCGTAGACCACCTCCCGGATCCCGGTCTCCGGCGGCGCCTCCCCCGCCACCCCAGCGGTAGGGCCGGCCGGGGTGAAGATGCCCTCCATGACCAGCCGGGGCAGAGCCGGGGCGAAGTCCTCGCCGAGCGCGTCGGTCAGCGTGACCACGCCGGAGCAGCGGGCCAGCGCGGTGCGGACCAGGGCCCGGTCCAGCCGACGCAACCACCGGACCAGCCGTCCGTCGGTGGGCAGGTCGACGCTCGGCGGGTCGGTCAGCACCGGCACCACCCGGACGCCGAGGCGGCGCCCGCGCAGCGCCCCGAACCACAGGAACGGCGAGTGCACCCCGTGCACCAGCAGCACGTCCGCGCCCCCGTCGCGCAGCATGCGGGTACCCGTCCGCCAAGCGGCCACGAACCGGGTGAGGTGCTTCAGACCCAGCACGTTGACGAAGCCGAGCAACCGCCCCTCCACGTCGTCCTGGCGGAACGCGACGGGCCGGAACCGCAGCCGGGGGTTACCGGGCCAGTTGGACACCGGGGCCGCGGAGAGCAGCCGCACGGGGCAACCCGCGGCGCGCAGAGCACGCACTACTGCCCAGGCGAAGGTGTGCGTCTGCACCGGCATGATCGTGTCCCGGGCCATGATCTCGGCGAAGAGGTCGTCCGGCACGGTGAAGCCGAGCACGACGACCCGGACCGGGCAGCGGTCCGGCGCGGTCACCGCCGCAGCATCCGTTCGTAGACGCCGTCGAGCGCTTGGAGCATCACGTCGAGGCTGTAGCCCTCGCCGACCACCTTGCGGCCAAGCTGGCCCAGATGGTGCCGCTCCGCCGGATCGTCGAGCAGCCCGGCCAACGCCGCCGCCAGCGCGTCCGGGTCCCCCGCCGGCACCAGTCGGCCGCCGCCGGACCGCAGCACCTCCACGTTGCCGCCCACCGCCGACGCGACCACCGGCAGTCCGTGCGCCATCGCCTCCAGCAACGCGTTGGAAAGGTTCTCGTGCAGCGTCGGGAAGACGAACACGTCGGCGGCGGCGAGCAGTTCAGGAATGTCCAACCGGTTCCCCAGCATCCGCACCTCGGTCCCGTCCGCGCCGGTCAGGGCCGTCGCGATCCCGGCCCGGTCCGGCCCGTCGCCGGCGACGAGCAGCACCCGCCGGGAGCCGGCCGCCGGGAGCCGGCGCAGCGCGTCGGCCAGAACGCCGTATCCCTTGTCCCAGGTCAACCTGGCGACCGCGATCATCACCACGTCGCCGGGGTGTAGGTCCAGCTCGCCGCGCACCCGGTCCCGTGCCGCCGTGGGCTCGGGTGGCAGCGGGACCCCATTGGGGATGACCCCCACGAACTTGCCGGCGTACGGGCGCAGGAAGTCCCGTCCGGCGGCATACTCGCAGACGGTGGCGACGTGGCTGGCCATCCGCAGCGTCGCCGGCTCCGCGCCGTACGTCAGCAGCCGACGCCGCCAGCTCCGACCACCCTGCCGCAGGTCACGGACCGTGCCGTGCACGGTGACCAAGATCCGGGGGCAGCCGGCCAGCCGGGCCGCGAGGACGCCGTGGAATCCCTCGTTCTGCAACCCGCGCACGTGCACCAGGTCCGGGCGTGTGCGGCGCAGCAGCCGCACCCAGTCACGCAGCAGGGCGGCGTCGACGGCCCCGTTGCCGCCGTCCTGGTGCATGCGGACGAACTCGTAACGCTGCGCGAGCGGTGAGTCGAGTACCCGCCGCACGGCCGTCAACGGACCGTTGGCGCCGGGTTTACCGGCCGAATGCTGCACCACGACCGGGCGCGACCGGCCAGGTAGCAGCGACGTCGGGTCGTGGCGGGATGGCGGGATGGACGTCTCCATGAACACTCCCTTCGGCGTGGACGGCACCGACCGGCTCTACGGTCGTTGGTGACAGTGAGAGTGCGTAGGGTAACACCGACATTTCCCCAAAATTGCGGCGACAGGGCCGAACCGGAAGGATCGCATGACAGAGCAGCAGGCACCCCACGCGTCGCTCGAGTTTGGAGCGAGCGAGGAATCAGGTCCGCCGAGACTGCTGGCCCTCGCGGCATACCGGTTCCCGCACGGGGACGCCATGTCGAACCGGCTGCTCCAGCTAGCTCGCTCCGCCACCCCAGAGGGCGCAACCACACTGATCGTCAACGATTGGCCGGCCGACGGCAGCCGCCCCGATCTCGACCCGGAGCTGCCGACCGGCGTCCACCTCATCACGCTGACCAGCCGCAGCAGGGGCCGTGTCGGTCGATGGCTGCACCAACGCACCCGGCCGTGGCGGACACTTGCCGCGCTACGCCGGTCGGGGGTACGGACGGACGAGCTGACTGGGGCGTACCTGCCGCTCGGGCTGTGGACCCTCACCACCTGGGCGGCCCTGCGACTGACACTGCGCTGCCCGTTGACCGTGGACGTGGTGGAGCGGCACGACCCCGAGCAGTTTCCGCGGGGCCGCCTGACGCCGTATTTCATCCGGCACCGGTGGACGGCCTTCCTCGCCGGTCGGACAGCGGATCGCGTCATAGCCATCTCCGAGGCGCTGGAGCAGCACTTCCTCGAACATGGCCGACGTACCATGGTCGTCCCGCCACAGGTGGATCTCGCCGACTACGAGGCACCCGCGCCCCCACCACTACACGACGGCCTACGACTGCTGTACGCCGGCTCGGCCGGCCCCAAGGACCTGCTCGGTGTGGTGCTGGCAGGCATACGCCGACTGGCTCCTGAGGACCGCGCCAGGGTGCGTCTGGTCATCGCCGGCATGAACCGAAGCCAGGCCACTGGCGTCTCCGACTTGGACGAGCATGACCTGGCCGAACTCGACAGTCAGATCACGTTCCTGGGCCGGGTTGCACGGCAGCGGGTACTCCTGGAACTGGCGCGTTCGCACTTCTCGGTCCTCGTACGGCCGACCGCCGGATACGCCCGCGCCGGCTTTCCCTCCAAGGTGCCGGAGAGCCTGGCTGCTGGCTGCCCTGTCCTGCTCAACCACACGAGCGATCTCGCTCATCACATCACCGACGGCCAGGAGGGGATCGTTCTCGCAGGTCCCACAGCAGCGGACGTCCGGGACGGCCTCACCCGAGCGCTAGCCATGGACGACGCGCAGTGGTGGCAGATGAGCCGCCGCGCCCGCCAGCGGGCACAGTCGTTCGACTACCGGTCCTGGAGATCGACGGTGAGCGACTTCGTCACCGACGAAACTGGAGCCGGGCCCTCGAACTCCGCCAGCGCAGCCAGTTCATCAGTTCGCAGCCGCTGATCGGGCGGATACAGCTTCCGCTCGTGCGCGACGATCGCCTGCACCGACCAACGGAGCCGGATGACTCTAGCTGGATTCCCGGCGACGATCGCGTACGGCGGAACCGGCCGGGTGACCACACTTCCCGCGCCGACCACCGCGCCACGGCCGATGGTCACGCCCTGCAGGATGATCGCCCTGGTACCGATCCAGACATCGTCGCCGATCGTGACGCCCCGGTCGTAGTCTTCGTCCCCTGGTTGCTTGTGAACCGCAATCATCGGCACGCCAACCCTGTCGATCCGGTGGTTGCCGCCCCGAATGGTGACCTGCGGGCCGAACATGACGTTGTCGCCGATCCGGATGCGGCTGTGGGCAGCCATCAGCACGGGCCGGTAACCGAGATCCACATTGGAGCCGAGCTCGATTGTCTCGTAGGTATAGATCCCGTCGGGGTCGAACACCACCCCATCTCCTCGAGCGGCGAAGCGGGGCGCGGCGGCCCACCCGCGCGCCGCCCGCCGCAGGCGGGACCCAGCAGTCCACGCCTTGTCGATCAGGAACGCGAGCCGATTCACCAGCGGTCGGGGTTCGCACGAGTCCACCCGCATCACGGCCGCCCGATGGTGCGTATGACGACTCTGATCGTCACGTCAGCGGAGCGGTACATCCCCACCCTTCCCGTCACTCCGGGCCGCAACCACGGCGAGTGACTTGCGGTAACCGACCAGGGCCGCCGGTAGCACCGTCAACGCGTACGCGAACGCCCCAGCGAGAGCGACACCCGCCAGGCCGAGCTGACCGGCCAGGGCGACCTTGAGCGCAAGTGACGCCACCAGGAAGCTGGCCCAGCCTACGAACTGCGGACCTAGCAGGCCGACGCTGTTTTGCACCATGAACATCGGCGACGACGAGGCCACCAGCACCGACCACCCGGCGAGCGCGGCGAACATGGTCACCGACGTCGTCGGCGTTTCCGCCGATCGCACCCAGAAGCGAAGTACATCGTCGCCGAACACCACGAGCCCTGCCGCCGGGAGCGCGACGGCAGTAACCGAGAGGAGGGTCATCACACGGGTGCTGCGACGCACCCAGGCAAGGTCTCCCCTTGCCAGCGCCTCGCCGTTGGCTGGCCAGAGCGGCAAGTTAACCAGCGTCACGAAGAGCGACAACACACTGAACATGCGCAGCACAACAGCGTAGTTCGCGGCCGCTTCCAGACTCAGGAGCCGAGCGACCAGAAACGGATCGACGTTGAGCGCCATGGACGTCAGCACGGAGAGCACGAAGAACCTCACGCCCAACCGAAGGAGGGCGCCCATGGTCGCCCCACGGACGTCGACGGAGCGGGGGCGCAACGCCCGTCCCTTCCCCCGGAACCAGCACAGCGCGTTGAGGTAGTTCACCAGCGGGACGGCGAGCACGGCGGCGCCGACCACCGGGACGGGACCGACGTCGGCGGCGACCGCCGCGAAGACCAGCCCGACCGAGACGACGCTGCCGCCGGCCTGCCAGAGGTTGCTCTGCGCGACCTGCTGGTGGGCGTACTGGATCCGCTGGATGAGCCCCAACGGGATGTTGACCAGGAACGCGCCGAAACAGAGCAGCACCACCGCGCGAGTGTCGCGGGCGACCGCCGGATCGGTGACGTTCAGCAACGCGGGCCACGGAACCACCCGCACGGTGGCCACCAGGACCGCCAGCAGGCCGGCGGCCAACGCGCCGAGCATCGCGTACGCGCTGGCGATCTCCCGCGCCGCCGCCCGCCGGTCGTTGGTGGCGTGCAGCCGGGCGAGCCGGGTGAGCAGGCCGTTGCCGAGCCCGAAGTCGGCGAAAAGCGCCATGCTGGTCAGCGAGGTGACCGCCATCCACAGGCCGTACCGCTGGGCACCGAGGTAGTCGAAGGCGACCGGGGTGATCAGCAGCGGCGCCGCCAGGCCCACCGCCTTGCCCCCGAGGGACGAGGCGATGCCCGTGGCCAGGGCCCGGTTGCGGGACCGGCCGGCCTGCCACGACGCATCCCCCGTGCGCGGGGTATCCGGTGCTGCTGCGACAGCGTCTCCCGCCGCCGAACTCGGGACGCCCTCGACCAGGGTCGCCGGACCTTGGCTGGCGGCCGGTTGCCGGTCGGTCATCAGACCGGCTGCTCCGCGCGGGTCTCGTACCACTTCACCGTCGCCCGCAGCGCCTGGGCACGCGGCACCGGCGTGACGTCGGGGAAGAGCGTCCGCAGCACCCGGTTGTCAGCGTCGGAGTGCCGCACGTCGCCAGCTCGGGCCGGGCCGTGCTCCACGTCGAGCCTGCGGCCGAGCACGTCCTCCAACTCGGCGATCAGCTCCAGTAGCGAGATTCGCGCGCCGAAGGCGAGGTTCACCACGTCCGAGGCGGAGACGCGCCGCAGAACCGCGTCGACGATCACGTCGGTGACGCTGCCGACGTAGGTGAAGTCGCGGGTCTGGGTGCCGTCGCCGTGCACCTGAAGCGGCCGGCCCTGCAGCGCCGCGGAGACGAATCGCGGCACCACGGCGGCGTACGCGTGGTTGGCGGCCTGCCGGGGCCCGTAGACGTTGAAGAAGCGGAACGGCAGCACCTCGATGCCATAGCAGGAGGCGTAGGCGAGCGTGTATGCCTCGGTCGCGAGCTTGGAGACCGCGTACGGGCTCACCGGCATCGGTCGCAGGGTCTCCTGCCGGGGCAGGACGGGGTTGACGCCGTACACGGAGGACGACGAGGCGACCACGACGTGCGGCACCCGGTGGCGCCGGACCGCCTCCAGCACGCTGAGGGTGCCGGTGGCGTTGGCGTGGTGGCTGCGCAGCGGGTCGTCGATCGAGCGGGGCACCGAGCCGAGGGCGCCGAGGTGGACGACGCTGGCGGCCCCGCTCACCGCCTCGTCGAGCAGGTCGGGGTCGAGGATGGTGCCGGTGAACAGGCGGACGGGCAGGTCGAGAAGGTTGTCCAGCGATCCGGTGGAGAGGTCGTCCACCACCACGATCTCGCCGACCCGCGGCGCGTCGGCGAGCGCGCGTACCAGGTTGGACCCGATGAAACCGGCGCCACCGGTAACGACGATCTTCAAGGATCCTCCTCGTGGTTCCGCCCGACGCGCCACCTACGCGTGGGCACGGCGTACCGGGCCCTTCCGGGCCCCCGCCCGTCTCTACAACGACCGGAACCCCCACCCGTGACGCGAAAGCCCCACAACGGCACTTGAAGGCATATACCGCGCAGGAAGTAGGCCCCGCAGCCGGTCGGACGCGGGGTGCGCCGACGGTCTCCGAGCGCCGGCGCACCTACCGGTACGCCCGTCCGGACACTGCGGGATGTGATGAGGTGTACGCATGGACCGGAGCCTGCTCGGGCTGGTGCTGCATCCCACCCGGGACGTCTCCGCGGTGGTCGACACCATCGTGAAATGGGCCGCCCGGCACCGGATGTCCCTGGCCGTACGCGCGGAGGACCGGCACCGGGTGCCGGCAGCCGTCGAGCCGCTGCCGGTGGGCGAGGTGGCCGTCCGGTCGGACGCGCTGATCGCCATCGGCGGGGACGGGACCATGCTCGGCGCGTTGCGTTCGGCCGTCCACGACCCGAAACCGGTGCTCGGCGTACACGTCGGCAAGCTCGGCTTCCTGGTCGAGGTGGAGCCGCCGGACCTGCCGACGGCGCTGGACCGGTTGGTGGCGCACGACTTCACGGTGGAGAGCCACAGCTGCCTGGCCTGCGACGTGTGCGGCGACGACCTCGTCGCGTTCAACGACGTGGCGCTGATCCGCCAACCCGGCTCCGGCTTCGTCGACGCCTCCCTCGCGGTCGACGGGCAGCAGTACGGGTACTACCGCTGCGACGCGCTGGTGGTCAGTACCCCCACCGGCTCCACCGCATACAGCTACGCCGCCGGCGGCCCGCTGGTCTCCCCGGCCACCGACGCCGTGTTGGTGACCCCGTCCGCTCCGATGGCCGGCATCTCCCGCGCGGTGGTGCTCTCCCCCGACGAGACGATCCACCTGGAGCTGCGCGAGGGCTCCGGGCCGGTGGCGGTGGAGGTGGACGGCCTGGTGATCCGCGACGCCGCGACGGAGGGCGTCGTGCAGGTGCGCTACCGGCCCGACGCGGGCCTGGTCGTCCGCCTGGATCCGCGCCGCTACCAGGAACGCAACCAGCTGAAGCTGAGCCTGCTGGACCTGCCGCTGCTCCCCGACCAGCTCCGCGAACTGCTGCCGAAGGGCCTCCGCGAGCAGCTCAACCGCCGCGAGTTGCCGCCGCCCCGCTGACCGGTCGCGTCCCGGCCAGGGCTTTGGCGGGTGCGCGGCCAGCGGCCGTGACGTGACTGGTGGAACGCTGTCGAGCTGCCCCTTTACGGGACCAAGCCGGAGCGGTCGCTGCCCCGTCTGTGAGGGCAGCTCGACAGCGGAGGACGGCCGGCATGCCCGAACGCCAAGGCGTGTGGGCAGGAGTACTCAGGCCCGCTTGAGCACCTCGGTGACCAAGTCCTTCGCCTCCTGCTGGATGCGTTCCAGGTGCTTCGGCCCCTGGAAGGACTCGGCGTAGATCTTGTAGACGTCCTCCGTACCCGACGGCCGGGCGGCGAACCAGCCGGAGTCGGTGGTGACCTTGAGCCCACCGATCGGCGCGCCGTTGCCCGGCGCGGCGGTGAGGGTCGCGGTGATCGGCTCGCCGGCCAGCTCGGTGGCGGTCACCTGCTCCGGCGAGAGCTTGCCGAGCACGGCCTTCTGCTCCCGGCTCGCCGGCGCGTCGATCCGGGCGTACGCGGGCGCGCCGAAGCGCTCGGCCAGCTCCGTCCAGTGCTGGCTCGGCGTACGGCCGGTGGTGGCGATGATCTCGGCGGCGAGGAGGCAGAGCAGGATGCCGTCCTTGTCGGTGGTCCAGGTGCCCCCGTCGCGACGCAGGAACGACGCGCCGGCGCTCTCCTCGCCGCCGAAGCCGACCGCGCCGTCGAGCAGCCCGGGGACGAACCACTTGAAGCCGACCGGCACCTCCAGCAGCGGGCGGCCCAGGTCGGCGGCGACCCGGTCGATCATCGAGGAGGAGACCAGGGTCTTGCCGACCGCGGCGGCCGGACCCCAGTTCGTCCGGGTGCGGAACAGGTGGGCGATCGCCACGGTGAGGTAGTGGTTGGGGTTCATCAGGCCGCCGTCGGGGGTGACGATGCCGTGCCGGTCGGCGTCGGCGTCGTTGCCGGTGGAGACCTGGTAGTCGGCGCGGGCCGCGATCAGCGAGGCCATCGCGTTCGGCGACGAGCAGTCCATCCGGATCTTGCCGTCCCCGTCCAGGGTCATGAACCGCCAGGTGGGGTCGACGGCCGGGTTGACCACGGTCAGGTCCAGCCGGTGCCGCTCGGCGATCTCGCCCCAGTAGGCGACGCTCGCCCCGCCGAGCGGGTCCGCGCCGATGCGCACCCCGGCGTCGCGGATCGCGTCGACGTCGATCGCCGCCGGCAGGTCGTCGACGTAGCCGGCGAGGAAGTCGTACGACCCGGTGGTGTCGGCGGCGCGGGCCCGCGCGTGGGGGATCCGGCGGACCTCCTTCAGCCCGTCGGCCAGGATGGCGTTGGCCCGGTCCTGGATCCACTTCGTGACGTCGGTGTCCGCCGGCCCGCCGTGGGTCGGGTTGTACTTGAAGCCGCCGTCGTCGGGCGGGTTGTGCGACGGGGTGATCACGATGCCGTCGGCCAGCCCGCTGGTGCGCCCCCGGTTGTGGGTGAGGATGGCGTGCGACACCGCCGGGGTGGGCGTGTAGCCGTCCCGGCTGTCCAGCAGCACGGTGACCTCGTTGGCGGCGAGCACCTCCAGCGCGTCCACCGCGGCCGGGGCGGAGAGGGCGTGGGTGTCGCGGCCGACGAACAGCGGGCCGTCCAGGCCCCGCTCCCGGCGGTAGTCGCAGAGCGCCTGGGTGACCGCGAGGATGTGGTCGGAGTTGAACGCGTTGCGCAGGCTCGACCCGCGGTGCCCGGACGTGCCGAAGGAGACCTGCTGCGCCGGGTCCTGCGGGTCGGGGTGCTCGGCGTAGTAGGCGGTCACCAGCCGCGGCACGTCGACCAGGTCGGCGGGCTGGGCGGGCTTGCCGGCCCGGGGATGACTGCTCACGGTTCCACCTTCTGTCCCTTGCCGATCACCACGATGCCGTTGTCGGAGACGGTGTAGCGCTGCCGGTCCTTCTCCAGGTCGACGCCGATCTCGGCTCCCTCGGGCACGACCACGTTCTTGTCGAGGATCGCCCGGCGGACCACCGCGTGGCGGCCGATGTCCACCCCCTCCATCAGCACCGCGCCGTCCACGTGGGCCCAGGAGTGCACCTTCACCTTCGGCGACACGACCGAGTTCTCCACGAGCGAGCCGGAGATCACCGCGCCGGGCGAGACCATCGAGCCGACCGCCCGGCCGACCCGCTCGCCCCACTGGTGCACGAACTTCGCCGGCGGGTACGGCGGCTGCTCCGTGTAGATCGGCCACTCGAAGTTGTAGAGGTTGAACACCGGGTGCACGTTGATCAGATCCATGTGGGCGTCGTAGAAGGAGTCGAGCGTCCCCACGTCGCGCCAGTAGCCGCGGTCCCGGTCGGTGCTGCCCGGCACCTCGTTGTCGCGGAAGTCGTAGACGTTGGCCTCGCCCCGCTCGACCAGCATCGGGATGATGCTGCCGCCCATGTCGTGCTTGCTGGTCTTGTCCTCCGCGTCGCGCTCGACCGCCTCGCAGAGCGCCTTCGTGCTGAAGACGTAGTTGCCCATCGAGGCGTAGATCTGGTCGGGGGCGTCGGGCAGGCCGACCGCGTCGGTGGGCTTCTCGCGGAACGCCCGGATCCGCCGGCCGTCCTCGCCGACCTCGATCACGCCGAACTGGTCGGCCGTCGACAGCGGCTGCCGGATGCCGGCCACGGTGACCCCGGCGCCGGAGGCGATGTGGTCCTCCACCATCTGCCGCGGGTCCATCCGGTAGATGTGGTCGGCGCCGAAGACGATCACGTGGTCCGGCTGCTCGTCGTTGATCAGGTTGAAGCTCTGGTAGATCGCGTCGGCGGAGCCGGCGAACCACCAGGGGCCGCGCCGCTGCTGCGCCGGCACGGGGGTGACGTAGTTGCCGAGCAGCGTCGACATCCGCCACGTCTTCGTGATGTGCCGGTCCAGCGAGTGCGACTTGTACTGGGTCAGCACGACGATCTTGAGATAGCCGGCGTTCGCCAGGTTGGAGAGGACGAAGTCGACCATGCGGTACATCCCGCCGAACGGGACGGCCGGCTTGGCCCGGTCCGTGGTGAGCGGCATCAGGCGCTTGCCCTCTCCGCCGGCCAGGACGATCGCGAGCACCTTGGCAGCCATGTTCAGACGCTAACCATCCGCCGCGGACTTCACCACTCGTACGGGCACACTTCTGCACTAGGGTGCGGTGGATGACGGAATCCGCGCACCTTCGCGTCGACCTGCTGACCCGGGAGTACCCGCCCGAGGTGTACGGCGGCGCCGGGGTGCACGTGGAGTACCTGGCCCGGGAGCTGCGCCGGCTCGCCGACGTGCGGGTGCACTGCTTCGGCGCGCCGCGCACCGAGCCGGGCGTCACCGCGTACGCCGAACCGGCGGGCCTGGGCGGCGCGAACGCCGCGCTGCGGACGATGGGCGTGGATCTGGAGATGGCGGCGGCGTGCGCCGGCACCGACGTGGTGCACAGCCACACCTGGTACGCCAACCTGGCCGGGCACACCGCGAAGCTGCTGCACGGCGTGCCGCACGTGGTGACCGCGCACAGCCTGGAGCCGCTGCGGCCGTGGAAGGCCGAGCAGCTCGGCGGCGGCTACGCGCTCTCGTCCTGGTGCGAGCGCACGGCCTTCGAGGCCGCCGACGCGGTCATCGCGGTCAGCGAGGGGATGCGGCGCGACGTGCTGACCGCCTACCCGGCGGTGGACCCGGACCGGGTCCGGGTGGTCTACAACGGCATCGACACCGACGAGTACTCCCCGGACCACGGCACCGACGTGGTGGACCGGCTCGGCATCGACCCGGCCCGCCCGAGCGTGGTGTACGTCGGGCGGATCACCCGGCAGAAGGGGCTGCCCTACCTGCTGCGCGCGGCGCGCGACCTGCCCGCCGACGCCCAGCTGGTGCTGCTCGCCGGGGCGCCGGACACCCCGGAGATCGCCGCCGAGGTGGAGGGCCTGGTGGCCGAGCTGCGGGCGGGCCGCTCGGGCGTCGTCTGGATCGCCGAGATGCTGCCCAAGCACGAGGTGATCCAGGTGCTCACGCACGCCACGGTCTTCGTCTGCCCGTCGGTCTACGAGCCGATGGGCATCGTGAACCTGGAGGCGATGGCCTGCGAGACGGCGGTGGTGGCCACCGCGACCGGCGGCATCCCGGAGGTGGTCGCCGACGGCGGGACCGGGCTGCTGGTGCCGATCGAGCAGGCCGCCGACGGCTCCGGCCGGCCGCTGGACCCGGGCCGCTTCGTCGCCGACCTCGCGACCAGGGTCAACGAGGTGCTGGCCGACCCGGGGCGCGCCACGGAGTTCGGGCTCGCCGGCCGGCGCCGGGCCGTCGAGCAGTTCTCCTGGGACGCCGTGGCGCGGCGGACGCTGGAGGTGTACCGGTCGGTGGGCGCCGCCGGCTGAGCCGCGCGGGAATCGATCTCGCGCAGTAGGTTGGCGGGGTGACTGGACGGTTTCCGATCGAAGACGTCTCCCCCGTCGTCTCCTGCGGTCGCTACCCGGCCAAGGCGGTGGTGGGCGAGCCCGTGCCGGTGTCGGCCCGCGCCTACCGAGAGGGGCACGACGCGCTCGGCTGCAACGTGGTGTGGCTGGGCCCCGACGGGCGGGCCCGGCCGTTCACCCGGATGCGCCCCGGCGAGCCCGGCCAGGACCGCTGGCACGCGGTCATCCGCCCGGACGCGGTCGGCGAGTGGGTGTTCACCGTCGAGGCGTTCCACGATCCCTACCTGACCTGGCAGAACGCGGTCACCAAGAAGCTCGCCGCCGGCCAGGGGCCGGCGGAGCTGGCCAACGACCTCGCCGAGGGCGCCCGGGTGCTGACGGCCGCCGCCGCGCTGGTGCCGGCGGGCGACGTCGACCGGGTGTCGGCGGCGGTGGCGGCGCTGCGCGACGACCGGCTGCCGTTGCCCCGGCGGGTCGCCCCGGCGCTGGAGCTGGCCGGCCTGCTCTGGGAGCACCCGGTCCGGGAGCTGGTCACCACCGGCGAGGAGCACCGGCTCTGGGTGGACCGCCCCCGCGCGCTCTTCTCCGCCTGGTACGAGTTCTTCCCCCGCTCCGAGGGGGCCGTCCCGGCCACCGTCGACGCGCCGGCCCGCTCCGGCACGTTCGCCACCGCCACCGAGCGCCTGCCCGGCGTCGCCGCGATGGGCTTCGACGTGCTCTACCTGCCGCCGATCCACCCGATCGGCCGGGTCAACCGCAAGGGCCGCAACAACTCGCTCACCGCGGGCCCGGACGACGTCGGCTCGCCGTGGGCGATCGGCGCCGCCGAGGGCGGCCACGACGCCATCCACCCCGACCTGGGTACGCCGGAGGACTTCCGGGACTTCGTCGCCGCCGCCGCCGAGCAGGGCCTGGAGGTGGCGATGGACCTGGCGTTGCAGTGCGCGCCGGACCACCCGTGGGTGACGGAGCACCCGGAGTGGTTCACCGCACGGGCCGACGGCAGCATCGCGTACGCGGAGAACCCGCCGAAGAAGTACCAGGACATCTACCCGCTGAACTTCGACAACGACCCGGAGGGCATCCGGGCGGAGATCCTGCGGGTGGTGCTGCACTGGGTGGGCGAGGGCATCCGGATCTTCCGGGTGGACAACCCGCACACGAAGCCGGTCGACTTCTGGCACTGGCTGATCGGCGAGGTGAAGAAGGTCGACCCGGACGTGCTCTTCCTCGCCGAGGCGTTCGCCCGGCCGGCGATCATGCACGGCCTGGGCAAGATCGGCTTCACCCAGTCGTACACGTACTTCACGTGGCGCACCTCGGCGGCCGAGATGCGGGCGTACTGCGAGGAGCTGGTCGCGGCGGCCGACCACATGCGACCCAACTTCTGGCCGAACACGCCGGACATCCTGCACTCCTCGTTGCAGCACGGCGGCCCGCCCATGTTCAAGATCCGGGCGGTGCTGGCCGCGCTGCTCTCCCCCTCCTGGGGCATGTACGCCGGCTACGAGCTGTTCGAGCACGTGGCCCGCCCCGGCGCCGAGGAGTACCTCGACAGCGAGAAGTACGAGCTGCGCCCGAGGGACTGGACGGGCGCGCAGGCGCAGGGCCGCTCCCTGGCGCCGTTCGTCGCCACCCTCAACCGGGTACGCCGGGAGAACCCGGCCCTGCACCAGCTCCGCAACCTCGTCTTCCACGAGATCGACAACCCGGCGCTGCTCTGCTGGTCCAAACACGACCCGGACACCGGCAACACGGTCGTCGTGGTCTGCTCGTTCGACGCGCAGGGCGTGCAGTGGGGCAACACCACGCTGGACATGCCGGCGCTCGGCTTCGACTGGCACGACCGGTTCACGGTGCACGACGAGCTGACCGGCGCCAGTTACGACTGGGGGCAGCACAACGCGGTGCGGCTCGACCCGTACCTGCAACCCGCGCACGTGCTGACCGTGCGGCGGCCCGCTCCGCCGGCCGGCCCGGCGGCAGGGGCGCTGGCGGCGCAGGGCCTGACCGTCGAGAACGTTCCCGACGACCTCTCGGGCGGCACCGCCCCCACCGTTCCCGGGCAGGAGGACGACCCCCGATGGACGAGTTGATCGCCGGCGCGACGCACGACCCGCACGCCGTCCTCGGCGCGCACCCGGCCGACGGGCGGACGGTCGTCCGCACGATGCGCCGGGGCGCCGCCGACGTCGCCGTCCTCGTCGACGGCCGGCGGCACCCGATGCGTCGGGTGCACGACGTCGGCGTGTTCGAGGCCACGGTGCCGGGCGAGGTGCTCGACTACCGGATCGAGGTCGACGGCCGGGTGCACGACGACCCGTACCGCCACCCGCCCACCGTCGGCGAACTGGACCTGCACCTGATCGGCGAGGGCCGGCACGAGCGGCTCTGGGAGGCGCTCGGCGCGCGGGTCCTCGACGAGGGCGTCGCGTTCGCCGTCTGGGCGCCGAACGCGCGTGGCGTCCGGGTCGTCGGCGACTTCACCGGCTGGGCCCCGGACGACGGCTGGCCGATGCGCTCGCTCGGCGCCAGCGGGGTGTGGGAGGTCTTCGTCCCGGGCGCCTCGGCCGGCGCCCGCTACAAGTACCGGATCCTCGGCGCCGACGGGCACTGGCGGGACAAGGCCGACCCCCTGGCGGCGTACGCCGAGGTGCCGCCGGCCACCGCGTCGGTGGTGCACCGGTCCACGTACGAGTGGGGCGACGCCGCCTGGCTGGAGCGGCGGGCCCGCCGGCAGCCGCACCAGGAGCCGATGAGCGTCTACGAGGTGCACCTGGGCTCCTGGCGGCCCGGGCTGGACTACCGGGAGCTGGCCGAGGAGCTGACCGCGTACGTCACCGGGCTGGGCTTCACGCACGTGGAGTTCCTGCCCGTGATGGAGCACCCGTTCGGCGGCTCCTGGGGCTACCAGGTCACCGGCTACTTCGCGCCGACGTCCCGGTTCGGCGACCCGGACGACTTCCGCTACCTGGTGGACCGGCTGCACGCCGCCGGCGTCGGCGTGCTCCTGGACTGGGTGCCGGCGCACTTCCCCAAGGACGAGTGGGCCCTCGCCCGCTTCGACGGCACCCCCCTCTACGAGCACCCCGACCCGCGCCGGGGCGAGCACCCCGACTGGGGCACGTACGTCTTCGACTTCGGCCGCCGCGAGGTGCGCAACTTCCTGGTCGCCAACGCGCTCTACTGGTGCGAGCAGTTCCACGTCGACGGGCTGCGGGTCGACGCGGTGGCCTCGATGCTCTACCTGGACTACTCCCGCCCCGAGGGGCAGTGGGTCCCGAACCGGTACGGCGGGCGGGAGAACCTGGAGGCGATCGCGTTCATGCAGGAGGTGAACGCGACGGTCTACAAGCACCACGCCGGGGTGGTGATGATCGCCGAGGAGTCCACCGCCTGGCCGGGGGTCACCCGCTCCACCGACGCCGGCGGGCTCGGCTTCGGTTTCAAGTGGAACATGGGCTGGATGCACGACACCCTGCTCTACACCTCGAAGGACCCGATCTACCGGCAGCATCACCACCACCAGCTCACCTTCTCCCTGGCGTACGCCTGGAGCGAGAACTACGTACTGCCGATCAGCCACGACGAGGTGGTGCACGGCAAGGGTTCCCTCGCGGGCAAGATGCCCGGCGACACCTGGCAGCGGCTGGCCACCGTCCGCGCCCTGCTGGCGTACATGTGGGCGCACCCGGGCAAGCAACTGCTCTTCATGGGCTGCGAGCTGGCCGACGACCGGGAGTGGAGCGAGGAGCGCGGGCTCGACTGGCACCTGCTGCACGACCCGGCCCGCGCCGGCGTGCAGCGCCTCGTCGGCGACCTGAACCGCGTCTACCGGGACACCCCCGCACTGTGGGCACAGGACACGGACCCGGCCGGGTTCCGGTGGATCGCCGCGGACGACGTCGCCAACAACACCGTCTCGTTCGTGCGGATCGCCCCCGACGGCGCGACCCTGGTCTGCGTGGCGAACTTCTCCGCCCGGCCGCTGCCGGACTACCGCATCGGGCTGCCCGCCGGCGGCGCCTGGGCGGAGGTGCTCAACACCGACTCCCACCACTACGGCGGGTCGGGGGTCGGCAACCTGGGCGAGGTGCACGCCGAGGACGTGCCGTGGCACGGCCTGCCGGCGTCCGCCGCGCTCCAGGTGCCGCCGCTCGGCGTGCTCTGGCTCCGCCACGACTGAGCGCCCGGCCCCGGCGCGGGTCGCCGACCGGGAATCAGACCAGGCCGGCGTCGCGCAGCAGCTTCCACAGGCCGGCGCCGTCGGGCGCGGAGAGCCACTTCTGCCCCACCGGCCCCGCCGAGGAGCTGCCGGCCGGGGCGGGCAGGCTACCGGCCAGCACCGCCTGGGTGGGCGAGAGCCGGCGGATCGCCACCCCCGCCACGTTCTGCGGGTGGGCGGCCGCGAACTCGCGGTAGATCTCCGGGTCGTGCTGCCCGTCGTCGCCGACCAGCAGCCACTTCACGTCGGGGAACTCCTTCGCCAGCCGGGCCAGGGTGACCCGCTTGTGCTCCCGGCCGCTGCGGAACCAGCGGTCCGCGGTCGGCCCCCAGTCGGTCAGCAGCAGCGGCCCGGCCGGGTAGAGGTGCCGGGACAGGAACCGGGTCAGCGTCGGCGCGACGTTCCAGGCGCCGGTCGACAGGTAGAAGACCGGCGCACCGGGGTGCGCGGTGGCCAGCCGCTCGTAGAGCACCGCCATGCCGGGCACCGCCGTCCGGGCGTGCTCGTCGAGGACGAAGGTGTTCCAGGCCGCGAGCAGCGGGCGGGGCAGCGCGGTCACCATGACCGTGTCGTCGATGTCGGAGAGGATGCCGAAGCGCACCTCCGGGTCGAGGATGCGCACGGGCGCCTCGACCGGCTCGGCGTCCGGCAGGCTGATCCGCACCGCGCCCCACCCCGGCGGCAGGTCCGCATCGACCACGGTGTCGACGAAGCCGCTGCGGTCGGCATGCGCCTCGTGGCGCACCCCGCCGGCCTCGACGGTCACCGTCACGTGCTTGGCCGGCAGGGTGGTGAAACTGCGCCAGCCACGGACCTTCTCCAGCCGGCCCCGCTGGCGGGTGTCCGGCCGCCCCAGCAGCACCCGGCACATCACCCGTACCCAACCGGGCGTGCCGTAGCCGGCGTACGCGATGATGTTGGTCCGCCAGCCGGTACGCCGCAGCCGACGCTCGACCAGCGCGTGCACGGCGTCCTCGATCCGCGCGGCCCGGTGCAGGTTCGGTACGGCCAACTGGCCGGCGGGAGTGGGTGGCACGTCAGCAACCCTGCCACAACCCGACGACCTCGGCCACGCGAGGCGATCTTCGCCGGCCGCCGGCTGCGCCGAACCGCCCCGCCCGGCCCCGGCGGCGTGTAACACTCCGGTCGGGACGACGACGGGGGCGTTGGTCGTGTCGCAACCAGTACACAGGCGTGGGCGGTGGCGTCCGCAGCTCGACCGGCCGGCGCTCGTCGCGCTGCTGTTCGGGCTCGCCGGGGTCGGCTACCGGCTGGTGCTGACCCTGCACACGGTGCCCGTCTCCAACAGCGACGAGGCCACCTTCGGGCTGGCCGCGATGCACATCGCGCAGGGCCGCGAGCTGCCCGTCTTCCTCTACGGCCAGCGCTACATGGGCGTGCTGGAGTCCTACCTGGCGGCGCCGCTGATCGCGGTCGCCGGGCCGAGCTGGCCGCTGCTGCGCCTGCCGCTGCTGTTGCTCTACGCCGTCTTCCTCTGGCTGATCCACCGGCTGACCCGACGGATCTGCTCGCCCTGGTTCGCCGCCTTCGTCGTCGGGCTGCTCGCCCTCGGCGGGGAGCGGGTGGTCCGGGACCAGTTGACCGTGGTCGGCGGCCGGCCGGAGGTCAAGGTCGCCGTGCTGCTGATGCTGCTGGTCGTGGTGGGACTCGCCCGGGCCACCGTGCGGCACCGCCGGCTGGCCGTCGGGCTCTTCGGCCTGCTCGCCGGGGTGGCCGCCTGGTCGGACTGGCTGATCCTGCCCTACCTGGGGGTGGCCGCGCTGGCGCTGCTCTGGGTGGCCCGCCGGGAGCTGCTCGGCTGGGCCGGGGTGCTGCTGCTGGCGGGGTTCGCCGTCGGGATCGCGCCGATGATCCGGGACAACCTGGTCGCTCCGCCCGGCGAGGACTCGCTGTCGGTGTTGCGCGAGGTCAGCACCCGGGCCGGGCCGACGCCGCCGTGGAGCCGGCGGCTCGACGGCGGGCTGCTGGAGGGGGTGCCGCTCGCCACCGGACTCTGCCCGGTGGACGGCTGCTCCCGCTGGCAGGGGTGGTTCGGCCTGCTCTACCCGCTGCTGCTGGTGGTCGCCGCCGCGCTCGCCGTGGTCGCGTACCGCCGGGCCGCGGGCACCCCGCCCGGCCGCCGGGTCGGCCCGGTGGTGCACCTCGCGCTGGTCGTGGGCGCGGCGCTGACCCTGCTGTCGTACGTGCGCAGCCCGCTGGCCGCCACCAGCCCGCTGGACAACGCCCGGTACCTGTCGGTCCTCCAGCTCTCCCTGCCGGCGGTGCTGTGGCCGCTCTGGCTGGCCTCGGTCGCCTGTTGGCGGGGCACGGTCGGGGCGCTCGGCCGGTTGGGCGGGGCGCTCGCCACCGCCGTGCTCGCCGCGCTGACCGCGACCATGCTGGTGGTCACCGTGCAGTTCGCCGCCACCGGCACCGAGGCGTCCCGGGTCGAGGAGCGGCAGGCCCGCGAGCTGGCCGACCGGCTCCGCGCGGGCGGCCCCCACGAGGTGTACGGGGACTACTGGACCTGCAACCGGCTGATCTTCAACACCGACGAGTCGGTGGTGTGCGCGGTGCTCGACGGCGAACTCACCCCGGGGCAGAACCGCTATTCCGCGTACTGGCGGCAGGTGGGGCGGGCCGACCGGCCCGGGTACGTGCTCGCGGTCGACTCGGCGGCGGAGCGGCGGCTGCGCCGGCTGCTCGGCGACCGGGCCGACGCGGCGCTGCTCGCCGAGGTGGGCGGCTATCGCGTGTACCACCCGGAGACTCCGGTGCGGCCGTGGCGGTAGGGACGGGCCGTACGCTGGCCGGGCCGGCGCGCGGGCGCCGCGCCGAGGCGAGGAGTCACCCATGCTCATCCTGCTGCCGCCCTCCGAGGGGAAGGCTGATGCCGGCACCGGCCGGCGGCTGGACCTCGCCCGCCTCTCCCTGCCGGAGCTGACCGGCGCCCGGGAGGAGGTGCTGGCCGCGCTGGTGGCGCTCAGTGACGGCGGCGACGAGGAGGCGGCCCGGGCGGCGTTGGGGCTCAGCGAGGGCCAGCGCGGCGAGCTGCGGCGCAACGCCCGGCTGCGGGTGGCGGCCACCGCCCCCGCCGACCGGCTCTACACCGGCGTGCTCTACGAGGCGCTCGACCTCGCCTCGCTCCCGCCGGCCGCGCAGCGGGCGGCCCGCCGGTCGGTGCTGATCAGCTCGGGCCTCTGGGGCGCGGTGCGACTCACCGACCGCATCCCGCCCTACCGCTGCCCGATCGGGGCGCGGCTGCCGGGGGTGGGCGCGCTGTCGGCGTACTGGCGGCGGGCCCTCGCGCCGGCGATGGACGCCGCAGCCGGCGCCGGGCCGGTGCTCGACCTGCGCTCCGGCGCGTACGCGGCCACCTGGGCGCCCCGCGGCGAGGTGGCCGCCCGCACCGTGACGGTCCGGGTGCTGCACGAGCGGGAGGTCGACGGCGTGCCCGTCCGGTCGGTGGTGAGCCACTTCAACAAGGCGACCAAGGGTCGGCTGGTGCGGGACCTGCTGACCGCGGGCGCCCGGCCGCGCTCGGCCGACGGGCTGGTGGCGGCGCTGCGCGACCTGAAGTACACAGTGCTGGAGCAGCCCGGGCCGTCCCACCGGCCACGCCAGGTCGACCTGGTCGTCACCGAGCTGTAGGGCTGCCGCAAGATTTCCTCAAGGCTGGGGCGGATCGGTTTCCCCGTCGGCGTCTTCGGGCCACGGTAGGGGGACCCCGACGCCGACAAGGAGTGCCTGAGTTGGCTCCCGAACCGATTTTGCTCGACCGGCCGCGCCTCCCGTCGACCCCGCCGCCGCTGGACTGGCTGACCCTGGCCGACGCGTTCGAGGCCGCCTGCCTGCTGCGCTGCATGCCCCCGCCGGCCGTCGCCGGCGCCCGCCGCCCGGTGCCGCACCACCGTCCGGCGACCGTCGAGTTCAACCGGGAGGAGGCCGCCCTACGGTTCCGGCAACTGCTCGGCCGGTTGGACGTCCCGATCGGGCACGAGGTGACCGTCGGCGGGCTACGCCGCCGGTACGAGCTGCACCGGCTCTCGGTGCCCCCGGCGGACCGGCCGGCGTACGCGCGGACGCTGGAGGCCGGCTGGCGGCAGGGCCGGCGCGAGCTGCTGGGCGGCCTGGTCCCCGGCGCGTCGACGGCGCGGCGGGTGTGGCGGCCCCGGCTGGCGGCGGCGGCCTGGCGGGCCGCCCTGCTCGCCGGGGGGCGGCACGTGCGCCGGCACATCCTCGGCGTCCGGCTCACCGACCGGGAACTGGCCGCCGTCCTGGTGCGCGGGGCCGCTCTGCTGGACGTGCCGGCGCTGCTGCGCCCCGGCACCGGGTGCTTCCTGGTCTGCGTCGCCGACGGCCCGGACCGCGAGCGGATCCTGCACAGCGCCGCGCTGGAGCCCGCCCGGGCGGCCGAGCCGGCATGACGGCCGGATGACCGCGACCACCGCGCGGACCGCGTCGGGCGGGGCACCGGCGGACCGCCCGGGACCGCCGTTCCGACCTCGGTCGCGTACCGCAGCGAACTGAGCCTCACCGTCGACCCGGCGCCGGGGTCGTAGTCCGACCGGTGGGCCTCGGGTTGCGGTGACGGCCCGCGCGGCGCAGAGTGCAGCCCGTGAGCCGAACCCGGTCCTGCCGCGCCCGCGCCGTGCGCCCGTCGTCCTGGTTCCGACATGGCCGCCCGCGCCCCGGTCGTCCGGCGGCGCTGCTGTCGCTGCTGCTGGTGGTGACGCTGCCCGGCCTCGCCGGCTGCCAGGACTCCCCCGAGCCGCCGGTGCGGATCCGGATCGCGACCGGCAGCCCGACGGCGGTCTACCACGCCTTCGGCCGGTCGCTGGCCGACATCCTCAACCGGGAGATGCCGAACGTCGAGGCCAGCGTGGTGGTGACCGCCGCCTCGGCGGAGAACGTCCGGCTGGTCGGCTCGGGCGAGGCCGAGCTGGGTTTCACCCAGGCCGACGTGCTGCCGGCCGCGCCGGCGACGCACCCGTCGGTCGTCGCGGTCGCCCGGGTCTACGACGACCTGCTGCACCTGGTCACCACCGCCGGCGGGCCGGTCCGCACGCTGGCCGACCTGGGTGGGCGGCGGGTCTCCGTGGGCGCCCCCGGGTCCGGCACCGAGATCACCGCCTCCCGGCTGCTGGAGGTGGCGCGCCTGGGCGGCGACCGGGTGCACCGGGAGCGGCTCGGCCTCGACGACTCGGTGGCGGCGCTGCGGGCCGGCACGATCGACGCGTTCTTCTTCTCCGGCGGGCTGCCGGTCAGCGCGGTGAAGCAGCTCGCCGACGACAGCGCGACCCGGATCGTCGACCTCGGCGAGTGGACCGAGCTGCTGCGCGGCAGCAACCCCCAGGTCTACGTCTCCCGGGACGTCCCCCGCTCGGTGTACGGCACCGACCCGGTCACCACCGTGGCCAACCCGAACTTCCTGATCGTCCGGGCCGACCTGCCGGATGCGCTGGTCCGGGAGGTGACCCGGCTGCTGATGGAACGCCGGCAGGAGCTGGCCGCGGCTCATCCGGCCGCCGGCCGGATGAGCCCGCGCTCGGCCATCGCCACCTCCCCGCTGCCGCTGCACCCCGGCGCCGCCGGCTGGTACCGCGCCGCCAAGCCCTGACCCTGGCGGTCGACCGCCGGCGACGTCGCCCGGGCGGGGCGTCACCCGGTCACGGCGTGCCCCGGCCCGACCGGTGCGGCGGGCGCGCCGACGGGCGGTGCGGGAGCACCGGCGGGGACCGGCTCGGCCTGATCCGCCGGGTCCCTCGGGTCCGCCGGGGCCGCCGGCCGGGTCGGGGCCGGGAACCAGAGGCCGGCGACCAGGCCGCGCGGCTCGCCCCGGCGCATGGTGAGCCGCCCGTCCGAGGCGTCGACCAGCACGGCGACGATGGTGAGGCCCAGCCCGGCGCCGTCGACGTTCTGCACCTCCGGCGCCCGCCAGAACCGCTCGGTCGCCTGGCCGAGCTGGCTCTCCGTCATGCCCGGGCCGGTGTCCCGGACCTCCAGCGCCGTCCCGCCCTCGTGGTGCCGCACGGTCACCGTCACCGCCCCGCCGGCGCCGCTGAACTTCACGGCGTTGTCGATCAGCGCGTCCAGGGCCTGGTCGATGGCGGTCGGCACGGTCCGGGCGTACGCCGGGGCGTCCTCCGCCGCGAGCCGGAGGGTGACCGACCGGTGCCGGGCGAGCGGCTCCCACGCGGCGACCCGGGACGCGGCCACGGCCGCCGCGTCGACGGTGACCCGCTGGTTCTCCCGCCGCTCGGCGCGGGCCAGGGTCAGCAGCGCGTCCAGCACCAGGGCGAGCCGGTCGGTCTCCTCCAGGGCCAGCCGGTGCTCGGCCTGGCCATCCGGGTCGGTCAGGCCCAGCCCCAGCTCCTCCACCCGCAGGCGCAGCGCGGTCAGCGGGTTGCGCAGCTGGTGGCTGGCGTGCGCGACGAAGGCGCGCTGCCGGTCCATCACGTCGGAGACGACGTCGGCCATGTGGTTGAAGCTGGTCGCCAGCCGGCGTAGCTCCGGCGGGCCGAGCCGGTGCTGTACGCGGGCGCCGCGGTCCCCCTCGGCGATCTCGTGGGTGACCGCGTCCAGCTCGGTGACCGGGCGCAGCACCCAGCCGGCCAGCCCGAACGCGGTGAGCACGCAGGCCAGGACGGCGAGCAGCCCCGTCCCGGCCAGCACCAGCCACCAGACGGTGACCGCGCGCCGGACCGAGTCGGTCGGGGTGGCGGTGACCACCGCCCCGAGCACCTCACCGCCGTCGTTGATCGGCACCGCCACCACGATCGGCCGGTCGACCCACGGCCAGACCGACTCCGGCCCACTGGCCTGCTGGCCCGAGAGCGCGGTGTCCAGCGCCTCGCGGGTCCCCGCCGCCGGCCGCCAACTCTCGGAGGCCGCCACCGTCCGGCGGTCCCGGTCGACCACCGCCGCGCCGATCCCGTACAGGTCGTCGTAGCTGCGCAGCTCGTTGTCGAGCGGGCCGGGGGTCCCGCCGCGCAGCGCCGGGCCGGCCAGCGAGGCGAACCGGGTGGCGTCGGCGAGCCGGTCGGCGCGCACCCGGTCGGTCTCCCGGGTGGCCAGGGTGGCCGCCAGCGGGGTCTCCAGCGCGATCAGCACCAGCACCATCAGCAGCAGGTAGCTGATCACCAGCCGACGTCGCACGGCGCCTCACTCGCCGCGCAGCCGGTAGCCGACCCCACGGACGGTCTCCACCAGGCGGGGGTCGCCCAGCTTGCCCCGCAGCGAGCCGACGTGCACCTCGACGGTGTGCCCGTCGCCCCAGGTGGTGCCCCAGGCGTCGAGCAGGATCCGCTCGCGGGGCACCGCCACCCCGGGCTGCCGGGCCAGGGAGAGCAGGACGTCGAACTCCTTGCGGGTCAGCGCCACCGGCCGGCCGGCCACGGCGACCGTCCGCGCGGCCACGTCGATGCGGACGGGCCCGGCCTCGATCAGGTTACGCTCGGGCACCGTGTGCGCCGCCCGGCGCAGTACCGCCTCGATGCGCGCCTGGAGCTCGGTCATGGAGAAGGGCTTGACCACGTAGTCGTCCGCGCCCAGCCGCAGGCCGAGCACCCGGTCCCGCTCCTCGCCCCGGGCGGTCACCGCGATGATGCCGAGCTGGCTGCTGCGCCGGCGCAGCTCACGGCACAGGTCGGTGCCGTCCCCGTCCGGCAGGGTCAGGTCGAGCAGCACCAGGTCGCAGGGGGCGGCGGAGAGGGCGGCGGCGACGGTCGCGGCGTGCTCGACCTCGTACCCCCGGCGGGTGAGGGCGGAGGAGAGCGCGGCGGCCACCCGACGGTCGTCCTCGACCAGCAGGATGCGCACCCGGGGCCCCCATTCGTCGGTATGTCGACCCCGAATGGTGGCAGAAGCCGGCCGGGAGCGGGAGGGTAGGCCCCGCGGCGACCGCCGTGCGGACGGCGGCCCGGACCTCTCCGGCCCCGCCGGGAGCGGGCGGCGGGCCCCGGGTCGGAGCCCGGAGACCCGCACCGAGAGCGGCGGCGCGGGCGGTACCGCCGAGAACCGGGCCGGTTCTGCGTAGGCTGCCGGGGTGATCTACAAGCTGCTGACCACCGTCGAGTGGGACGACGCCCTGGCCGCGGGCCACTTCGCCGGCACCGCCACGGACGCGCAGTCCGGGTTCATCCACCTCTCCGGGCCCGACCAGGTGGTCGAGACGGCCCGCCGGCACTTCACCGGCGCCACCGGGCTGACCCTGCTCACCGTGGACCCGGCCCGGCTCGGCGACGCGCTGCGCTGGGAACCGTCGCGCGGCGGCGCGCTCTTCCCCCACATCTACGGGCCGCTGCCGGTGCCGGCGGTGGTGGCCGCCGACGCCCTGCCGGCGGACGTGCCGGTCGCCGACGCCGTGGCGGCGCTGCTGGGCTGAGCGGGTCGATATGCTACGCCGAGTCCGCGCGCCCCGGCCTCACTCTCCGTGCCCGGGGCCGGCGCGGCAGCCCGGACCCGCGCGGGCGGCCGCCCCTCCCGGCGTACGCCGAACGCGGGTCACCGACGGCGCCCGGCGCGCCCTGCGACCCATGCGAGTTGAAGGATGACTGACAGCAGTTCCCCGTCCCCCTCGGTCTTCGTCCACCCGACGGCCGACGTCGAGGAGGGTGCCCGGGTCGGCGACGGCACCAAGGTCTGGCACCTGGCCCACATCCGGTCCTCCGCCCAGGTGGGCGCCGGCTGCGTCATCGGCCGCAACGTGTACGTCGACGCCGGCGTCACGGTCGGCGACCTGGTCAAGATCCAGAACAACGTCTCCGTCTACCAGGGGGTGACCCTGGAGGACGAGGTGTTCGTCGGGCCGTGCGCCGTCTTCACCAACGACTTCCGGCCCCGCGCGCAGAACCCGGACTGGAAGATCACCCCGACGACGGTCCGCCGGGGCGCCTCGATCGGCGCGAACGCCACCCTCGTCTGCGGCATCGAGGTGGGCGAGTACGCGATGATCGCGGCGGGTTCCGTGGTGACCAAGGACGTGGCGCCGTACCAGCTCGTGGCGGGCAACCCGGCGCGGCCGAAGGGCTGGGTCGACGAGCGGGGCGAGGTCGTCTCCCGGGACGTGGACACCCCGCCGCAGCGGCAGGGCTGACCCCTCCGACGAGAACGGCGGTGGACGGGCGCTCCCGTCCACCGCCGTCGCGTACGCGCCGGTGCTCAGCGGCAGAGCCGCGCGATCTCCTCCCGGAACCGCTCCATGGGGTTCGCCTCGGCCGGGCCGAGCAGGTAGGTCTTCAGCTCCCGCCGGGCGTCGGTCATCGGGTCGTCGCCGGCCCGGGTGACGGACACGATCTTCTCCAGCTCGCCGCAGTCCCGGGAGAGCAGGTACGCCGCCCGCGACGTCGGGTACTCCCGGCGGAACTCGTCCTCCGGCAGGCCGCCCGGGTTCGCCACCACGTACGGCCGCTGGCTCTGGACGAAGTCCGAGACCACACTGGACACGTCGCTGATCAGCAGGTCGGTCTGGTTGAAGCAGTCGAACAGCGCCGGCGTCCGGCCGGTGACCACGAGGTGCCGCGTGCCGTCCAGGGAGGTCGCGTCCGGGTCACCGCCCGCCGCGCGGATCCGCTGCACGATCCGCTCGTGCACCGTCTTCGCCTCCTTGGCGCGGGAGCCGGTCAGCGGGTGCGGCTTGTAGATGAGCCGGACCGCCGGCACGGTGGCCAGCAGCCCCTTGACGATCCGCTCCCCCATCAGCACCAGCGAGGTGTGGTACGGGTCGTCGTCCAGCCACCCCTCCCAGGTCGGGGCGTAGAGCACCGTGAACGGCCGGTCGACCGACTCCGCGCCGAACGTGTGCACCCCGGCGAGCTGCGGCCGTCCGATCTCGACGATGTCGGAGTCGAGCACGCCCACCCCGGCGCGGGCGTACCGCTCGCGCCCGGCGAGGCCGGCGACCCACACCTCGTCGTACACCTTGCTGTACGGGTTGACGCTGGCCTGCTTGTCGCTGTCGCCGTGCCCGACGAAGACGTGCTTCATGCCGGGCTCGCGGAGCATGTGGATGTTCGCGCCGACGTTCGCGGCGTAGAGCGCGGCGCGCACGCTGCCCAGTTCGAGGTTCATGAAGTCCACGCCGGCCGGCACGCAGATCACCGGCAGCCGGGTGTCGGCCAGCTCGAGGAACGCCTCCTTGTTGCGCAGCAGCACCACGCCGCGCTGGTCGAGCGCCTCGGTCGGGGCGAGCCACATGTTGGCCTGGTAGACGTCCTTCGCCGGCCCCGCGAAGTAGAGGGCCACCTCCGGCCGGTAGCTGTCCAGCCAGCGCTGGACGGCGGGCAGCAGCGGGCTCTGGCCCATCCCGCGCCCGCGCAGCCAGGTCAGCGCGACGATCCCGCCCACCAGCGCGGCGGCGAACACCGCCACCACTCCCGCGCCGATCACCGGGGCGGCGTTGTCGAGCACCGCCGCGAACACGGCGGCCGGCGCCAGCACCACGTTGACCAGGGCCAGCCGGTCGCCGGCGAGCCAGGCCGCCCAGTCCGGCGGGCGGGGCGCGGCCCGCATCGGGCCGAGCTCGATGTTGCGCACCAGCGCCGACAGGGGGTTGCGCCGGTCGATCATCGTGGCGAGCGCGCCGGCGAAGACCGAGATCAGCCAGACTGTCGACGGCAGCACCAGGACCAGGCTGAGTTCCCACGCGCTCGGCCGGACCTCGGCGACCACCAGCAGGACGACCGCGAGGTCGCGGGCGAGCTGCCGGTAGTCGCCCCGCAGGCCGACCTTATCGAGCAGCGTGTGTGTGGCGGGCGACCAGCGGGCGAGCGCGTACTCGCCGGCGAGCGCGGCCAGCCCGGCGACGGCGAAGGCGCCGATCCAACCGAGCGCGCCGGCGGCGAGCATCACCAGGTAGGCCAGCAGCAGCAGCGCGCCGCGGGCGGCGACTCCCGCCGGTCCCATCAACTTGCCGAACAAGGACTAGCTCCCTACGAGATCGACGACTGGCTCACCGACCGTCACTGGCGCCGTGACGGCAGCGTTCCCCGCTTCGGCGACCGTCGGCGCCCGGACGCCACCGGCGCGCCCCGACGGAACGCGACGGGACGGGACAGCGGTCGCGGCGACCCGCCTGTCCGTCCATCGTCGCTGACCAGCGACGGCACCGGCGCCCGCGGCCACCCGCCACCACGCCGGTGTGACCTTAACGCGAAGGAACGCGCCGGTATCGCTCGGGTACCGCCACACCGGGACGATTTGGTCCCTCCGGGCCACAGTCGCCACCGGGCCGGGATGATCCACCGCAAAAACGACGCCGGTGACGACGCGTCGCCGACGCCGGGTTCGCCGGGTCAGCACGGCCGGCTCCCGTTCCTATACTGGTCCGGCCGCTCGCCGACCGGGTGGCCGCACGGGCGGCCGCACCTCGGCTCCGCGCACCAGCCGCCGCGGGGCAACCGCGAGTTCCGTTGGAAAGGATCCACGGTTTGACCAGCCTCATCGCGCTCGCCGTCGCCATCGTGCCCGGCGCGCTGCTCGGATTCGCGCTGCCCCCGGGCCGCTACCGGTGGGCCACCTGGGCCGCCGCCCCGGCGTTGACCCTGGGCCTGGTCACCCTCGCCATGACATGGCTGCCGAAACTCGGGCTGCCGGACGGCCCGCTGGCGGTGCTCGCCGCCGAGGTGCTGCTCGCCGGCCTCGCGGTGCTCGCGTCCCGGCTGGTGACCCGCGGCCTGGTCGACCCGGACGCCGCCGACCGCACCGCCACCGTCGGCGGCGACGCCGCCGGGCGGCCGACCGACGCCGGGTGGCGGGCGCGGATCACCCGGCTGCGGCTCCCGGCGGTACGCCCCGGCCGCGCCGACGTCCTCGGGATCGCCGTGCCCGCCGTGGTCAGCGTCGCCTTCGGCTGGCTGATGCTGGGCCGGCTCGTCGCCCCGCCCGGGTGGGACGCCATGAACCACGGCTTCCTCACCCGGCGGATCATGGACACCGACAGCGTGCTGATCTCCTCGGCCTGCACCACCGGTTCCACCGATCCGGCGTTGTCCTGTTCCTTCTACCCGCTCGCGGCCAACGTGGCCTGGGCCCAGGCGGCGGAGATCTCCGGCGGGCGGATCAGCACGGTGCTGAGCGCCTGGTCGATCCTCGTCGGGCCGCTCGCGCTGGTGGCGGCCGTCTACGCCTGCGTCCGGGCCCTCGGCGGCAGGCCGGTGGTGGCCGCCAGCGCCGCCGCCGCGCCGGCCGTGCTCGGCCCGATGTGGATGTCGGTGATCACGGGTCGGATCACCGAGCAGACCGCCCCCTGCATGGCCGGGGCGATCGCGCTGCTGATCGCGCTCGCCGCGCGTGGCGCCCACCCGGTCCGGCTGGGCCTGCTCGCCGGCCTGTGCGGCGCCGGGATCGTCATGACGCACACGTACGACGTGCTGTTCATCGCCGTCCTGGCGGTCGGCATGCTGCTGGCCGTACGCGGCCGGTGGGTGCTGCGCCGGGTCGCCGCGTCGGCCGGCGCGATGGTGCTGGCCGCGCTGGTGCCGCTGCTCCCGCTGCTCGGGGTGCTGGCCGGCGCCAACGGCGAGCGGCTGTCCAACCCGCCCGCCCTGCTCGGCAGGTACGGCGACTCGTTCGAGTACTGGGTCACCGACCCGCAGCGCTACGTGCTGTTCGCCTACCCGGGCGTCGGCGGGAAGGACTTCCAGCTCAGCGAGCCGACGATCCAGGTCGGCCTCTGGCTGGTCATCCCGTGCCTGCTGCTCTCCCCGCTCTGCCTGGTGCTGCCGCGGCTGCGGTGGGCCCGGCCGTGGTTCGCCGCCGGCGTGGTCTGGACGGCGATCGGGGTGTGGACCGCCGCGTCCGACTCGACGGCCGCGATGACGCTCTCCAGCCTGTGGTACGGCGTCCGGGAGCGGGTCCGCTCGATGATCTTCCCGGTGTACGGGCTGCTGGCGGTCGCCGGCGCGGTGGTGCTGGGGCTGGCCGTGCAGTGGCTGCTGACCCGCGTCGCCGCGAAGGCCGGGGCGCTGCGCGGGTCGGAGGCGCCGACGGCGATCGCCGCGGGGGTGCTGGTGGCCGTGCTGCTCGGCCTCGCCGCGGTACCGGCGAGCTGGCAGCCGCTGCGCGGCGCGTTCAAGGGCCGGGCGCCGGTGGGCTCCTCCTACGAGAAGACGTTCGAGTGGCTGGCGGAGAACAACCCGCCCGGCGCCACCGTCGCCTACGACCGGCACCACGAGTTCATCACCTGGGCCTACGCCGACTACGAGGTGCCGCTGCTGTTCGGCATCCCGCCGCTGCCCGGCCTGCCGACGGAGAACTACGAGCGGCGGTGGGACGCGTGGAACTGGCTGGTGGACAACGCCGACGCCCGGCCCGCCGGGTGCGAGGTGCGCCAGTTCAACATCTCGTACGTGGTGGTCGGAAAGCGGAACATGCCCGGCGCCTGGGACAAGCACTACGAGCGCGAGCGGCTGGAGGCCAGCGACCGGCTGGAGCTGGCCCACACGATCGGGCGGATCAGCATCTACCGGGTCACCGAGGCCGGCCGGAGCTGCGCCACCGGGAGCTGAGCGCGACGGGCCGGGGCACGCCGGTGCCCCGGCCCTCGGGGCAGACGGCCTGGCGGGAGACGCCCGGCAGGCCGGCGGGGCGGGTTCACGTCGGCGGCACGGCCGTGCGTGCCCGCCGCCGGGCCGGACGACGACAAGGGGCGGGGCGACCGTGGTCGCCCCGCCCCTCGCGTGTCAGCCCGTCAGCGCCCGTTGTCGGCGAAGAGCCGGCCGACCACCCGGTGCGCGGGCAGGATGCGCTGCCGCTCCACGTCGGCGTCGGCCGTACCGGCGACGATGTCCAGGAAGTGGTCGAGCTGGGCGGCGAGCGGCTCCCGGTTGGTGAGCAGCTCCGGCACCTCTATGATGCTCTGCTGCCGGTAGCCGCGCCCGTCCGGCGTGGCCGCGTCCGACGAGACGTGCCGGTAGATGGTCACGTCCTTGCGGATCAGGTCCGCCTCGATCAGCCGGTCGACCTCGCTGATCACCAGCGTCCGGACCTTGCGCTGCCCGATCCGGCTGGCCGAGACGTTGGCCAGGGCGCCGCTGCCGAAGTTCAACACCGTCTCCGCCACGTCCTCCGCCTCGGCGAGCGAGTCCGGGTGGAAGTGGCCGAAGGTGCCCCGGACCCCCACCGGCTCCTCGCCGCCGAACGCCTGGATCGCCAGGTCGACGTCGTGGATGAGCAGGTCCCAGGCGACCCCGGTGCGGATCCGCGGTGCGTACGGCGAGTGCCGGGTGGCGGTCAGGTGCACCGGGCGGTCGACCAGGGCGAGGGCGGTCAGCACCGCCGGGTTGAACCGCTCCAGCAGACCGCACAGCAGCGGCACGCCGCGCTTGCCGGCGGTGGCCAC
This sequence comes from Micromonospora sp. NPDC048040, assembly GCF_055587185.1. NCBI lineage: Bacteria > Bacillati > Actinomycetota > Actinomycetes > Micromonosporales > Micromonosporaceae > Micromonospora > Micromonospora sp. NPDC048040. The sequence continues at coordinate 96,905 of NZ_JBVJGT010000012.1, read as the reverse complement.
GATCTCCTCGGTCTCGGCGAGGCTGCCGCAGACCGGCTTCTCGATCAGCAGCGGCTTGTCTGCGGCGAGCACCTGGTCGGCGAGGCCGTGGTGGAACTCGGTCGGCGCGGCGATCACCACGGCGTCGACGTCGGAGAGGTCGTCGGCGTTCGGGGCCCAGCCGGCCCCGTACCGCTCGGCGATCTGCTGGCCGACGGAGCGCCGGGGCTCGATCACCCGGGCCAGCTCGGCCCGGTCGGACTGGGCGATCACCCGGGCGTGCAGCGAGCCCATCATCCCGGTGCCGACCAGGGCGAAACGCAGCTTGGCGGTCATGCGCCCACCGCCGCGCGGACGGCCTCGACGACCTGGTCGACGTCGCTGTCGGAGAGGTGGTGGTGCACCGGCAGCGAGACGCACTGGCGCACGACCCGGTCGGTCACCGGCGCCGGGTCGGCGACCACGCGGGGGTGGTCCCGGTAGCAGTCGTAGTCGTAGACGGTCTTCGGGTAGTAGATGCCGCAGCCCACGCCGCGCTCGTTCAGCCGGGTGATCACCTCGTCGCGGCTCACCGGGGCCTCGTCGGTGACCAGCACCGTGTACTGGTGCCAGACGTGCGAGCGGCCGGGCAGCTCGGTCGGCAGGCGCAGCCCGGGGACGTCGGCCAGGCCGGCGGAGAGCCGGGCGGCGTTGTCCTTGCGGCGCTTGACGTTCTCGCCGTACGCGGCGATCTGCGGGATGCCCAGCGCGGCCTGCAGGTCGGTGAGGCGGTAGTTGTGCCCGGCCACCTCGTACTGGTAGCGCTGCCGCATGCCCTGGTTGCGCAGCACCCGCAGCCGGTCGGCGAGGCCGGCGTCGTCGGTGGTGATCATGCCGCCCTCACCCGTGGTGAGGTTCTTGGTGGCGTACAGCGAGAAGGTGCCGAGCCCGAAGCTGCCGGCGCCGCGCCCGGAGATCGTGGCACCGAGCGACTGGGCGGTGTCCTCGACGAGGCCGAGGCCGTGCTGCCGCGCCAGCGGGGCGATCGCGTCCATGTCGGCGGGCTGGCCGTACAGGTGGACCGGCATGAGCACCTTGGTGCGCGGGCCGACGGCGGCGGCGAGGGCCTCCGGGTCGACGCAGAAGTCGTCCTCGCGGATGTCGGCGAACCGGGCGGTGGCGCCCGCCTCGAGGATCGCGTTGAGGGTCGCGACGAAGGTGAAGGGGCTGGTGACGACCTCGTCGCCAGGCTGGAGGTCGAGCACCTGGAGCGCGGCCACGAGCGCGGTGGTGCCGTTGTTGACGGCCACCGCGTGCTCGACGCCGACCAGGTCGGCGAACTCGCGCTCCAGGCGGGCCACCATCGGTCCCTGCGCGATGACGCCCGAACGGATCACCTCGACCGCCAACCGCTCGGCCGCCTCGTCCAGCTTGACGACGGAAATCGGGATCACAGGAGCTCTCCTTGGGGTGTGGGGCAGCGTGCAGACCGTAGCAGCGCGGGAGGACCCCGGCACATCTGGACCGCCCCGGCGAGAATCCGCGCACGCCCGGCGAGGGCCCGACTCGCCGACCGGGCTGGGTTCGTGGTACGCCCCGCGCTGCGCTAGTCTCGGCGAATTGTGCAGGCGACCCCAACGGGTCAGGGCGACGCGGAGGCAGGACGGCCGTGGCAGAGACCGCGACGCAGGTCGAAACGGTGACCGCACCGGCCGAGGAGGCCGGCACGGCGAAGGGTGCGTCCCGCTGGCTCTCGCTGGGCGTACGGGTCGTGGTGATCGCGGCGATCGCGGCGGGCATGACCTGGAGCGTCGTCAGCCAGTGGCCGGACGTCCGGCAGACCTGGCTCGACCTGGCGTGGCCCTCGGTGGTGCTCGCCGTGCTGGCGGTGCTCGCCGGGATGTTCGCCAACTCGATGGCGTGGCGGGCCGCGGCGGAGGACCTGGAGCACCGGGTGTCCGTTCCCGCCGCCCTGCGGATCTGCATGGTCGGGCAGCTCGGCAAGTACATCCCTGGCAGCGTGTGGGCGTACGTCCTGCAGATGGAGTTGGGCCGGCGGGCCGGGCTGCCGCGCGCGCGGGCCTTCCTGGCCACGCTGGTCGCGCTGGGGCTCGGCGTGGTCGCCGCGCTCGGCGTCGGCCTGCTGAGCCTGCCCTCGCTGCTGGACGCGACCGCCGAGACCGGGGCCGAGTACGCCGAGCCGGTCCGGGTGGCGCTCTACATCGTCGCCGTGCTGTTCCCGATCGCCCTGATCTGCGCGATCCCGGCGGTGCTCACCCGGCTGATCCAGATCGTCCTCAAGGTGCTGCGCCGACCGCCGCTGCAGCACCGGCTGACGCTGCCCGGCGTGCTGCGGGTGGTCGGCTGGAGCGCCCTGGGCTACACGCTGTTCGGCGTGCACCTGTGGCTGCTGGCCAACGCCCAGGCCGCTCCCGGCGTCGGCGGCCTGCTGCGCAGCATCGGCTCGTTCGCCATCGCGATGACCGTCGGGATGTTCGCCTTCCTCTCCCCCTCCGGGCTCGGCGTCCGGGAGGCCGTGCTGGTCGCCACCATGGCGCCCTTCCTCGCCGGTGCCGGGGGCATCGGGGCGGCGACGGGTATCGCCCTCGCCTCCCGGCTGATCTTCACGGTGGCCGACCTCCTCGCCGCCGGCATCGCCGCCCTGTCCGGGGTGCGGCAGCTCCGCCGGGGGGCGCCCGACGAGGCCGCCCCCGATGAGGCGATCCCCGTCGAGCAGGTTCCGGTGCCCCGCTCCGCCGCCGACCAGGCCGCCGCGCCGGTCACCACCCCCTGACGCCTGTCCGCCGGCCCGTGCCCGGCGGACACCGTCCCGCGAAACGCCGGTGCCCCCGACCACGCTCGTGGTCGGGGGCACCTTCTCGTCGTACGGTCAGCGGCGGCGGGCCGCCGCCATCTCGCCGAGCACCTCCAGGTGCCGGTGCAGCACCCGGTCGAGGCTGAAGCGCTCCCGGATGAGGGACTGGCCGTTGACGCCGATCTGCTTGGCCAGGGCCGGGTCGGTCAGCGCGGCGATCAGTCGCTCGGCCAGGCCCGACACGTCGCCGGGCCGGCAGAGCAGGACGTTCTCGCCGTCGCGCAGCGAGATGCCGGGGAAGTTGTCCGCCCGTGCGGGCGCCACCACGGGCACGCCCGCCGCCATCGCCTCCAGGGTCGCCGTGCCGAGGCCGAGCCCCTGCTCGTGCGACTCCACCGTCGCGGCGGCCAGGTAGTCCGGGATCTCGCTCTTGGCCACCTTGCCGGCCGCGATGACGGCGTGCTCGACGCCGAGCGCCCGGGCCCGCTCCGCGAACACCCCGTAGTAGACCTGGCCGCAGATGAGCAGCTTCGCGTCCGGCACCTTGGCCAGCACCTCGGGCAGCGCCTCGACCAGCGCGATGCGGTCCCGCAGCGGGATCACGTGCCCCACCGACAGGATCACCGGCGAGGTGCCCAGGTCGTGCCGCTCACGGACCCGCTGGGCGTTGCCGCCGACCACCCAGTCCGGGTCCACCCCGACCGGGATCGGCACCAGGCCGGAGTGCGCGCCCTGGTAGCGGGCCTCGATGTACTCCTGCATGAGCACGTCCATCACCACGAGCCGCGGCTTGGACCGCCACATGAACGGCTTGACCATGGTCGCGTCCAGCCCGCGGAACACCTTCGCGTAGCGGGCCTGCGGGTTCTCCAGCCGGGTGTGGATGGACAGCAGCGCCGGCACCCCGCGCTTGCGCGCGTAGAGCGCGGTCGCCCAGGTCAGGTCGAAGAACTGGCCGTGCTGGTGGATGACGTCCGGCCGGAACTCGTCGAGCAGCTTGCGGACCCGGCGCAGCAGGCTGGGCCGGGTGGTGAACGAGATGTCGAAGCTCACGGCCAGCCGGGTCTGCGGCAGCATCCACGCCGGCAGCCGGACGATCCGCAGCCCGTCGCGCTCCTCGACCTCCGGGGCGTCCTGGTAGGCGGCCGTGAGCACCAGCACGTCGTGCCCCTCGGCGGCGTAGCCCTTGGCGAGCGACTCGGACAGGTGCGAGCTTCCGCCCGCGCGCGGCGGGAAGAAGTTGTTGACCACTGCGATACGCACGGGAGGGGTGCTCCTAGCTCTCCGCTACAGGGACGAACCGGACATCGCCGCCGTCCAACTCGACTGTGGAGACCACCCGGGCGGGGACTCCCGTCACGACCGCCCCCGGTGGCACGTCTCTGGTGACCACGGCCCCCGCGCCGACGACCGCGCCGTCACCGATGGTGACGCCCATCATCACGGTCGCGTTCGCCCCGATGAACACCCGGTCGCCGATCACCACCGGCGCCCGGTCAACGGAAGCATGGGCACGCCCCGACACGCAACGCCGGGCGGTGGAGTGGGTGTAGATCTGCGCGCCGCAGCTGATGTCGCAGCCGGCGCCGATGGTCAGCCCGCCGGAGCCGTCGATGACGGTGAACGCGCCGATCCACGTGCCCGCGCCGATCACCGGCTCGCCGATCACCCACGCGTGCGGGTTGTACGGGTTCGCCGGGAGCCCGTGCGACGACGGGCCCCCGGCGGACGGCGACTGGGTCACGCGACCTCGGTCTTGATGAGGTCGGTCATCCCGTCCTCGACGGCGATGGTGGGCTCCCAGCCGAGCACCTCGCGGGCCCGGGTGATGTCGGCGGCGCGCCGGCTGACCAGCACCTCGCGCGGGTTGAACTGCGGCTGCACGTCGACGCCGACAGCCTTGATCAGGATCTCGGCGAGGGTCGCGATCGAGGTGTCGATGCCGGTGCCGATGTTGACCGGCACGTTGCCCTGCTCGGCCTCCATCGCGGCGACCACCGAGCGGGCGATGTCGTGGACGTGGATGAAGTCCATCGACTGCTCGCCCTTGCCGTCGATGACCGGCGGCTCGCCGTTCTTGAGCCGCTTCACGAAGTGGTTGATCACCGAGGTGTAGTAGGCGGTCGGCTTCTGGCCCGGGCCGTAGACGTTGAAGAACCGCAGGGCGATCCAGTTCAGGCCCTTGCTGCGCTGGTAGAAGCCGAGCAGGTCCTCGCCGGCCCGCTTGGAGATGCAGTACGGGGTGAGCGGGTCGAGCCGGTCGTCCTCGTGCATCGGCAGCTTCTTCGGGTCGCCGTAGACCGAGGCCGACGACGCGAAGACCAGCCGCTTGACGCCGTGGTCGGCGGCGGCGGCGAACACGTTGTGGTTGCCGACCATGTTGATGTCGATCGACTCGTACGGGTCGGCCTGGCTCTTGTTGATCGAGACCGCGGCCAGGTGGATCACGTAGTCGCAGCCCTTCATGGCCGCGTGCACGGCGCCGCCGTAGCGGACGTCCTGGTCGATCAGCTCGACGTCGCCGGTGGCCACCAGCTCCGCGACGCGGTCCCGGTCACCGCGGAACATGTTGTCGAAGATGCGGACCTTGTAGCCCTTCTCCAACAGCATCGGCACCACGTGCAGGCCGATGAAACCCGCGCCTCCGGTGATGAAGACGGTCTGCTTCGACATGGCGGAGCGTGTCCTTCCTTGGGGAGTCAGCGGCTGGTGGCCGCGGTGTTGACGACGTCCACCAGCGTGGCCGCGACGGTCTCGACCTGGGCGTCGGTGAGGTTGGCGTGCATCGGGATGGCCAGGTGCCGGGCGAACAGGTCCGCCGAGACCGGGCAGGGCGTGGTCTGGCCGTAGAGCGGCTGGACGTGCGAGGCGTACGTGCCGAAGGTGCACTGCACACCGCGCTGCCGCAGCGCCAGCGCCACCGCGCCCCGGTCGACCGAGGGCGCCAGCGTGACGACGTACGACTGCCAGGGGTGCTCGCGGTCGGGCGCCTCGTACGGGGTGGTGATCAGCTCGTGGTCCTTGAGCAGCTCGCCGTAGCGGGCCGCGGTGCGGCGCTTCGCGGCCAGCAGGTCCGGCAGCCGGTCGAGCTGGGCGAGCATGATCGCCGCGGAGATGTCGGAGAGCCGGTAGTTGTAGCCCAGCTCGGTGAAGGTCGGGATCGGCAGGTGCGACAGCTCGGCGCGGGTGAGCGCCCCCTCCACCCCGTACGTGTGCAGCTTGCGGGCGTGGGCGGCGAGGTCGTCCCGGTCGGTGACGTAGGCCCCGCCCTCGCCGGCGGTGATGCCCTTGCGGCCGTGGAAGCTGAAGGTGGCGACGTCGGCCAGGCTGCCGGCCGGCCGGCCCTTGTAGGTGGCGCCGGCGGAGCAGGCGGCGTCCTCGACCAGGAACAGGCCGTGCTTGTCGGCGATGGCGCGCAGCTCGTCGTAGTCGGCCGGCTGCCCGAACGCGTCGACGGCGATGATGCCGACGGTGCGCGGGGTGATCGCGGCCTCGACGGCGGCCGGGTCGACCGTCCAGGTGTCGGGCCGCACGTCGGCGAAGACCGGCGTGGCGCCGGTCCACATCACCGAGTGCCCGGTGGCCGGGAAGGTGTAGTCGCCGACGATCACCTCGTCGCCCGGCTTGACACCGAGCGTGAGCAGCGCCAGGTGCAGCGCCGAGCCACAGTTGCTGGTGGCGAGGGCGTGCCGGGTGCCGACGGTGGCGGCGAAGCGCTCCTCGAAGCGGCGGCAGGTGGGCCCGGAGCCGGCGAGCCAGCCGGAGGCGAAGACCTCGGCGATGGCCGCGAGCTCCGCCTCGCCGACCGTGGGCTGGCCGAGCGCGATGACCTCAGACATGTGACCCCCAGAGTGATGGACCCGGAGCAGTCTAGGCCAACCGGGCGGGTCGTCCGCGAGTCGGGCACGCGGGACGGCTTGGTTACCATCGGTCGCGGCGTCGGCAGGGGAGATGAGATGACCAGGTTCGTGGTGGTGGGTGGCGGCATCGTCGGGCTCGCCGTGGCACACCGGCTGATGACCGACCGGCCCGGGGACCAGGTCACCGTGCTGGAGAAGGAGGCCGGCTGGGCGGCCCACCAGACGGGGCACAACTCGGGCGTCATCCACGCCGGCGTCTACTACAAGCCGGGCAGCCTGAAGGCCACCATGTGCAAGGCCGGCAGCGCGTCGATGGTCGAGTTCTGCGAGCGGCACGGGCTCGCGTACGACATCTGCGGCAAGCTGATCGTCGCCACCGACCCGGAGGAGCTGCCCCGGCTGCACGCCCTGCACGAGCGGGCCACGGCCAACGGCCTGCCGGTGCGGCTGATCGAGGCCGCCGAGGCGGCCGAGTACGAGCCGCACGTCGCGGCCGTCGCCGCGCTGCACGTCGCCTCGACCGGCATCGTCGACTTCGGGGCGGTCTGCCGCAAGCTCGCCGAGCTGCTCGCGGCGGGCGGGGCGGAGCTGCGCACCGAGACCGAGGTCACCGGCGTGGCCACCCGACCCGAGGGCGTGGTGGTCAGCACCACCAGGGGCGAGGTGGTCGCGGACGTCCTGGTCAACTGCGCCGGTCTGCACGCCGACCGCATCTCCCGGCTGGCCGGGGTGTCCACGCCGGTGCGGATCGTGCCGTTCCGGGGCGAGTACTACGAGTTGGTGCCGCAGCGCCAGGGCCTGGTGCGGGGGCTGATCTACCCGGTGCCGGACCCGCAGTTCCCGTTCCTCGGGGTGCACCTGACCAAGATGATCGACGGCAGCGTGCACGCCGGCCCGAACGCCGTGCTGGCGACCGCCCGCGAGGGCTACTCCTGGGGCCGGATCAGCCCGCGCGACATCTGGGACGAGCTGACCTACCGGGGCCTGTGGGCACTGGGCCGCCGGCACTACCGCTACGGGCTGACCGAGGTGGCCCGGTCGCTGTCGAAGAAGCGGTTCGCGGCGAGCCTCGCCCGGCTGGTGCCGGAGCTGACCCCGGCGGACATCGTCCGGGCCGGCGCCGGCGTCCGCGCCCAGGCGATCCTGCCCGACGGCGGTCTGGTGGACGACTTCCTCATCGTCGAGGCGGACCGGCAGGTGCACGTGCTGAACGCGCCCTCCCCCGCCGCGACCAGCTCGCTGGAGATCGCCCGGCACATCGTCTCCCGGCTGCCGGTCGACGCGCCGCGCTGACCCGACGGCACCAGGGCGGGCGGCACCGGTCCTGGATGCGCGCCGGGGCGGACGGCGACCTCCGGCCCGGAGGGTTCGGGGCGGCGAGCCCCGGGCCCGCACAGAACGGGCGGCACCGGTCCAGGACGCGCGCCGGGGCGGGCGCGGGGTGGCCGGTCAGGCGGGCGTGGCGTCGGTGGCCGCCGCGCGGGGCCGGGGCACGCCGGCGCCGGCGCCGAGCCCGGTGGCCACCGCCTCGACCAGCGTGTCCAGGTACGCGTCGGTGAGCGGGGTCCGCGCGATCGCCAGCCGCCAGTAGAGCGGGCCGACGATCAGGTCGACGGCCGCCTCGGGGTCGGTGTCGGGCGGCAGCTCGCCGCGCTGCACGGCGCGGCCGATCAGCCGGCCGCCGATCTCCTGCTGCCGCGCCCGCAGCAGCTGCTGGAGGGTCTGGTCGATGGTCGGGTTGCGGGCCGCCTCGGCGAGCAGGTCGGGGATGATCTGCGAGGCCAGCGGGTGCCGCAACGCGTGCGCCACGACCTGGAAGAGCAGTTGGAGGTCGCCGCGCAGGGTGCCGGTGTCCAGCGCCGGCAGCTTGCCGGTGGCCGCCGCGGCGACGATCTCCAGCACCAGTTCGAGCTTCGAGCTCCAGCGCCGGTAGATCGCGGTCTTGCTCACCCCGGCCCGACGGGCCACCGCCTCGATGGAGAGCCGGCCGTAGCCGACCGCGGCGAGCTCCTGCATCAGCGCGCGGCGGATCGCCGTGGTGATGTCGTCCCGCAGCACCGCCGCGCCGGCCGGCGCCCGCCTCTTCCCGGTCGTCACCTGGAGCTCGTCTCGGCTGTCACGAGGAACAATGTAGCGCAACGACGGTACGGTTGCGTCCCGACGTGTTTCGGACTACTGTCCACGCAGCGGCGAGGCGGCGCTCCCCGCTTGGTTCCATCGTCGCGCCTCATCCGTCGTCACGAAAGATCGGAGCGCCCATCCCATGGCCAACACCGCGCTGGCCGACCCCGACTCCGGCCTCACCCAGGCGCAGCTGGCCGCCCGCCACGGGCTCCGGGTCGCCGGCGAGCGGCCGCCCCTGGGCGAGTACGCCCGGCGGCTCTGGCGCTACCGGCACTTCATCGCCGCGTACGCCAACGCGAAGCTCGTCGCGTCGTTCAGCAACGCCCGGCTCGGGCAGCTGTGGCAGGTGCTCACCCCGCTGACCAACGCGGCGGTCTACTACCTGATCTTCGGCGTGGTGCTGAAGCAGGACAGCATCCCGAACTTCATCGCCTACCTCTGCACCGGTCTGTTCATCTTCAACTTCACCCAGACCGCCGTGCAGAACGGCACCCAGTCGATCACCGGCAACCTGGGCCTGATCCGGGCGCTGCACTTCCCCCGGGCCTGCCTGCCGCTGGCCGTCACGGTCACCCAGTTCCAGCAGCTCCTCGGCTCGATGGTGGTGCTCGTCGCCATCGTGCTGGTGACCGGCGAGCCGATCACCTTCGCCTGGCTGCTGCTGGTCCCGGCGATCATCCTCCAGGCGGTCTTCAACGCCGGGCTCACCATGACGGTGGCCCGGATGGGCGCGAAGCTGGCCGACCTCAAGCAGGTCATGCCCTTCGTCCTGCGCACCTGGATGTACGGCTCCGGCGTGCTCTACAGCGTGACGCTCTTCGAGGAGCAGTTGCCCGCCTGGGCCAGCAAGCTGGTCGAGTTCAACCCGGCGTTGGTCTACATCGAGCTGGCCCGCGTCGCGCTGCTGGAGCAGGCGCCGCTGCTCAGCTCCTCCGTGCTCCAGCTCTGGCTGGCCGCGGCGGGCTGGGCGATCGTGATGGGCGTCGGGGGTTTCATCTACTTCTGGCGGGGCGAACAGGAGTACGGCCGTGGTTGAGCAGTTCGAGTCGTCCAACGACGTGACGGTGACGCTGCCCCGGGTCCAGGACCGGGTGCCGACCGTGGTGGTCGACGACGCGCACGTGATCTACCGGGTGCACAAGGGCGGCGGCGGGGGCGGCGGGCCGGTCGGCGCGCTCAAGCGGATGGTCAGCCGCACCTCGGCGCCGAACATCCGGGAGGTGCACGCGGTCAAGGGGGTCAGCTTCACCGCGTACCGGGGCGAGGCGATCGGGCTGATCGGCAGCAACGGCTCGGGCAAGTCGACCATGCTGCGGGCGATCGCCGGCCTGTTGCCGGTCAACCGCGGCGCGGTCTACACCCAGGGGCAGCCCTCGCTGCTCGGCGTGAACGCGGCCCTGCTCAACGACCTCTCCGGCGAGCGCAACGTGGTGCTGGGCTGCCTGGCCATGGGGATGCCGCCGGCGGAGGTGCAGCGGCAGACCCCGGAGATCATCGAGTTCTCCGGGATCAACCAGCGGGGCGACTTCGCCTCGCTGCCGATGCGCACCTACTCCTCCGGCATGGCGGCCCGGCTGCGCTTCTCCATCGCCGCGGCCAAGAAGCACGACGTGCTGCTCATCGACGAGGCGCTCGCCACCGGCGACAAGGGCTTCCGCAAGCGCAGCGAGCAGCGGGTGCGGGAGCTGCGGGAGAGCGCCGGCACGGTGTTCCTCGTCAGCCACCAGCTCTCCTCGATCAGGGACACTTGCGAGCGGACGATCTGGCTGGAATCGGGCGTCCTGCGCATGGACGGCCCGACCGACGAGGTCCTGCGGGCGTACGAGGCGTTCGCCAACGGCAAGTAGCGCGCCGGACGGCATCGACGGAGATGCCGTCGGACCGCGTCGTCCCGTTGGGGCGGCGCGGTCGGCGCGTTAAGGTTCATCCGGTCGCCGCGCGGGCGGAACCGTCTGTTCACGCACCCCTGAGAGTGAGGATTCGGCAATGACGCAGGACCACACCACTGGCCCGGACGCCGCACCGGAGACCCCGGCGCCTTGGCGGCCCTCGCGGACAGTGGCGGTGGTGCTGGCCGGCGGCACCGGGACGCGGCTGGGTCTCGGCATCCCGAAGCAGCTGCTGAAGATCGCCGGCAAGCCGATCATCGAGCACACCCTGGCGGTCTTCGAGGCCGCCCCCGAGATCGACGAGATCATCGTGCTGATGGCCACCGGCCACGTCGCCGAGGCCCAGCAGATCGTCGACAAGGCCGGCTTCCGCAAGGTCACCAAGGTCATCGAGGGCGGCGACACCCGAAACGCCACCACCCGGATCGCGCTGGACGCGGTCGGCGAGGGCGACTGCAACATCCTCTTCCACGACGCGGTGCGGCCCCTGGTCAGCGGCCGGATCGTCCGGGAGTGCGTGAACGCGCTCTGGACGTACTCCGCGGTCGACGTGGCCATCCCGTCGGCCGACACGATCATCCAGGTCGACGAGGACGACTGCATCACCGACATCCCGGTGCGCTCGTCGCTGCGCCGCGGCCAGACCCCGCAGGCGTTCCGCTCGGGCACGATCCGCGAGGCGTACCGGATCGCCGAGGGCGACGCCCACTTCGCCGCCACCGACGACTGCGGCGTGGTGCTGCGCTACCTGCCGGGCACGCCGATCAAGGTCATCGACGGCTCCGACGAGAACATCAAGGTCACCCACCCGGTCGACGTGCACCTCGCGGACAAGCTGTTCCAGCTCGCCGCCGCGCAGGCCCCCCGGGTCACCGACCACCGCAGCTACACCGAGGAGCTGACCGGCCGGACCATCGTCATCTTCGGCGGCAGCTACGGCATCGGCCACGACCTGGCCGAGCTGGCCCGCCGCTACGGCGCGCAGGTCTTCCCGTTCAGCCGCTCCAGCACCGGCACCCACGTGGAGCGCGCCGCGGACGTCGAGGCGGCGCTGAAGACCGCCTTCGAGGCCACCGGCCGGATCGACCACGTGGTGGTCACCGCCGGCATCCTGGAGAAGGGCGCCCTCGTCGAGATGGACGAGGAGACCATGGACCGGGTGCTCCAGGTCAACTTCGTCGGGCCGGTCATCGCCGCCCGCCAGTCGCTGCCCTACCTCCAGCAGACCAAGGGTCAGCTGCTGCTCTACACGTCCAGCTCCTACACCCGGGGCCGCGCCCAGTACGCCCTCTACTCCTCCACCAAGGCGGCCCTGGTCAACCTCACCCAGGCGCTCTCCGACGAGTGGGCCGAGTTCGGCGTACGGGTCAACTGCATCAACCCCGAGCGCACCGCGACCCCCATGCGCACGAAGGCGTTCGGCGAGGAGCCGGAGCACACCCTGCTCGCCGCCGAGACCGTCGCCCAGGCCTCGCTGGACGTGCTGATCTCGGAGCTGACCGGTCAGGTCATCGACGTGCGCCGCGCGCCGGGCGAGGTGCCGGCCCAGCCGGTGCCGGGGCAGGCCGAGCGGGCCGCCAGCCCGGCCAGCGCCGGCTGACGCGGGTCTCGGGCCACGGCGGGGAACGGAGCCGACATGCGTGGTGACCTGGTCCGGAAGCTGATCGCCCGCGCCCTGGCCACCGGCCTGGCGGTGCTGGCGTTCCTCGTCGTCGCGCTGACCGGCGCGACCGGCTGGGGGCTGGGGCTGGCGGTGGCCGCCCTCGCGGCGGCCGCCTGGGAACGGCGGGTCCGCCCGGGCGCCGACAGCGTCGCCGAGACCGCGCTGGTCGCGGCGGCGGTCCTGGTCGGGTACGCCCGGCGCCTCGACGCCGGTTTCGACCCCGCGCTGGCCGCGACGGCGCTGGTCCTGCTGGGGCTGGTGCTGCTCGTCGGGCCGCTGCGGGACGCCGGCGGCCTGGAGGTGCGCGCCGCGAACCTGCCGGTGCGCACCTGGACGCCCCTGGTCGCCGCGCGCCTCGGCGACGCCCTGCTGGGGCTGCTCGCCGTGGTGGCGGCGGCCGCCGCGGCGACCCTGCCGGCCGGTGTGGCGCTGGCCGCCGTCGCGCTGGTCGCCGCCGGCGCCGGGGCCGTCGGGCTGGACCTGGCCCGGCGGCGGTTCCGGCCGGGGGCCGGCGGGTCGGCGGTCTCCCGCGCGCTGCGCCGGCACCAGCCCGAGTTCCTGCTCCACTTCTCCGCCCCGCCCGGCTCGGAATACCAGGTCACCATGTGGCTGCCGTACCTGGAGCGGATCGGCCGGCCGTTCCTGGTCATGGTGCGGGAGCCGGAGTTCCTGTCCACCGTCGCGGCGGCCACCACCGCGCCGGTGGTCTACTGCCCGACGACGAAGGCGATGGACGAGGCGCTGGTGCCGAGCCTGCGGGTGGCGTTCTACGTCAACCACGGCGCGAAGAACAGCCACTGCATCCGCTTCACCCAGCTCACCCACGTCCAGCTGCACCACGGCGACAGCGACAAGGCCCCCAGCGCCAACCCGGTCTCGGCCATCTTCGACCGGATCTTCGTCGCCGGTCAGGCCGCCGTCGACCGGTACGCCCGCGCGGGCGTGGACATCCCGGCGGAGAAGTTCGTGGTGGTCGGCCGGCCGCAGGTCGAGTCGATCGAGGTCCGCCCGGAGCCGGTGCGCGGCCTGCCGAACCCCACGGTGCTCTACACGCCGACCTGGACGGGCCACCACGCGGACGCCAACTACTGCTCGCTGCCGGTGGCCGAGACGCTGCTGCGCCGGCTGCTCGACCGGGGCGCGACGGTGATCCTGCGGGCCCACCCGTACACCTCGCAGAACCCGGCCTCGGCGCGGCAGCTGGGCCGGCTCACCGAGCTGCTGGCCGCCGACCGGGCCCGTACCGGCCGGCAGCACGTCTTCGGCGCCGCCGCCACCCGCGAGCTGACCCTGACGGAGTGCGTGAACCGTTCGGACGCGCTGGTCTCCGACGTGTCCGGGGTGATCTCCGACTACCTCTACTCCGGCAAGCCGTACGCCGTCACCGACATGGGCGACGAGGGCGACCGGTTCGCCGAGCGGTTCCCGCTGGCCGGCTCGGGCTACGTGCTGCGCCGCGACATGTCCAACGTGGACGAGGTGCTGGCCGCGCTGCTCGACACCGACCCGCTCGCCGCCGCCCGCTGGGCCACCCGGAGCCGCTACCTGGGCGACTTCCCGGCCGAGTCGTACGCCGAGGCGTTCCTGGACGCCGCGCGGCGGCAGCTCGACGCGGACTGGAACCCGCCGACGCCGCGCGCCGTCGGCGGGACCGGCCTGCCGGTCGAGCCGGACGGGGCGACCCTCCCCGCCACCGCCTGACCGGCCGCCGCCTCGCGGGTCAGCGGTACGGGTCGACCAGCTCCAGGACGGCCTCGGGGGCCTCGACGTGGGCGTTGTGGCCCAGGCCGGGCAGGGTGGCGACCGGCACGCCCAGCTCCTTGAGCTGGGCGTCGGTGACCATCGGGTCGTGCTCGCCGCGGGCCAGCAGCACCGGCACGTCCGTCGCCGCCAGCAGGGTCGGCAGGTCCGGCTCCCCCACCCCGAACGCGGCGGGGTCCATCGCCAGCCGCCAGCGGCCGTCGACCTGCCGCAGCCCGGCCTCGACCACGGGGTGGTCCGGCGCGAGGAGCCCGGTCAGGCCGGCCACCCGCAGGTACCGGCGGGCCGCCTCGTCCCGGCTGGCGAACCAGGTCACCGGTCGGGCGGCCAGCTCCCCGGCCTTCGCCAGCTCGGCCGGGGACCAGACGGCCTTGATGCCGAGCCCGACCACGGCGTCGACCGGCAGCCCGGCGCGGCGGGCGGCCAGCGCCAGCCCGACCACGCCGCCGAGGGAGTGCCCCAGCACGACGAGCCGGTCCCCCGCCGCGAGCCCCGCGGCGATCCGGTCGGCCAGCCCGGCGAACGAGTACGCCGGCAGCGGCGGCGACCAGCCGTGGCCGGCGAGGTCCGGCGCCAGCCATCGCCCCGCCCACCGGCGCTCCAGCAGCGGCGCCCAGGGCAGCCACACGTCCCCGGTCGCGCCCATGCCGTGCAGCAGCAGCAGGACGCGCCGGCCGTCCCGGTCACCCGATTCATCGACCATAGGCCGCAGTGTGCCACCCGCCGTACGCCCCGGCGAGGGCCGTGACCCGGAGACGACATCGGGCGCCGGCTCCCGGGGTGGGGAGCCGACGCCCGACGGGTGTCTTTCTCAGGCGGAGTAGCCGCGGGTGGCGGCCCAGTTCGCCAGGGCGATGGTGGACATCCAGTACGACGCGGTCGCCGGGTTCGCCGAGTCGGCGATCTTCACCAGCCGGCCCTCGTCCTGGTAGCCCACGACGGCGATGTAGTGGCCGCCGGGGAACGAGTGCCAGCCGCCGTCGGTGTCCGTGGCGCTGCCGGCGACGTTCACCACGACGCCCCGCCCGTCCGTGATGGCGGCGACGACGTCGGCCTGGAGCTGGTCCATCTGCGCCGGGGTCGCGGCACCGCCCGGGATCATCCGGGTCCGGTACGGGTCACCCTTCACCGTCGCGTTCAGCACCCGGGTGGTGTCCTCGGCCGAGTCGGTGCCCATCTCGTCGGTGCCCAGCTGGGCACCGAGGGCGTCCTGGCTGCGCGCGATGCCGGCGGCGCTGAGGGCGTGCCGGACGGCGGCCGGACCGCAGTTGTAGAAGGTGGTCTGGGCCTGGTAGTCGTAGTCCAGGGACTTCGCCTTCGGCGGCTTCGGCGGCTCCGGCTTGCGGGTCAGGTCCGGGTTCGGGGCGGCGCTGGTGGCGCTGGCCGACGGAGCGGCGCTGGACGCGGCCGGGGCGCCGGTCGACGGGGCCGCCGCGACGCGGGCGTCGCCGCGCGAGGCGACGGTGCCGTCCCGCAGCTCGCTCACGGCCACCGGGGCCTGTGCGGCGGCGGGTGCCTCGTCGGTGCCGGCCAGCAGCGCGCCGGTGCCCGACGCGAGCACGAGCGCCGCGGCCGACGCGGCGGCCACCTGGTACGGACGCTCGGACGTGAGGCGACGGAGCTGTCGCTTGAGGTGGTGCTTCACGGTTTCCTCCACGGGCTCGGGGGGTGAGCGGCCGCCGGTCCGCGCAGGGGGGACCGACCGCGCGGACGGCGTCCGGCGGTGGTGGACCACTCAGGGGATGCGCCCGGGATGCCGGGCGACGGGCGGTGACCGGTGGGTCAGCTCGCGGCGTGCGGTCGGGCGAGCGCGGGCACCGCGGCGCCGTGGAGGCGCCGGAACGACCGGGGGGCGGGTGGGTGCTGCACGGGGATGGAACTCCTTCCGACGCCGCCGACCGGGTTAGCTGACGGATTCGGGCGGGAAGAACGCCCTACCGTGGGCCGTGGCCCGCGGATTCACCCCGATGTTGCACTGGGTCCCCGGCTCGCCTGTTCACGATTAGGCGGGTCGGCGCGGCGTCGCCTCTTGCGATCGGGTACCGCACCGGACGGGCCGACACTACTGGTCGGCCCGCGCCCTGCCAACCCGCTTCCACCTGCTTAAACCTTGATCGAGGGACTTTTTTTGCGGTCAGTTCGGCACTGACGCGACTCAATGGGACGACCGTTTCCCGACGCACCTTGCGTCGACAACCGGACGAGCGACGGACATCGGCGCGGAATCGTCGGCGGGAATCGGCCGGGCCGCGCCGGATGACCGGTTCGGCACCGCTATGACCGGCGTCACGAAATTGCCCCGGCGGTTCAGCCCACCCGCGCGGGCCGCCAGCGCGCGGCGAGCGCGGGCCGACGCCCGGCGGACACCGGCCGGGCCGCCGGGAGCCGGCCCGGCCGGAGCTGGACCGCCGCCGCGTACGCCTCCCCGGCCAGCGCCCGCGCCGCCTCGGCGGCCAGGTCGGCGTCCCGCCACGCCAACCGTTCCCGCTCGGCGGCGGCCCGGTGGTCGGCCCGCCTCGCGGCGCGTACCGCCCGGGCCAGCGCGATCTCCTGCTCGACCGGGTGTCGGCGGGGATCCCAGCCGGCCCGGCGGCCGAACACCTCGCGAAGTTGGCGGGTGGAGAGGTCGCCGCGCCAGTGGGCCGCCACCGCCGCCTGGTGCAGCCAGCGCTCGCGGGCGGCGTACTCGGCGGGGGTGCGCGGGGTGCGCGGGGCGGGCAGGGCGGCGGCCCCGGTAAAGCGGCGGGCGGCGGTCTCCGCCTCGTCGTACGCCCGCCAGGCCCGGTCGGCCTCCTCCTGCGCGGCGAGCCAGTCGGCCCGCCGCCGCCGGGCGGTGCGGGCGGCCCGGCCCGCCGCGACGGCCACCTCCTCGGCGTAGCGGCGCAGGTCGGCCGCCTCCGCCTCGGGGTCGACCGCGGGCGGGGCGACCGGCTCGCCGTCGGGACGGACCCGCTCGGGGCGGGCGACCAGCACGGCGAGCACGGTCAGGGCCAGCAGGAGCAGGGCGGACCAGATGGCGACGGCCCGCGGCACCTCGATCAGGAACTGGTAGACGACGGTCTCCATGGTCGGCACCTCACGGGGAGCGAGTGCGGCAGCGGGGCGCACCCGGCGCCCGGATGGCGGGGCGCGGCGGTGCCACGTCCCGCCGCCGGGACGGGTGCGGGTGGTGGAGGGCGGAGGACGGGCGCCTTTGCCAACGCCTGCGACAGCGGAAGGTGCCCTTCCTACGCCGTTGCGGCGGGTGCGGTCGCGGGGCGCGTGCCCCGCGGGGCGGTGCGGATCACACGTGCGGCGGGCCCCGGGGGCCGACTGTCCCCGGGGTGTGCCCGGCCGGCGCGGGGACCGGGCCGACGGTGACGGCCCCGGCGGCTGCGCCCGGGTCGGCCGGAGCGGCGGGGTGGCCGGGGCCGGTGGCGGCCCGGTCAGCGGCGGCCCGGTCGGCGGCGACACCGTCGGCGACGACGCGGTGGTCGGCGACGACCACGGGCGGGTCGGCGGGTGCCAGCGTGACGGGGAGCGCCGGGGCCGGGGGCGCCCAGGTGTGAGCCGGGGGCGCCCAGGTGTCGGTCGACGGCACTCCGGCCTGGGCCGAGACGGCGGGAAGGGCCCCGGCGCCGACGGCGAACGCGACCGCGACGGCGAGGCCGGTCAGCAGCCGCGCGGCCCACCGCGCCACCCACCACAGGGGACAGGTGAGCGCGACGGCAAGCACGCGACCACGCTACCGCCGATGCCGCCGGTCCGCATCGCCGCCGGGCGTGTCCCGGGTGCGGCGGTCTCGGCGGCCCTCCGGCCCGGTGCTCGGCGCGTCCGGCCGTCCACCCCGGACCGCACGGACCAGGGTGGACGGGTGGTCCGGCCGCCCAGGTGGTCGACCTGGGCCGATGGACGCGGTCGTTTTACGCCCGGGGGCGCGGCCGGCCGGCGGTCGCAGGGGACTCGACGTACGCCGGTCGGTGGTCCGCCTCCGGCTCGGCGTGCCGGGGGCGCGGCACGACGCGCCCCCGCGCCCCCGGCACGGCCGGCGGTCGCTGCCGCGCGTCGGCCACACCCTCGACCGGCGGCGTCGGCCGGGCCGGGCGGCGCGGGCCGAGCAGCCGCATCATCGGCGTCTCGACGAAGCGGTGCAACGCTCCGGCGAGGGCCAGGTTGACCAGCAGGAAACCGAGCACCGCGGCCAGCCCCCACCAGCCGCGGTACCCGACGCCCCAGTCGCCGGTGAGCCGGAGCACGGTCACCATCACCAGCACGTGCACCAGGTAGAAGGCGAAGGAGACCTCGCCGAGCCAGACCATCGGCCGGGACCGCCACGGCGACCGCCGCCCGCGCACGTCCGCGTCCGCCGCCGCGGTGATGACCAGGATGTACGCCACCGAGAGCAACGCCGCCCACAGCTCGGCGCGTACCCACTGCGCGGCGACCACCCAGGTGGCCACGAAGACCAGGCTCGCCACCGGCAGGCCCGGCCCCCGCCACCGGCCGCGCCGCATCAGCTCGGCGGCGGCCACGCCCATCCAGAACTCCAGGGACCGGACGGGCGGGAATATCTGGGTGAACCACCAACGGCTCTCCTCGGGCACCAGGGCCTGGGCCGGCCAGAGCGCCAGGATCAGCAGCGGCACCGCGACGACCACGGTCCACAGTGCCCACGGCCGGGCCCGGCGGAGCAGCGGCAGCGCCAGCGGCAGGCAGAGGTAGAAGAAGAACTCGCAGGACAGCGACCAACTGACCGTGTTGATGCTGTAGAACGCGCCCGGCCGGGGGTCCCACGCCTGGAGCAGGAAGAGGTTCTCCACCGCGACGACGCGGTCCACCGGGTCGGCGAACCAGGCCGCGACCAGCAGGGCGAGCGCCCACAGCGCCACGTGGCTGGGCCAGATCTTGGCGATCCGGCGACGCCAGAACGCCCGGCGGGAGTCCGTCGGCCGGGCCGACCACACCAGCACGAAACCGCTGAGGATGAAGAAGAACTGCACGCCGGAGAGGCCCAGGGTGAAGACCCAGTTCACCACTGCCCGGTGGTCCGGCTCGGCGATGATCCCCATCGTGCCGGCGTGGAAGCCGAAGACGAGCAGGGCCGCCACCCAGCGCAGCCCGGTCAGCGAGGGCAGCCGACCGGCCGGGGGCGCGGGCCGGGCCTCCGGCGCGACGGTCGCGGCCCCCGTCATGCCGGTGGCCCGGCGGTCCGCAGGGTCACCAGCACGTACGTCTCCTCCTCGGCCGTCGGCGGGCGGCGCAGGACGGCCCGCGGCGGCCTCCGGTCGGCGCCGCCGCCGGGCACCCTACCCGCCGCCCCGGATGTCCCCCGGCGTCCCCGTCCACCGCGTGACGGTTCCGTCCCTCCGCGTGGCGGAGTGACGCGCGTCTGTGCCGGGGCCGGCCGGTGGCCTAATATTCCGTGACCCGGAGGTGACGAGAGGCGGGGACGGATGCACCAGCGGATCCTGATGCGGGCGAAAAAGGGCCCGTTCGACGTCTACTCCCCCGAGGAGGCCTTCGAGGGGAACTGGATCGGCGAGAACAACGGCAACCTCGTCTTCAGCCACGCCGCGCACAAGCTGCTGCAGACCAGCACCACCGAG
This sequence comes from Micromonospora sp. NPDC048040, assembly GCF_055587185.1. Classification (NCBI taxonomy): domain Bacteria; kingdom Bacillati; phylum Actinomycetota; class Actinomycetes; order Micromonosporales; family Micromonosporaceae; genus Micromonospora; species Micromonospora sp. NPDC048040. The sequence continues at coordinate 77,250 of NZ_JBVJGT010000012.1, read as the reverse complement.
ATCACCCCGACCGAGTTCAAGGTCAACCCGCGCGACGCCGACATGATCAACGAGCGGTACGACGTCTACGTCATCCCGCTCGCCAACGCCTTCCGGCGCAGCTACGCCCACCGCATCGAACTCATGACGAAGCTCGTCGAGCGGCTGAAGATCCCGGTGGTGGTGCTCGGGGTGGGCGTGCAGACCGACGTCAAGGGCGACCGGGAGTACCTGCGCCCGATCGACGACGCCGTCACCCGCTTCGTCCGGGCCGTGCTCGACCGCTCGCACAGCATCGGCGTACGGGGTGAGATCACCGAGGGCTACCTGCGCACGCTGGGCTTCTCCGCCGTCGACGTGATCGGCTGCCCGTCGATGTTCCTGCACGGCGACAGCCTGCGGGTGGAGAAGCGGAAGGCGGCGCTGGCGCCCGACGACCGGCTCGCGCTCACCGTCTCGCCGTACGTGAAGTCGATGGCGAAGATCATCGCCCGGCACCACGAGCGGTACCCGAACCTGCGCTACCTGCCGCAGGACCTCAAGACGCTCGGCACCCTGCTCTACGGCGACGCCCCCGACGACCGGGGCAAGTCCAGCGCGATCCCGATCCACACCTCGCACCCGCTGTTCACCGAGGACAAGGTGCGGATGTTCGTCGACCCCTGGACCTGGATGGACTACCTCTCCGGGTTCGAGTTCGCCTTCGGCACCCGGATCCACGGCACCATCACCGCGCTGGTCGCCGGCACGCCCGGCTACCTCTTCGCCCACGACTCGCGCACCCTGGAGCTGGCCCGGTACTTCGACATCCCGCACCGGGTGATGAAGGAGGTGCCGGCCGACGTCGACGCCGCCCAGCTCTACGACGAGGCGGACTACACGGCGCTCAACGACGGCCACAAGGCACGCTACGAGACCATGCTCGCCTTCCTCGCCAAGCACGACCTGGGCAATGCCTTCGCCGACGGCGACAGCGCCGCCCGGTTCGACGCGCGGGTGCGGGCCACCACGTTCCCGCCGGCCGTGCGGCCGGCCAGCGCGACCGCGCCGGACGTGCTGCTGGAGCGGATCCAGTGGCTGCGGGACCGCAACGCGGAGCTGCACCAGGACGCGGAGACGCTGCGGGAGCAGCGCCTGCGCACCCGGGTCAAGCGGGTGGTGGGCGGCCCGGTGAGGCGCATCCTGAACCGTTAACCCCGTGCTGGGCGGCTGTTCAGTGACTCCACCTTCGCCGGCAACGTGAGGTTCCGGGGCCGTCCATCCGCGCGGTCGATGGTGTCGGCGTGGTCATTGAGCCGACGCAAGCACCGCTGCTGAGCATCGTCGTGCCCGTGTACGGCGTCGAGCCGTACCTGTACCAGTGCCTCGAGTCGATCCGCGCCGACATCCCGGCCGGCGAGGCGGGCGCGGTGGAGCTGATCGCGGTGGACGACGCCTCCCCGGACCGCTGCGGGGAGATGCTGCGGTCGTACGCGGCCGGGCGGGTCGACATCCGTACCGTCCACCTGACCGACAACGTCGGCCTCGGGCTGGCCCGCAACGCCGGTCTCGACGTGGCCACCGGCGCGTACGTCTGGTTCGTCGACAGCGACGACTGGCTGCCGCCGGGCACGATCCCGGCGGTGCTGGACCGGTTGCGCCGGGACCGGCCCGACGTGCTGATGCTGGACCACCTGCGGGTGCACGAGGGCGGCCGGCGGGAGGTCGACGCGAGCAGCCACCTGCTGCGCGGGGTGCCGGGCGTGGTCCGCCTCGCCGACCGGCCGCAACTGCTGAGGGTGCAGCACACCGCCTGGAACAAGGTGGTCCGCCGCGGGTTCATGGCCGAGCTGGAGCTGCGCTTCTTCCCCGGCTGGTACGAGGACATCCCGTTCAGCCACCCGCTGCTGATCGGCGCGGAGCGGATCTCCGTGCTGGACCGGGTCTGCTACCTCTACCGGCAGGGCCGGCTCGGCGCGATCACCTCCACCCGCAGCCGCCGGCACTTCGACGCCTTCGACCAGTACGAGCGGCTCTTCGACTGGCTGGACCGGCACGCCCCGGACGACCGGCTGCGGGCCGAGCTGTTCACCCTGATGATCAGCCACTACCTGGTGGTGGCGGGCAACGACGGCCGGCTGCACCCGCGGCTGCGCCGCGCGTTCTTCCGCCGGGTCGCCGAGCACTACCGCCGCTACCTGCCCGACGCGGGCTACTCCCGCCCCGCCGGCGTCGCGGGGCTCAAGCACCGCCTGGTCGGGCGGAACAGCTACCTCGCGTACGCGGCGCTGCGCCGGGCCCACCGGGCGGCGGGCCGGGTGCGGGGCCGGCCCGTCCCGCCGGCCCTCCCCTCGCCCGAGGCCGGCCAGGCGGGGCAGGCCACGGAGACCGGGCAGGTCGCGGAGACCGGGCGACCCGCGACCGGGACGGCGGCGGACCAGACCACCGCGATGGCGAGCCGCCGATGACCGGGCTTCCGACGACCGGGCTTCCGACGACCGAGCCTCCGGTGGCCGGGCCGCTGCGGCCGGCAGACAACGGCGACCTGCACCGGATGCTGCTCTGGCGCAACCACCCGCAGGTGCGGGCGGTGAGCCTGACGAGCCACGAGATCGGCCTGGTCGAGCACACCGCCTGGTGGGCGAGGGTCCGGGTCGACCCGGACCGGCGGGTGCTGGTGCACCTGCACGACGAGGTGCCGTCCGGCATCGTCACGTTCTCCGGGGTGACCTCACCGGAGCGGGCCCTCACCTGGGGCTTCTACCTCGACATCGACGGCCTGGACGCCCGGGGGCAGTTGCTAACGGCGTGGCTGTCGCTGGAGCGGGCCGCCATCGCGTACGCCTTCGACACCCTCGGGGCGGAGACGCTGGGCGGCGAGACGCTGGCCGCCAACAAGCCGGTGCTGGCCCTGCACCGGCGCTTCGGATTTCGCGAGGTCCGGCGCTACGAGCGGGACATCGACGGCACGCCGCACCAGGTGGTGTGGACGGAGAAGAGCAGAGGAAGATGACGGCGACAGTCAAGATCGGCCCGCACGCGGTCGGCCCCGGCGAGCGGCCCCTCGTGGTCGCGGAGATGTCCGGCAACCACAACGGCAGCCTGGACCGGGCGCTCGCCATCGTCGACGCGGTGGCGGCCAGCGGGGCGCACGCGCTCAAGCTCCAGACGTACCGGCCGGACACCATCACCATCGACGTGGACGCCCCCGCGTTCCGCCTCTCCGACGGGCACGACCTGTGGGGCGGCGAGCGCCTCTGGCAGCTCTTCGAGCGCGCCCACACCCCTTACGAGTGGCACGCGCCGATCTTCGAGCGGGCCCGCCGGCACGGTCTCACGGTGTTCTCCTCGCCCTTCGACGCGACGGCGGTGGAGCTGCTGGAGGAGCTGGACGCGCCCGCGTACAAGATCGCGTCGTCGGAGCTGGTGGACCTGCCGCTGATCCGGCTCGTCGCGGCCACCGGCAAACCGCTGGTCATCTCCACCGGGATGGCCACCGTCGGCGAGATCGACGCGGCCGTCCGCGCAGCCCGGGAGGGCGGCGCCGGCGGCATCGTGCTGCTCGCCTGCACGGCGTCCTACCCGGCGCCGCCGCAGGACAGCAACCTGCGCCGGCTGCCCGTGCTGGCCGACACGTTCGGCCTGCCGGTGGGCCTGTCCGACCACACGCCGGGCATCGGCGTCCCGGTCGCCTCGGTGGCGTTCGGCGCCTGCCTGATCGAGAAGCACGTGACGCTGCGCCGCGCCGACGGGGGCGTCGACTCGGACTTCTCGCTGGAGCCGGCGGAGCTGACCGCCCTCACCGTCGAGTCGGAACGGGCGTGGGCGGCGCTGGGCGGCACCGCGATCGGGCCCACCCCGACCGAGCGGGAGGGGCTGCGGTTCCGCCGGTCCCTCTGGGTGGTCGAGGACGTCCGGGCCGGCGACCCGGTCACCGCGGCGGTCGTGCGCTCCATCCGGCCGGCCGGCGGGCTCCCCCCGGCCGACCTCGACCGGGTCCTCGGCCGCGCCTTCACCCGGGACGTGCCGAAGGGGACGCCGCTGAGCTGGGACCTCGTCTGAGGCCACCCGCACCGCGAAAGGAGGGGGCCCGGTCCGCACGGACCGGGCCCCCTCCTCATGCGGACGCCCGGACGGGCGCCGGCTTCCTCGTGCGACCGCCCGGGCGGGGCGCCGGGGGTACGGGATCAGTCGGCGACCGTGACCAGCCGGACGAACTCGCGGAGCAGGTCGTGGCCGTCCCAGACCGGCGCGAAGGTCAGCGCCGCGCCGAACGGCACGATCCGGTCGATGCCCCGGCCGCCGAGCCGCCGGGCGAAGTCGACCAGCTCGGACCGGGTGAACCCGAAGTGGGTCAGCGTCTGGTCCCGCCGGCGCACGAACGGCGCCAGCTCCGTCAGCTCTCCCAGGGTGACGAAGCCGAACGTCCCCGCGCCGAGCCACTCCCGGGGCGCCGCCGCCGGCCCGTCCAGCTCTAGGGTGGCGACGAGGTTGTCGTGGAACACCATCCGGGCCACTCCCCCGTCGGCGGCCAGCCCGTACGCGCCGACCCGCTTCTCGACGGCCATCGCCGCGTCCACGTCCCAGCCCCGCTCCCGTACGGCCACGCCGAGCAGCGCCACGAACTCGGCCCGGACGGCGTCGGCGCGGCGGGCGTCGCCGACCAGGAAGACCGCCCGGGGCGACGCGCAGGCCGCCTGGTCGAACCAGTAGGCGTCGTTGGCGAACCGCGCCACGGCGTCCCGCCGGGCGGCGAGCGGGGCGGCCTCCCAGCCGGCCACCGACAGCACCGCGAACGACGAGCGGTCGGGGAAGGTGAGGTCCCGCGCCGCGGGGGCCAGCGGGTGCCGGCGCACGGCGGTCACCGCCCGGTCGCCGCCCCAGACGACCCGGACGTCGCAGCCTGCGCTGAGCCGGCCGGTCACCGCGTCGTCGTGGCCGTACGTGACCATGCGCTGCGTGCGGCCCACGACCGGGTCGGCGGCGTCGAGGCTGTCGTTGAGCACGTCCAGGATCGCGTCGGCCGCCGCCGCCGAGCGGGGCGACACCCGGACGACGTTGGTGTTGCCGGCCAGCGCGGACAGCGCCCAGGAGTAGACGAAGATGGTGTCCACGTTGGCGGGCGGGATGTGGAACACCACGCCCCGGGGGAAGGCGAGCACGCCGTCGTCGAGCCCGGCGTGCAGCCGCTCGACGCCGCGCAGCAACTCCCGGCGGCGCAGGAAGAACCCGAGCGAGCCCAGCTCCGGATGGCGGCGGGCCAGCGCCGGGGCCAGCAGCCGCCGGGAGACCGAGGTCAGGAAGTCCACGATCCGCTCGTCGCCGACGGTCAGCGGCGGGTCGGCGGCCGGGGGCAGCAGGTCGTCCACCGGCACCTCCGGCCCGGCGGGGAACCTCATCCGTACCGTCATGCCTGACCTCCGACGTAGGTGTCGCTGCAACCCCGGGCCTCGGCGCGCGGCAGCCGGCCCAGCACGCTGAACCGCTTGCCCGGCCAGTGCCCGTCGTCGACGCCGTGCACCACCCCGAGGTCCTCGGTGAGCAGCACGTTGCCCGGGTAGGAGGTGGGCAGGGTGCTGAGCACCTCGATCACGCCGGGCGTGCCGATCGGCGCCTCCCGCCAGGTGACCGGGTCGCGGACGATGACGTCGGCGAAGTCCGGGCAGTAGAGGGAGCCGCCGTCGGGCCCCTCCAGGAAGACCGTGCCGATCTGCTCGACCATCCCGTAGAAGTTGTGGATCCGCTCCAGGCCGGTGTCCGCGCCGAGCCGGCGGCGGAACTCGGCGTTGTCCACCGCCTGGTCGGCGAGCTTCTTCCAGCCGCCGGAGTGCACCAGGATCCCGTTCGACAGGTCGAGTCCGTGGTCGCGGGCCACCTCGTAGAGGTAGCGCCAGACCATGAAGGTGAAGCCGAAGACCAGGAACGGCGCGTCCCCGTGCCGGGCCAGGAAGTCCTTGAGCGCCGCGGCGTCCGGCCGGTCGTCGGCGTCGAGCAGCCACAGGTGGTCGCGGCCGAAGTTGACCATGCCGAGCGCCCCGGCGCCGCGCGCCGAGTAGGAGCGCCGGTCGCCGACCACGCCGGCCCGGTCCACCACCACCATCGGCAGCCGGCGCGGGCCGAGCACGGCGCCCAGCGTGCGGGCCAGCATCCGGGACTGGGTGGCCGCCGCCTCCCGGTCCAGGTGGATCCGGCTGACCTCGCCGGTGGTGCCGCTGGAGGTGAGCACCCGGATCACCTCGTCGTCCGGCACGCTGGCCAGCTTGCGGGTCTTGAACAGCCGCACCGGCAGCCAGGGCAGGTCGGCCAGCGTCTCGACGTCGCCGTCCGCGCCGCCCAGGGCGTCCAGGATCCGCGCGTACGGCGGGCAGTGGCGCCGGTGGTGGGCCAGGAGCCCGACCAGTTCGTCGCGGAGCCGGTGTTCCTTCTCGGGCTGGGTGAGCGTGAACACGTCGGTCAGCACTGTGCCTCCAGCGCGCGGTAGTCGGGCTTGCCCGTCGGGGTCAGTGGGAGGGCGTCCACGCCACGCACCTGGACTCCGGACGAGTGGGTGCCCAGCGCCTCCGCCACCTCGGCGCGGATCCGGGCGAGCCGGTCGGCGTCGGCGCCCTCGGCCACCACCACCAGCCGGTCCGCGCCCGCGATCGCGGCGACCGGCCCGTGGTGGCCGAGGGACCGTTCCACGTCGTCGAGGTTGACCCGGACCCCGAACACCTTGGCGATCCGCTTGATCCGGCCGGTGACGTGCAGGAACCCGTCGGCGTCGAGCCGGCCCAGGTCGCCGGTGGCGAGCACGCCGCCCAGCTCGTCGGGGCGGGCCAGGTCGGCCGCCGTCTCGGCGTAGCCCATCATCACGTTGGGTCCCCGGTAGACGATCTCGCCGGTCCGGTCGGGCGCGGTCGTCTCCGTGCCGTCGTCGGCGCGGACCGACAGCGCCCCGCCGGGCACCGGCAGCCCCACCGAGCCGAGCTTCTCCGGTAGCCGGTCGGGCGGCAGCACCGTCATCCGGGCGGTCGCCTCGGTCTGCCCGTACATGACGAAGAGGCGGCCGGCCACCTCGGCCACCCGGCCGTGGAAGTCCGCCACCAGCTCGGGGTGCAGCCGGCCGCCGGCCTGGGTGAGCGTCCGCAGCCGTTCGTGCCGGGCGGGCGCGAAGCGCAGCCGGCGCAGCATCTCGTACTGGTAGGGCACGGCGGCCAGGGAGGTGACCCGGTGCCGGTCGACGGCGGTCCAGAACTCGCGGGAGGTGAGGCCGGAGCGCTCCAGCAGCACGGTGGCGCCGGCGTGCAGGTGGCTGGTGAGCACCGACAGCCCGTACGTGTAGTGCAGCGGCAGGGTGGTGGGGGCCACCTCGTCGCCGTCGATGCCGAGCGCGGTGGCGATGGCCGCCGCGTTGGCTCGCACCGCCGCGCCGGAGAGCCGCACGAGCTTCGGGTTGCCGGTCGAGCCGGAGGTGGTCAGCAGCAGTGCCAGGTCGGGGTGGGGCGCGGGTCCGGCGGGCCCGGTGCGCCGCCAGGCCGGGCCGAGGCCGACCGGGCCCGCCTCGTAGCCGTCGACCGGCTCCGGGCCGGTGAGCAGCACGGCGGGGCGGAACCGGTCGACCAGCTCGCGCAGCGCGCCCGGCGCGATCTGCGGGTCGAGCAGCGCGACCGCGCGGCCGGCCTGCCAGGCCGCGAGGATCCGCAGCACCGCGTCGATCTCGGCGGGGGCGGCGGCGAACACCACGCCCGGTGGTTCCCGGTCGAGCAGCGCGGCGAGGTCGGCGACCCGGGCGGCGAGTTCGGCGCCCCCGACCTGCCGGCCGGTCGCCGCGTCCACCAGCCGGGCGTCGGGGTGCGGCAGACCGGCCGCGTCGGGGTGCGGCAGGCCGGTCACAGGGTCAGCCCGCCGTCCACGCCGAGCACCTGGCCGGTGACGAAGGCGGCGGCCGGGGAGAGCAGGAACGCGACCACCTCGGCCACCTCCTCCGGCTCGCCGAGCCGGCGCAACGGCGTGGCGTCCACGCGGGCCCGACGGCCCGGCTCGTCGAGGTCGGCCAGCAGGTCGGTACGGATGAAGCCCGGCGCGACCGCGTTCACCCGGATCCCGGCCGGACCGAGTTCCTTCGCGGCGGCCCGGGTGAGCCCCTCGACGGCGGCCTTGCTGGCCGCGTAGACGGCCTGGCCGGCCGCTCCGGCCGAGCCGACCAGCGAGGCGGTGAGCACCACCGCCGGCCGGTCGCCCCGGCGCAACAGGCGCGACCCCTGTTGCAGCGTGTGCGCGGCACCGGCCGCGTTGACCGCGAACAGCCGGGTCACCGTCTCGTCCGGCACCGAGCCCAGCAGCCCCGCCTCGTGCACCCCGGCGTTGACGACCAGCGCGTCCAGCCCTCGCCACCGGGCGAATACGGTGCGCATCGCCGCCCGGATCTGGTCGGGCTCCGCCACGTCGCCGTGCACCGCGAGGTGCGGTCCGCCGGGCAGGTCGGCGGCCACCTCGTCGGCGGAGCCGGGCAGCCGGCCGTGCACCGCGACCGCGCAGCCCTGCGCGGCTAGCCGCCGGGCGACGGCGCGGCCGATCCCCCGGGTCGACCCGGTGACCAGGACCCGGCGGGCGGGCGCGTCCCGGCCGGCGCCCGGTCCGGACGCGGCGGCCGTGCCGGTGTCAGTCGGTGAGGACGACACCGTGCTTCTCCAGGATCTGCCGCGCGCGGTCGAAGGAACTGAGGTCGATCACTTCGTCGGTGTCCAGCATGACGCCGAACTCGTCCTCGATGGCGGCCACCAACGACATGTGCGCGAGCGAATCCCACTTCTCGATTCCGCGATATTCGAGATTGTCCACAACGGCGTCGTCGGAAAGCTCCAACGCCGCGCGGAAGACGACCCTCAGTCGCTGAAGTTCCACCGCGATTTCCTCCGTAACTGGTCCGCACGCCTCGACGTGCGGGCCGAGTGTAGCCGAGGCCGAAGGCCCCTCAACCTGGCCCTGAACTGGCGAAAAGTGTTTGCCTGCAAGGTGTTCCGCATTCACTCCAGACGCGGCGACCGTTCACCGAGGGGCGTCGGGGTGTTAACCCGCCGGGTCTAGCGTCTCGATCCGGTCGACCGGGCAAGGTCGCCGCGGAAACAACCACGACCACGGGAGCACCAATTGAGCGAGTTGAATGGGTCTTCCATTCTGATCACCGGCGGAACCGGCTCCTTCGGGAAGACGTTCCTCCGGCACGTCCTCACCGAGGCCGACCCGGCCCGGGTGGTGGTGTTCTCCCGCGACGAACTCAAGCAGTACGAGCTGCGCCAGCAGCTCGGCGACGACCCGCGGCTGCGCTGGTTCATCGGTGACGTCCGGGACCGGCACCGGCTGACCCGCGCGATGCACGGGGTGGACCACGTGGTGCACGCCGCCGCGCTCAAGCAGGTGGACACCGCCGAGTACAACCCGTCGGAGTTCATCGCCACCAACATCACCGGCTCCCAGCACGTCGTGGACGCGGCGATCGAGGCCGGCGTGAAGAAGGTCATCGCCCTCTCCACCGACAAGGCGTCCAGCCCGATCAACCTGTACGGCGCGACGAAGCTGGTCGGCGACAAGCTGTTCGTCTCGGCGAACCACTACGCCGCGCAGCACCCGACCCGGTTCGCGGTCGTCCGCTACGGCAACGTGGTCGGCAGCCGGGGTTCGGTGGTCCCGCTGTTCCGCCGGCTGGCCGCCGAGGGCAAGAGCCTGCCGGTCACCGACAAGCGGATGACCCGGTTCTGGATCACCCTCGACCAGGCGGTCCAGTTCGTCATGGACTCGTTCGACCAGATGCAGGGCGGCGAGCTGTTCGTCCCGCGGATTCCCAGCATGCGCATCCTCGACCTGGTCGAGGCGGTCGCCCCGGAGGCCACCACGCACGAGGTCGGCATCCGCCCCGGCGAGAAGCTGCACGAGGAGATGATCGCGCCGGACGACAGCCGCCGGACCCTGCGGGCGAAGGACCGCTACATCGTGCAGCCGACCATCGCCACCTGGGGCTACCAGCCGCCGGTCGGCTGCGAGCCGGTGCCGGACGGGTTCGCGTACCAGTCGGACAGCAACGACGAGTGGCTCAGCGTGGAGCACCTGCGCGACATGCTCGGCATCGCCGCATGACGGGGCTGCTCCCGTACGGCCGGCAGTCGGTGACCGAGGACGACGTCGCCGCCGTGGTCGCCGCCCTGCGCAGCGACTGGCTCACCACCGGCCCGCAGGTCGACGGGTTCGAGGCCGACCTGGCGGGGTGGACCGGCGGCGCCGGCTGCGCGGCGGTCTCCAACGGCACCGCGGCGCTGCACGTGGCGTACGCGGCGGCCGGGGTCGGCCCCGGCGACGAGGTGGTCGTGCCGCCCATGACGTTCGTGGCGACCGCCAGCAGCGCGGTCGCCCTCGGCGCGAAGATCGTCTTCGCCGACGTCGAGGACGAGACGTTCACCCTCGACCCGGCGGCGGTCGCCGCGGCGACGACCAGCCGGACCCGGGTGGTGTCCGCGGTCGACTACGCCGGCCACCCGGCCGACTACGACGCGCTGCGCGCCGCGACGGCCGGCACGGACGCGCTGCTGCTCGCCGACGCCGCCCACTCGATCGGCGCCACCTACCGGGGGCGGCCGGTCGGCTCGCTGGCCGACCTGACCACGTTCTCGTTCTTCCCGACGAAGAACCTCACCACCGCCGAGGGCGGCGCGGTCGCCGCCACCGACCCGCACCTGCTGAAGCGGGCGCGCCGGTTCCGCAACATCGGCCTGGTCCGGGAACGCGACGAGCAGCGCTGGCCGGACGAGGGCGGCTGGCACCAGGAGGTGCACGAGTTCGGGCTGAACTACCGGCTGCCCGACGTGCTCTGCGCGCTGGGCCGCAGCCAGTTGCGCCGGCTCGGCGACTTCCTGGCCCGCCGGGCCCGCCTGGTCGCCCGCTACGACGAGGCGCTGGCCGACCTGCCCGGCGTGCTGACCCCGGGCCGGCGGTCCTGGGCCGCCCCGGCGTGGCACCTCTACCCGATCCGGGTGCTCGACGGGCGCCGCCGCGAGGTGTACGACCGGATGCGCGCCGCCGGCATCGGGGTGCAGGTCAACTACATCCCCGTGCACTGGCACCCGGCCTTCGCCGACCTGGGCTACCGGCGCGGATCCTGCCCGGTGGCCGAGTCGTTCTACGAGCAGCAGCTGTCCCTGCCGCTGTTCCCGGACCTCACCGAGGCCGACCAGGACCGCGTCATCGACGCCCTCGGCACGGCGCTGCGCGCCGCCACGGCGCGTTCCGCCGCCTGAGGGGACCCGATGCACCACGCGAACCACTTCTACGGCCACGCCCACGTGCTGGCCCGCTACGCCGGGCTGGGCGACGGCCATCCGCCCCGGATCAACGGGTACGTCCAGCACGGCTGGAACATCGGCGACGGCCTCGCCCCCGGCCACCCGTACGCCGAGCGGACCCCGAGCCTGCTCTGGTCCGAGCAGACCCGGCGGCGGGCCTGGTCGGTGGGGCGGCGCAACGTCACCGTCATCGGGGCGCCCTTCGCGTACCTGCTGGCCATACGGCCGGAGGACCCGCCGGAGACGGAACGGGAGGGCACCATCTGGTACCCGTTCCACGGCTGGGAGGGTCAGCACGTACGGGGCGACCACCGGGATCTGATCGCCCGTATCCGCGACACCGAGCCCGGCCCGGTCACCGTCTGCCTCTACTGGCACGAGTACGGCATGCGCCGGGTGCGCCGGCTCTACGAGAACGCCGGCTTCCGGGTGATCTGCCACGGCTACCGCGGCCACTGGTGGAAGGACACCGACCCGCTCTTCCTCGACAAGCAGCTCACCGAGCTGCGCCGGCACCGGCGGGTGGCGTCGAACCGGCTGACCAGCGCCATCTTCTACGGCATCGCCGCCGGCTGCGAGCCGGCCGTGTACGGCGACCCGATGGTGCTCGCGGACGAGGACCCCACCTTCGGCGGGACCGCCCGGATCCGCCGCCAGTGGCCGGAGCTGCACGGCGAACAGGTGGACCTGCCCACCGCCGTCTCGATCGCCCGCGCCGAGCTGGGCACCGACCACCGCTGCACGCCGGCCGAGCTGCGCGAGCTGCTCGGGTGGGCGAACCTCCAGGAGGAGACGAGTGACGACTGAGACGGCACCCCGGATCGCGCTGCCGGGCGGGGAGATGCTGGCCTGGTCCGACCTGCCAGCGGAGCGACTGGCCGAGGGCGGGCCGCTGGCGGCGCTGGCCGCCCGCGTGGTGCCCGCCGGCGCGCGGGTGCTGCTGGCCGGGCCGCACGACCCCGCGCTGCTCGACCGGCTGGCGCACGCCGAGGTGACCTGCCTGCTGCGCAGCCACCCCGACGGCGTCGCCCTCGCCGAGCGCGCCGCGCACGTCGTGGTGGCCGGCCCGGCCGGGCTGCCGGCGGGCGAGCGGTTCGACGTGGTGATCGCCGGCGCCGGCCTGGACGCGGTCGAGTCGGTGGAGGGGACGCGGTTCGGCTGGGCCGGCGTGCTCGACCGGCTGACGGCGGCGCTGCGCCCCGGCGGCACGCTGCTGCTGCGCCTGGACAACCCGCTCGGCCTGCACCGGCTCGTCGCCACCTCCCCCTGGTACGCCGGGCGCGACGACTCCGCCTGGATGATCGGCGGGGTGCTCGACGCGGACCGCCCGGCCAACCTGGAGCAGTTGCGCGAGCGGCTGGGCTCCCGGGGGCTGCGCGCGGACGCCTGCTTCGCCGCGTACCCGCACCCGGCGGCGCCGACCGCGCTGGTCGACACGGGCGCGCTGGCGCGGCGGACCGCGTCCGGGTTCCTCGACGCGGCGCTGCACGGCGCGGGCTCCCGCGCCGTCGCCCGGGACACGGTGCTCCAGGACCCGGCCCGGCTCGCGGTCGACGCGCTGCACGCCGGCCGGGCGGGCGAGCTGGCGCCGGCCTGGCTGGTGCTCGCCCGCAAGTCCGACGACCCGGCCGCCCCGGACCCCGCGACCACGGCCCCGGCCGGCGCGGACCCGGCCGCCCGAGGGCGCGCCGACCTGCCCGTGGCGCTGGTGCAGACCGGGCCGCCCGGGGCCGGCATGGTCGAGGTGGTCGACGGCCCGGACGGCTGGCGGTGGCGGGCCGCCAAGGCGGAGACCCGGGGCGGGCCGGCGGCGGCGCCGTTCGCCAGCCGGCTGGCCGCGTACCGCGACCCGGGGGCGCTCACCGGGCCGGTGCCGGACGGGCGCCTGCTGCGCACCCTGCTGCTCGACGGCTGCCTGCGGCGGGACACGGACGCGCTGCGCCGGCTCCTGCGCGGGTACGCGCGCTGGCTCGCCGGGCAGGTCGACGCCGACGGCCGGCTCGCCGGCCCGTTCGGGCTGGCCAGCGTGGACAACGTCGTCGTGGCCGGGGACGCCTACGCGGTGCTCGACCCGAGCTGGCGGGCCGCCGAACCGCTCGCCGTCGACGTGGTGCTCGCCCGGAGCCTGTGGCGCTTCGCCGCCGAGCTGCTCACCGGCGGGTACGCCCACCCGTGGACGTCCACGCTGGACGTGGCGGGCCTGACCGTGGTGCTCGGCGGCGTCGCCGGCCACGACCTGGACCGGCCGACCGTCGCCGCGGCCGTGGAGGCCGAGGCGGCGATCGCCGCCGCCCTGCACGGGCTGGACGCCGACGGGCGCGTCGCCCTCGCCACCGAGCTGCGGGCCGTCGAGCCGACCGACCCACCGCTCGGCAGTCGCAGCTACCAGCAGTTGCGGGAGGCGTGGCTGCGCCAGCGCGAGGAACTGACCCGGCTGGCCGCGCTGCTCAAGTGGACCGAGGAACTGCTCACCTCGCGGGAGCGGGCGCTGCGCCGCGCCGACGCGACGATCCACCTGCTCAGCGGCTCGCTCAGCTACCGGGTGGGCCGGCTGGCCATCGCGCCGGCGCGGATCGCGAAGCGGGGCGCCCGGGCGGCCAAGCGCCGGGCCCGGCAGGCCCTCGCCCCGAAGCCGGAGGAGAATCAGTGACCGACACAGCGACCGCCGGCACCCCGACGGCGCCCGGCCCGACCGGCACCGTTTCCCGGTCGACGGCGGGCGAGACCGACACCGGGCACCGGCGGGCACCCGAACCGGCAGGAGCCCTCCAGCCACCCGAGGCGGCCGCGACCGGCACCGGCCCGCGGATCGTGGGCGTCGTGCAGGCCCGGATGGGCTCGTCCCGGCTGCCCGGCAAGGTGCTCCGGCCGCTCGCCGGGCGCAGCGTCCTCGGCCGGGTGGTGCGGGCCGCGCGGGAGAGCGGCGTCCTCGCCGACCTGGTGGTCGCCACCAGCACCGAGCCCGCCGACGACGCGGTGGTGGCCGAGTGCGACCGGCTGGGCGTAGCGTGGCACCGGGGCCCCGTCGACGACGTGCTCACCCGCTTCGTCGGCGCGCTGGACGCCCACCCGGGCGACGCGGTGATGCGCTTCACCGCCGACTGCCCGCTGCTCGACCCCGAGATCATCACGCTGGTCGCCGCGGTCTGGCGCGCGGTGCCCGGGCTCGACTACGCCAGCACGTCCATCGCCCGCACCCTCCCCCGGGGCCTGGACGTCGAAATCGTCCGGGCGGACACGCTGCGGACGCTGGACCGGCTCGCCACCGACCACCACCGGGTGCACGTGACCTCGTACGCGCACTCCCGTCCGGAGCTGTTCCGGGTGCTCGGGGTGACGCTCACCCCGGACCGGTCGGACCTGCGGCTCACGCTCGACACCGAGGCCGACTGGACCCTGGTGCGGGCGGTGGCCGACCATTTCGGGGACGTCAGCGTGCCGCTGGCCAAGCTCGCCGACTGGCTCGACGGGCAACCGGCGCTGCGCGCCGTCAACGCCGGCGTACGACAGAAACGGCTGGAGGAGTCCTGAGCACCGTACGCGTCGGACTGCGCTGCGACGCCGGGCCGCGGCGCGGCGTCGGGCACCTGGTCCGCTGTCTCGCCCTCGGCGAGGAGTTCCTCGCCCGGGGGGCCTCGGTCGAGGTGTTCGGCACCGTCGAGCGGGTCGGCTGGGCGGGCGCGCAACTTGCCGCCCGCGGCATCCCGCTGCACCCCGGCCCGGAGACCCCGCAGGAACTGGTGGCGACCGCGCGCCGGCACGAGTTGGACGTGCTGGTGCTCGACTCGTACGAGCTGGACCCGGCCGGCGCGGGCGCGCTGCGGGAGGCGGGCGTGCTGACCCTGGCCGTCGTCGACGGCGACACCCGGGGGCAGGACGCCGACCTCTACCTGGACCAGAACTTCGGCGCGGCGACCGTGGCGCCAGCCGGCCGGCTGCTCGCCGGCACCACGTACGCCCTGCTGCGGGACTCGGTGGTGGCCGCCCGGCCGGCGGCGCCCCGGCCCGCGACAGCGGTGGGCCGGCCCCGGGTGCTGGCGTTCTTCGGCGGCACCGACGCGGTCGGGGCGGCCCCGGTGCTGACCCGGGTGCTGCTGGCCACCGGGCACCCGATGGACCTCACCGTCGTGGTCGGCCGCCCCGAGGTGGAGGCGGAACTGGCGGCGGTGCCGCCGGGGCGGGGGCAGTCGCTGCGCCCGGTGCCGCCCACCGACGAGCTGCCCGCGCTGATCGGCGCGGCGGACCTGGTGGTCAGCGCGGCCGGCACGTCCACGTGGGAGCTGTGCTGCCTCGGCGCGCCGTCCGCGCTGGTCTGCGTGGTCGACAACCAACGTGAGTCGTACCAGCGGGTGGTCGCGCACGGTCTCGTCGCCGGCCTCGGCGAGCTGCCGGAGCTGGCCGCCGCCGGGGTGCCGGGGCGGGCGGCGCGGGCCGCCGCCGCCCGGACCCTCACCGGGCTGCTCGCCTCCCCGGAACGCCGCGCCGCCCTGTCCGCCCGCGCCTGGTCGACGGTGGACGGCCTGGGCCGGGGCCGGGTGGCCGACGCGGTGCTGGCCTCCCTCGCCGCCACGCCGGCCTGATCCCGGCGGAGAACCGCCGGAGTCAGACGAGGCGTCGGATGCGCACCCTGGGCTGCTCGTTGCGCAGGTGGCCCAGCTTGTGCTGGCGGACCTGCTCGTCCCAGACCTCCTGGTCGTAGTCCGGGTCGGGCGGAATCCACCTGTGGGAGCCGTCGCTGTAGTGGAACTTCTCGTCGCCCGGCCGCAGGATGCTCACCGGGTCCAGCCGAGGAACCGGTGGTGCAGGTGGCCTGCGGGAACGTGGGCCAGGTCCTGGGCGGCATCGACGAGTTGGGCGGCCAGGTAGAGGGCCAGCGACACCTGGGCGCGGTCGTACTCGGCCACCAGTTCCCGGCGGCGGGTCTGGCAGGGCCACTCGGTGCCGCAGCCGCCGCACGTCCAGGTCGGCACGATCGGACGATGGGTCGTCATCTCGGGCCGTTCTGGCGGGGCCAGTGACCACGGTTGATCGGGATGAGATGACGGCTCCGACATGGCAGGTCGCTTCCGCACCGGCAGAAGCGTCGCCATTGCCGCCCTGACCAGACCGGCCGATGGCGGCGCGCGAGGGTCAGCGCCACTGCCAGGACGTACTCGTCGTAAGAGACCCGCTTCATCGGCTCGCCTCTGCGGCTTCGGTCATGAGTCGCCCTGTTGAAGACATGGAAGGGATCACGGCCGCCTCCTCGTGTCGCAGGTGTCCGGAGGCGTGGATGCCCGATCGCGGGTGTGCGCTCAGGCATCCACGCCGGCGAGGACGGCCCACAGCGCCAACCGGGGGAATCGACCTCCTCGGCAACCTCCCATAGGTACCGTTGGGTAGTCAAGGGCTGACGTAGGTGGTCTACTCGTGTTGCCAACCGAGGGGAACACCGTGCCACCGCGTTACCGCTACGAGCAGATCGCCGACGACCTCGCCGAACGCATCGCATCCGGCGAGTTCCCGCCCGGCTCCAAGCTGCCCAGCCGGCGAGAGTTGATCGAGCATTACGGGGTCACCGAGCCGGTGATCGACCGCGCCATGCAGGTGCTACGGATCAAGGGGATGACCGAGACGCTGCCCGGCGTGGGCGTCTTCGTCGCCGAATAGCCGCCTACAGGCAGCAGGCAGGTAGCCTTCCTCATGAACAGGGTCGTCCAACAGGTCCTGCTCTACCGGACGCTCAAACGGTGGCGGATCTCGGTCTGGGGAACACCAGAAGCCGTCGGATGCGGCGACCTACCCGACACGCCACCAGACGCACCCATCGAGGCCGCCCAACAAGACCTCCTCGAACACCTCCGCCGGCACTGGAACTACACAGGCCAGCTGCCCTGGCGCGAAGAAAGACCAGACTGGTGGGTCGCGACGCCCACCATCAACTGAACCCGAAATCGTCGACCTGAGTGCTTCATCCGTAGGCGTACTCGTCCACGTCCAGTTCCGCTCCCGTCAGCCGAAGGAACTCCAGTGCTCGGCCGTCGAGATGCCAGCCCAATAGTTGATGTTGCCCAGGGAGCTTCTGCCAGCCTTCGACCGGGCTGCTCAGGTCTTCCTCCTCACCGTCCGGGTGTTCGAACACCCGGACGACTTGCAGCGTGCTCGCACACGACGTCCCGTCGAGCCGCCCCAACTCGTCAGCAAGTGCGCCAATGCGTTCGGCGTTGTCGAACAGGCGGTCCACAATCCGTGCGACCTGTTCGTCGACGGTCAATCCGGGCTTGCGGCAAGCGACCTTCCAGCGATGCATGGCGGGTATTACCGGCTCTTCCCGACGGCTGCCGCGAACGAGCACCTCATCGGGCTCGATGCCGAGCCGGGCGGTGATCTGGACTGCCGACACCTGTGTCGAACTCAAGGCAAAGTACGTGTACTGGGAGATGAGCACGTCGACACCCTAGCCACGGCCGCCGTCAGGGCAGGAGTTCGAGGGTGATGCGGGAGCGCAGCTCCGGGCGCTCGGCGAGGAGCCGCTCGACGACCGCCGCCGCCTCCGGCCCGGTGGCGAGGAAGCGGATCGGCCGCCGCTCCTGCTCGACCAGGGCCGCCGAGCGGGCCGGCTCGGACAGCGGCAGGTTGTAGAACGCGGGCGCGGAGGCGCCGTGGGTGCCCTGGAGGGTGGCGAGGAAGAGCGTCTCCAGGTAGCCCTCCCGCCGGTGCTCGCTGACCACGACCGTGACCTCGCCGTCGCGTACCGGCGCGTGGGCCAGCGCGCGCATGGTCACGTCGGCC
Organism: Micromonospora sp. NPDC048040; assembly: GCF_055587185.1. Lineage (NCBI taxonomy): Bacteria > Bacillati > Actinomycetota > Actinomycetes > Micromonosporales > Micromonosporaceae > Micromonospora > Micromonospora sp. NPDC048040. Next base: position 59,209 of record NZ_JBVJGT010000012.1, on the reverse strand, counting down.
TGCCTCGGCCGGTCCAGCAGGCCCGACCACCAGGCCGCCGCCCAGGTGGTGGTCCGGGCGCCGAACGGCTGGGCGAAGATCCCGCCGCCGCGCGCCAGGCCGGCCGCTCCGGCCGTCGCCGCCACCAGCGACAGCGCCACGAGCGCCCGGGCGACCGCGCCGGACCGGCCCGGGTGCCGCCGCGCGCGCCACGGCACCGGCCGCAGCAGGAACACCGCGCCCACCCCGACGAACAGGACCACCAGCAGCAGGTGCAGGGTCTTGCCGTAGTAGTAACGCGGGTCGGTGCCCTGCACAGCGAACCAGGCACGGAAGCCGGCCGCGAAGACCAGCGCCACGGCCAGGGCGCCCGCGTACCGGCGCCACACCGGCAGCCGCAGGCCGCCGGCGAGCAGACCCGCGGCGACCACGCCGGTCAGCGCCAGGTAGGCGTCGTAGCGCGGGAAGACGCCGCCACCGGTGGCGGCGTTGTCGACCTGGTCGGTGAAGAGCAGGCCCGCCACGCTCGGCAGCGGCGTGAGCACGGCCGTGGCCAGGGCCACCACGCCGGCCAGCCAGGGCCGCCGGCGCACCGCCCGCCGGTGCCGGACCAGCCAGGCCAGCACCAGCGCCCCGACCACCGGCAGGAACATCAGGTACGCGAACCCCACCCCGACGCAGAGCGCCCCGAGCAGGCAGAGCTGGGTGCCGGTGTGGGCCACCGGGCGGCACACCAGCGCGACCAGGATCGCGGTCAGCGCCAGGCCGAGGCTCTCCCCCGGGTAGCCGTACACCACGAAGCGGGCCAGCTCCGAGCCCAGGGCGAGCGCGGTGACCGCGCCGGCCAGGGCGGCGGCGCGCAGCGGGTCGAGCAGTCGGCCGGCGATCCGCGCGGCGGCCCAGAGCACCGCGAGCACCAGCAGGGCGTACGCGGCCAGCGACCAGCCGAGGTAGTGGTCCAGGGTGCTCGTCGCCGAGCCGGGCGCGGTCGAGGAACGCAGGAAGCCGTCCAGCAGCGCGGCCGTCACGTGGAAGCCCTGCGGGTACCAGACCATCGCCTCGGGCGCGATCCGGGCCGCGCCGTCCGGGTCGCTGAACAGGTAGCCGCCGACCGCCCGGATGCCCTCCACGGCGGCCAGGTGCCGGCTGTTGTCCTCGCCCGTCATCGCGTACGCGAGCCGGCCGGCCAGTCCGTCGGCGCGCAGGTAGGGCCAGGCCAGGGCCAGGGTCGCCAACGCCGCCGCGACGACCGGCGCCGCGTCGGCCGCCACCGGGCGGGGCAGGCGCGGCCGGACCCCGGTGACCAGGGCGAGGCCGAGCAGCGCGGTCAGCGCCGTGCCGGCCACCGGGACCGGGTGCAGGCCCCACGGCCAGACCGAGAAGAGCAGGGCGGCGGCGCAGAGCGCCCCGAGCAGCAGCGCCGTCGCCAGCACCAGCCGGTCCAGCAGGGTGCGCCCGACCCGCAGCAGCGCGGCCGTCAGCACGAGCACGAGCGGCGGGAGCACGGCGGCCACGCCCAGCGCGTACGCCAGCACCGGGACGACCCAGGCGGCGGCGAGCCAACCGACGGCGACCACGGCTCGGCGGGCCGGGCGGACAGGGGTCGCCTGCGGCGGGGCCGCCGGGCGCGGCGCCACCGGCACGCGGGTGGAACTGCTCTGCACTGGTCGTCTCCTCGGCGCGCGGCCCGCCCGGGCCCGGACGGAGCCGCCTCACGGTAGGGGCGGCCCGCCGACGCCGGGCGACGCCGACGTGTGCGCCAGGTGACGGGCGGGCGACGAGATCCCCCGCGTCGTACACCTGTGCCAACCGGGCCGGTACGCTGGGCGGATGACCGGGGCCGCGTACCAGCCGTCGATGCTGGACCTGACCGACGCGGGGCCGTCGCTGGGGCCGCTGGCCGGCCGGCTGCGCCGGCACCCGCTCGCCCGGGGCGCGTGGGTCGACCACCTTCCCGGCTGGGTCGCCGGCTCCGACCAGGTCTTCGACACGCTGCTGCGGGACGTGCCGTGGCGGGCCGAGCGCCGCACGATGTACGACGCCGAGGTCGACGTGCCGCGGCTGCTCTGCTGGTATTCCGGCCACCGGCCGCTGCCGCACCCGCTGCTCACGCAGGCGCGCGCCGCGCTCACCCGGCACTACGCCCCCGAGCTCGGCGAGCCCTTCGTCACCGCCGGCATGTGCCTCTACCGCTCCGGCCGGGACAGCGTCGCCTGGCACGGCGACACCCAGGGCCGCTCCGCGCACACCGACACGATGGTCGCCATCGTCTCGTTCGGCTCGCCGCGCACGCTGCTGCTGCGGCCCCGGGGCGGCGGCGACAGCCTGCGCTTCCCGCTCGGGCACGGCGACCTCGTGGTGATGGGCGGCTCCTGCCAGCGCACCTGGGAGCACGCGGTACCGAAGACGGCCCGCCCCGTCGGGCCCCGGGTCAGCGTCCAGTTTCGACCCGCCGGCGTCGCCTGAGCCGCCCTCGGGTCCGGTCAGTGCACCCACCGTCACCGGTCACCGTGTTAGCTTGACCACTCAATCACTCTCCGCTGTCTCCTGGAGCTTTCCGTGCTCGTTGGACGCCCGGCCACACGGCGGGCCGGCGCTCGTTCCCTCCCCGCCCTGTTGCGTCGCCACGTCGGGTTCTTCGTCGTGCTCGCCGCCGGGCTCGCGCTGCGAATCACGACGATGGCGGCGTACCCGCCCGCGCTGTGGTTCCAGGGCGACTCCGGCACGTACCTCCGGCTCTCCGCACAGTGGCCGGACATGCCGGCCCGGTGGACGTACCCGTGGCTGCTCAGGGCCTTCGAGTGGACCGGCACGGTCGCCTCCGTGGTGGCCGTGCAGCACCTCGCCGGGCTCGCCCTGGGCGTCGCGGCCTACCTGCTGCTGCGCCGCCTGGGCGTCGGCCCGTGGCCGGCCACGCTCGCCGCGACGCCGGTCCTGCTCGACGCCACCCAGCTCACGCTGGAGCAGTATCTGCTCACCGAGACGCTGTTCACCACCGCGCTGGCCCTCGCGGCGCTGCTGCTGGTCCGCCGGGAACGGCCCGGGACGCTCGCCGCCCTGGGCGCGGGCGTCGCCGTCGCGCTGGGCATGGCGACCCGACCCACCGGCGTGGTCGCCCTCGGCGCCCTGCTGCTGTTCCTCCTCGTGCCGTGGCGCGGCTGGCGGGCGCCCACCGCGTACCTGCTCGGCGTCGTCGTGTTCTTCGGTGCCGCCTTCGCCGGCATCGGCACCGTGAAGGGCGCGCTGGGGCTGGAGGGCGGGAAGTTCCTCTACGGACGGACCGCGCAGATCGCCGACTGCGACCGGCTGGAGCTGCGGCCGGGGCTGCGCAAGCTCTGCCCGGCGCAGCCGCTGGGCCAGCGCCCCGCCCGGCCCGACTGGTTCATCTGGAACCGGGACAGCCCCATCCGCCAGGCCGAACGCCCCGAGGACCTCGACGAGTTCGCCCGGGAGGTGCTCCGCCAGCAGCCCGGCGACTACCTGGCCGCCGTGGCGTCGGACACCGCGCGCTACTTCTGGCCGACCCCACTCGCGCCGACCGAGTCGTGCCTGGCCAACTGGTGGCGACCGCAGCCCGCGCCGACCGACTGGGCGGCCGACTACGACTGCGTGCCGCGCACCGCCGGCCCCGGGTACGAGTGGAGACCGGCGCCGTCGCGGGACGTCGAGCCGAACGCGGCCAGCCGCTTCCTGCACGGCTACGGCCGGTACGGGGTCACCCCGCCGCCGGTCCTGGCCGCCATGCTGCTGATCGCGCTGGTCGGGGCGGTGTGGCCGCGCCGGGGCCGGCTGCGGCTGAGCCTGGTCGCCCTGCTGTACGCCGGCATCGGCCTCGGGATCATGGTCTTCTCGGTGGCCACGTCGATGTTCGACCACCGCTACGGCCTACCGGCCCTGGCGTTCCTCCCGATCGCCGCCGCTGTCGGCTGGCAGCGGCTGCGCTCGACACCCCATCCGACGGATCGGCCCGCGTCGGCCGACGGCGAGCCGGTCGGGCGCCCGCTGGCCGACGGCGATCCGGTCGGGCTCATCTCGGCTGACGGCGAGCCGGACCGGCTCGCGCCCACCACGGCAGAAAGCAACGGGGATCATGACGAACGAACCGGAGATCGAGGTCACGGTGCTGCTGCCGTGCCTCAACGAGGCTGAGACGCTGGAGGTCTGCGTCCGCAAGGCGCTGCGCTCGCTGCGGGAGTGCGGGGTCGTCGGGGAGGTGCTGGTCTCCGACAACGGGTCCACCGACGGGTCGCAGGAGATCGCCGAGCGGGCCGGCGCCCGGGTGGTGCACGCCCCGATCCGCGGCTACGGCGGCGCCCTGCTCAACGGCATCGACCAGGCGCGCGGCCGGTACGTCATCATGGCCGACGCCGACGACTCGTACGCGCTGGCCGACCTCGGCCCGTTCGTCGAGGCGCTGCGCGCCGGGCACGACGTGGTGATGGGCAACCGGTTCCGGGGCGGCATCGCATCGGGCGCCATGCCGCCCCTGCACCGCTACCTGGGCAACCCGGTCCTGAGCTGGCTCGGCCGGCGGCTGTTCGGGCTGCGCGAGGTCCGGGACTTCCACTGCGGCATGCGCGGCTTCAACGCCGAGCGGATCCGCGCGCTCGGGCTGTGCATGCCGGGCATGGAGTTCGCCTCCGAGCTGGTGGTGCGCGCCGCGCTGGCCGGGTACGACATCGTCGAGGTGCCGACCACCCTGTCGCCGGACGGCCGGTCCCGCCCGCCGCACCTGCGGACCTGGCGGGACGGCTGGCGGCACCTGCGGTTCCTGCTGGTGTTCGCGCCGCGCAAGACCCTCGTCCGGCCGGGCGCCGCGCTGGCCGCGCTCGGGCTGGCCGGCGTGGGGGCGCTCACCCCGGGCCCGCTGACCCTCGGCCCGGTCCGGCTCGACGTCAGCACGTTGGTGTACGCCTGCCTGATGGTGCTCGTCGGGGTGCAGCTCGTGCTCTTCGGTGGCCTCGCGGAGATCTACGGCCGGCAGGAGGCACTCGTCCCGCGGCGCGCGTCGGACCGCTGGATCCGCCTCCTGCGGCTGGAGACCAGCGTCACCGTCGGCCTGCTGCTGCTCGTCGCCGGTGTCGCCGGCACCGTCGGGGCGGTCGCCTACTGGGGGCTGGACGGGTTCGGCGACCTGAACCCGCACGACACCCTGCGGGTGGTGCTCCCCTCGGCCACCGCGATCGCGCTCGGCGTGGTCGTGCTCTTCTCGGGCCTGGTGGGCAGCCTGCTCACGCTCCGCCCCACGATTCCGGCACCGGCGATCGTCCGCCAGTCCGGCCCCGATCACGACCGGGTCCTCACCGGCAGATAACCCCGCCGCGCGCCCACCCCCGCCCCGATCCCCGCCCGCCGATCTTGCACTTTCCGCCCGACGAAAGGGGCATCGTGTGCGGGACAGGGCATCAGGTGCGGGACCGATCGTGCCTGGTGGCCGGGGTGGCGGGTGGGGCGAGGCGGCGCTCTGCTAGAAACGACTCCTGGGTTTCGTCAGCGCCCCCGTCACCTCTTGACGACGCGAAGGGCGACGCATGACCAAGTCCTCCACCGAGCCGCGCTCCCGCTGGTCCGCCTGGGCGGTCCACGGCGACGGCCGGTCCATCCGCCCCGGCGACGTGGTCCACCCCGACGAACGGCTGTCCTGGCCGCGCACGCTCGGCGTCGGCGTGCAGCACGTCGTGGCCATGTTCGGCGCCACCTTCACGGTGCCGCTGATCACCGGTTTCCCGCCGGCGACCACCCTCTTCTTCTCCGGGCTCGGCACGCTGCTGTTCCTGCTGATCACCGGCAACCGGCTGCCCTCGTACCTCGGCTCGTCGTTCGCCTTCATCGCGCCGGTGCTGGCCGCGAAGGCCGGCGGGGACATCGGCCCGGCCCTGGGCGGCATCGTCGTGGCCGGCGTCGCGCTGGCCGCCGTCGGGCTGGTCGTGCAGCTCGCCGGGTCGCGCTGGATCGACGCGCTGATGCCGCCGGTCGTCACCGGGGCGATCGTCGCGCTGATCGGCCTGAACCTCGCCCCGGTCGCGTGGGACGGCGGCGGCAGCGGCACCGGGGTGAAGGCGCAGCCCCTGATCGCGGTGGTGACCCTGGCCGCGATCCTGCTCGCCACGGTCGCCTTCCGGGGCTTCCTGGCCCGGCTGTCCATCCTGCTGGGTGTGCTGGTCGGCTGGCTGCTCGCCGCCGCGCTCGGCGACCTGGACCCGAAGGCGGTCGACGGGCTGCGGGACGCCGCCTGGGTCGGCCTGCCGGAGTTCCACGCGCCGAGCTTCAGCCTGCGCGCGGTGGTGCTGGTGATCCCGGTGATCCTGGTGCTGATCGCCGAGAACGCCGGGCACGTCAAGGCGGTCGCCGCGATGACCGGCCGCAACCTGGACCGGGACATGGGCCGGGCGTTCCTGGGCGACGGGCTGGCCACCGTGCTCGCCGGCTCCGGCGGCGGCTCAGGCACCACCACGTACGCGGAGAACATCGGCGTGATGGCCGCGACCCGGGTCTACTCCACCGCCGCGTACTGGGTGGCCGGCGTGGCGGCGGTGTTGCTGGGGCTCAGCCCGAAGTTCGGCGCGCTGATCCTCACCGTGCCGGCCGGCGTGCTCGGCGGTGCCACCACCGCGCTCTACGGCCTCATCGCGATCCTCGGCGCCCGGATCTGGATCGAGAACCGGGTGAACTTCCACGACCCGGTGAACCTGATGACGGCGGCGGTCGCGGTGATCGTCGGCGCGGCCAACTACACCCTCACCGCCGGCGACCTCTCCTTCAACGGCATCGCCCTGGGCACCGCCGCCGCCCTGGTCGTCTACCACGGCATGCGCCTGGTGGCCCACCTCCGCGGCACCACCCCCACCCCCACCCCCAGGCCATAGCCCGTTGATCATGAAGTTGTTGTCCTCGACACCGCCCGGCGTGTCGCGGCAACAACTTCATGATCGACGCGGGGAGTGGGCGGGAGGGTGGACGGTCGAGGGGACGGGTGCGTCAGCAGCCGTCCCCTCGACCGTCCGGGGGTCAGTCGCGTTCGACCTGGTGGCCGACGACGGTCGGGCCGAGCATGACGGCGAAGCCGGAGCCGTCGCGGCGCGGGTCGGCCGCCGGCAGCTCCACCGGCTCGCCGGTGGCGGTCGCGCCCACCGGACGCGACCCGACCCAGGCGACCACCACGTCGGTCTCACCCTTGAGGAAGCGATGGGCGCGCACCCCGCCGGTCGCCCGCCCCTTCGCCGGGTACGCCTGGAACGGCGTCACCTTCACCGTGGCTCCCGTGGAGGTGACCACCATCGGCTCGCCGTGACCCGGGTCGTCGGTGCGGACCGCGCCGAAGAAGACCACCCGGGCGCCGGCCGGCAGGTTGATGCCCGCCATGCCGCCGCCCTTGACACCCTGCGGACGGACCAGCCCGGCGGCGAAGCGCAGCAGCGACGCTTCCGAGGTGACGAAGGTGAGCGTCTCCGCCCCGTCGGTGAGCCAGGTCGCCCCGACCACCTCGTCGCCCTCACGCAGGCCGATCACCTCGAACTCGTCGGAGCGGACGGGCCACTCCGGCGCGCAGACCTTGACCACGCCCTGCCGGGTGCCCAGCGCCAGCCCCGGTGAGCCCTCGGCCGTCGGCCCCAGCGGCGCCAGCCCGACCACCGTCTCCCCCGGCTCCAGCGGCACCAGCTCGGCGGCCGCCATCCCGCCGCGCAGCGACACCGTCCCGGCCTGCTCGGGCAGCACCGGCAGCGGCAGCACGTCGACCTTGAACGCGCGGCCGGCGCTGGTCACCAGCAGCACCCGCCCCCGGGCGGTGGAGTGGACGATGGCGCGTACGGCGTCGTGCTTGACGCGGCCGTGCCGCCGGCGCCCCTCGGACGCCTCCTCCGACTCCGCCGCGGTCCGGGCGACCAGCCCGGTCGCGGACAGGATCACCTGGCACGGATCGTCGGCGACCTCCAGCGGGCCGGCCGGCACGGACGCGGCCAGCACCTCCTTGAGGTCGCCGTCGACCAGCGTGGTGCGGCGCGGGGCGCCGAACTGCTTCACCACCGCCGCCAGCTCGTCCGAGACGACCTTCTTCAGCACCTTCGGGTCGTCGAGGATCGTGGAGAGCTGGGCGATCTCCGTGCGGAGCTTCTCCTGCTCGGCCTCCAGCTCGATCCGGTCGTACTTGGTCAGCCGGCGCAGCGGAGTGTCCAGGATGTAGGTGGCCTGGATCTCGGAGAGCCTGAACTTCTGCATCAGGCCGTCCTTGGCCGCCTGGGCGTCCTCGCTGGCCCGGATCAGCTTGACCACCTTGTCGATGTCGAGCAGGGCGATCAGCAGACCGTCGACCAGGTGCAGCCGCTCCTCGCGCTTGCGGCGGCGGTAGGAGCTGCGCCGGGTGACCACCTCGTAGCGGTGGGCCAGGAAGACCTCCAGCAGCGCCTTCAGCCCGAGGGTCTGCGGCTGCCCGTCGACCAGCACCAGGTTGTTGACGCCGAACGACTGCTCCAGCGGGGTGAGCCGGTAGAGGTCGGCGAGCAGGGCCTGCGGGTTGACGCCGACCTTGCACTCGATGACCAGGCGGGTGCCACTCTCCCGGTCGGTGAGGTCCTTGACGTCGGCGATGCCGGTGAGCCGCTTGGTCTTGTTGACCTCGTTGGTGATCGCGGCGATGACCTTCTCCGCGCCGACGCCGTACGGCAGCTCGACGACCGTGATCGCCTGCCGGCCCCGGCTGCCCTCCAGCGGGCCGATCTCCACCCGGCCCCGCATGCGGACCACGCCGCGCCCGGTCTCGTAGGCCCGGCGCACCTCGTCGAGCCCGAGCAGCAGGCCACCGGTGGGCAGATCGGGCCCGGGGACGAACTCCATGAGCTTGTCCAGCGTGGCGTCCGGGTGGTTGATCAGCCAGCGGGCGGCGGAGACCACCTCGCCGAGGTTGTGCGGGATCATGTTCGTCGCCATGCCGACCGCGATCCCGGACGCCCCGTTGACCAGCAGGTTGGGGAAGGCCGCCGGCAGCACGGTGGGCTGGGTCAGGGAGCCGTCGTAGTTGGGCTCCACGTCGACCGTGTCCTCGCCCAGCTCGCCGACGAGCAGCATCGCCTCCCGCGACATCCGGGCCTCGGTGTAGCGCGCCGCCGCCGGCCCGTCGTCCGGGCTGCCGAAGTTGCCGTGCCCGTCGATGAGCGGAGCGTTGAGCGAGAAGTCCTGGGCGAGCCGGACCATCGCGTCGTAGATCGCGGTGTCGCCGTGCGGGTGGTACTTGCCCATCACGTCGCCGACGATGCGGGCGGACTTCACGTGCCCCCGGTCGGGGCGGTGCCCCTGCTCGTACATCGACCAGAGGATGCGCCGGTGCACCGGCTTGAGGCCGTCGCGGGCGTCGGGCAGAGCCCGCGAGTGGATCACCGAGAAGGCGTACTCCAGGTAGGAGTCGGAGACCTCGGTGACCAGCGGGTTGTCGAAGACCCGCGCGCCGGCCTGGTCGAAGGCGGACAGGTCCACCTTGGCGCGGTCGTCCTTGCGGCGTGCCATCGGTCAGCTCTCTTCCGGACGGGTGGTGGCGGGCCTGGTCATGCGTCGATCGCCTCGCGGTCGACCCGGTCGGCGGAGTCGATCAGCCAGTTGCGGCGCGGCTCGACCTTCTCCCCCATCAGCAGCTCGAGGATCCGCTCGGCGGCGTCGACGTCGTCGAGGGTGATCCGGCGGACGGCCCGGGTGGCCGGGTTCATCGTGGTCTCCCACAGCTCGTCGGCGTCCATCTCGCCGAGACCCTTGAAGCGCGGGATCGGGGTGACGATCTGCTTGCCGGCCTTCTCCAGCTTGCGGACCGTCGCCTCCATCTCGGCCTGGGTGTAGGTGTAGATCGTCTGCGGGTTGCGCCCCTTCGTGGTGATCTTGTGCAGGGGCGGCATGGCCGCGTAGAGCCGGCCGGCCTCGATCAGCGGCCGCATGTAGCGGGCGAAGAGCGTGATCAGCAGGGTGCGGATGTGCGCGCCGTCCACGTCGGCGTCCGCCATGATCAGCACCCGGCCGTACCGCATCGCCGAGAGGTCGAAGGTGCGGCCGGAGCCGGCGCCGAGCACCTGCACGATGGCGGCGCACTCGGCGTTGTCGAGCACCTGCTGAAGGTTGGCCTTCTGCACGTTGAGGATCTTGCCCCGGATCGGAAGAAGCGCCTGGTATTCGGCAGACCGGGCAAGTCGACCTGTCCCGAGGGCGCTGTCGCCCTCCACGATGAACAACTCGCTGCGCTCGATGCCCGCTGCGCGACAGTCGACCAGCTTGGCCGGCATCGACGCGCCCTCCAGGGCGGTCTTGCGCCGGGCGGCGTCCTTCTGCTGCTTCTGCGTCAGCCGCACCCGGGCCGCGTCGACGATCTTCTGCAGGACCGTGCGCGCCTCGGCCTTGGTCCTCCGGTCCTCCAGCCAGGACTTCAGGTGCTGCTCGACCAGCGACTGCATCACCTTGGTGATGCCGGCCGTGGAGAGCTCGTCCTTGGTCTGCGAGGTGAACTGCGGCTCCGGGATCCGGACGTGGACGACCGCCGTCATGCCCTCCAAGACGTCGTCCAGGGTGGGCGGGTCCTCCTTGGCCTTCAGCAGGCCACGGGTGTTGCGGACCGCGTCGGCGAGGGTGCGCGCCAGGGCCCGCTCGAAGCCCTTGCGGTGGGTGCCGCCGTGGGCGTTGCGGATGGTGTTGGTGAAGCACTCGACGGTGCGCTCGTAGCCGGTGCCCCAGCGGAAGGCCACCTCGACCTCGGCCCGGCGCTGCACGTTGGACTGCATGACCCCGTTGGCGTCGGCGGCGTTCTCCCGGTAGGTGCCCTCGCCGGTGACCAGCAGCGTGCCGGAGACCGGCCGGTCGCCGGCCGGGGCGAGGAACTCCACCATGTCGGTCAGGCCGTTGGGGTAGTGGAAGCGCTCGTCGGTCGGCTCCTCGCCGGTGTGGTCGCGCAGCGTGTAGCTCACGCCGGGGACCAGGAAGGCCGTGTTGCGCAGCTTCATCCGGACGGCGTCCGCGTCCAGCGCGGCGCCGGTCTCGAAGTAGCGCGCATCGTGCCACCAGCGGATCGAGGTGCCGGTGCGCTGGCCGCGCTTCATCGCGCCGACGATCTGGAGCCCGGGGCCCGGGGTGAAGGCCGCCTCGGGGCCGTCACCGTCGAAGATCCCCGGCACGCCGTGCCGGAACGACATCGCGTGGATCTTGCCGCCCCGGCGGACCGTGACGTCGAACCGGCGGGACAGGGCGTTGACCGCCGAGGCGCCCACGCCGTGCAGACCGCCGGAGGTCTTGTAGCCGGAGCCGCCGAACTTGCCGCCGGCGTGCAGCCGGGTCAGCACCAGCTCGACACCGGAGATGCCGGACTTGGCGTGCACGTCGGTGGGGATGCCCCGCCCGTCGTCGTCGACCTGGACGGAGCCGTCGGCGTGCAGCGTCACCTCGACCTTCGAGGCGTGGCCGGCGACGCCCTCGTCGGTGGAGTTGTCGAGGATCTCGTTGACGAGGTGACCCACGCCACGGCTGTCGGTGGAGCCGATGTACATGCCGGGCCGCTTGCGGACGGCGTCCAGCCCCTCGAGGTGCGTGAGGTCGTCGGCCCCGTACAGGGTCTCAGGCTCTGCGGTCAACTGGTCGTACTCCCAGGTCTCGGCGGTGTGGTGCCGCGTCCGACATCGGCGGTCGGCCGGCGCGCCGCAGCGAGCCTAACCGGGAGATGCGACAGGACGACGGCGCCCCGCAGCAAGGCCCGCACCACGTCGTGTGGTGCGGGCCTCGGCGGCGTCGTCGCGTGGTCTGTCCGGATCCGGCGCCCGGCGGCGCCGTGACCGGTTCGCGGGTCAGCCGGCCGCGGGCGGGTCCACCTGGACAACAAGGGAGCCGTACCCGACGTTCCCGGCACTGTCCACGGCCGCCACGTACAGGGTGTTCGTGCCGTACGCCGGGGTGGTCAGCGTCACGGAGACGGTCTTCCCGGGGTAGCCGAGAGTGGTGCCGGCCTCCGCCTCCTCCGTCGGCGGGCTGCTCCACCCGTAGCGGAACATCACCACGTCGGGGTCGGGCGAGCGGAGCTTGTAGGTGTAGAACTGGCCGGGCGGGGCGGGGTTGGTGACCGGGTCGACGGTCACCGTCGGGGGCTGGTCGTCGACGGTGAACTCGCACCACGCCGACCAGGGGCTGAGCAGGCCGTACGGCGCGGGGTCGGTGCTGCGGGCACGCCACGCGTACGCCTTGCCGCCGAGGACGCCGGTCACGGGCGCCGTGGTGGAGCGGGCGCCGGCGGTCACCGCCGAGCCGGCCGGCGGGGTCAGCCGCGGCGTGCTGCTGTCGTAGCTGCCCGAGGCCGGGATCTCCAGCAGTTCGTACGCGGTCTGCAGGGTCTGGCCGGCGTCCTCGTCGGGGAAGACGGCCGACAGGGTCGGCGGGGTCGCGAGGGCGACCCGGTCGCCGGTGACGCAGGCCTGCCCGCCGACCTGGAGAGCGGTCGGCTGGCCGGGCAGGGAGTCGTAGTCGACCACCAGTTTCGCGTTGGCGGGGATGAACTTCTTCCAACGGTCCAGCGTGCTCTCACCGGTCCCCGACGAGTCGCTGCACGCGCAGAAACCGTAGGTGATCGCCGTCATGCCGCTGGTGAGGGCGCTGCTGAGCCCGGCGGTGACGCCGCTGCCGGTGAAGTTGACCGTCATGTCCGGCTGGGGCGAGTCGATGCAGCCGGGGCTCTCGTTGGCGTGCGAACTGGCGGACGCCTGCAGGGTGCTCAGCGTCGGCGCCCACGCCGTGCGGGGGGTGCTGGCGATCCCGGCCGACCGGTACATGTAGGTCGGCGTGCTGCCGCAGGAGAAGGAGTGGTCCAGCCTCATCTGCACGTAGGCGGACTCGATGTGCTTGCCGCGGAGGGCGGAGATGGGGAACTCGAAGTAGGAGCGGTAGATGACGCCGCTCCCCGAGTCCTTGCCGACCCGGGCGGCGGTGAGGTCGCTGTTGGTGGAGTTGTTGTTCGTGGCGTACGCCCAGCGGGACGCGCCCGCGGACCAGGCCGGGTCGATGTAGACCGGGAAGCTGGCCCTGGCCGGGTCGAGCAGGGCCGGCGTGGGGCGCAGCACCAGGTCGCCCGCGGCGTCGATCGCGGTGGCGACCGGAGCCGTCCGGGCCCCCGCGCCGGGGCCGGCGGCGGAGGACTTCCCCGCGACCGACCGGCCGGTGGCGGAGGTCGTGGTCGAGTCCCACATCTCGGCCGGCGCGCTGCGTGCCACCTCGGCCGCCCCGGCGAGCGCCCGCAGCGAGCCGTCGGCGTCGCGCCGGACCCGCACGTCGCCGCCGAGGTCGAAGCGGATCTCCCGCAGGGCCGGGTTCGCGGCCGCCTGCGGGGTCTTCACCGTGAGCACATGGGTGAAGCCGGTGTGGGTGGCCCGGAGCACCAGGTCCACCCCGGGCAGCACCTCGGGGTAGGTCGCGGCGTCCCCGCTGACCACCGGCGCGGGCAGTTCGCCGGGCCAGGACAGGGTCAGGGACTTGCCGCCGCTGGTCAGCGTGGTGGCCGGGCCGCGACCGCCGGCCGAGAACCGCACGTCGGCCGGGGAGACCGCCGGACGGAACCCGCCCGCGCCGTCGCGGCGCAGGGCGAGGTCGACGTCGGCCCAGGACCCGTCGGTCTGACGCACCCGCTGCGGGACGGCAGCGGTCTCGGCGACGAAGCCGCCGGAGGGCTTGGCGAAGACCTGGGTCAACTCGGTGCGGGCGGAGAGGACCTCCACCCGCTGGCCGGTCCGCTCGGCCGCCGCGGCGGCCCGCGCGGCCTCGGTGGCCGCGCCCGTACCGGCGGCGGCCGGCGGCGCGGCCGACACGGGCGGGGCCAGCACGGTGGCGCCGAGCGCCGCCGCGAGCCCGCCGGCCATCAGGCGGCGTACGGATCGTTTCTGGACCTGGACAGCGTGCATCGAGCGGCCGACGGCCACCGCAACCCCCGTGGAAGTAGAAAGCCGGACGCCGGAACTGTAGAGACGCACTTCGACCGGTGTCCATAGCCGTCACATCCTGTGAGCACAAGCGGGACATAGACCGTCAGGACAGACCCCGGGCCGCCCGACGATCGACGCTCCGTCATGGGCACCCGATGCCCGGTGGCCGCCGGGACGCGGTGTGGTCGACGCCGGGAGGGGCTGCCACCAGACGGAAACGGACCGGGCGGGTGCGTCCCGCATCGGACCATTCCATGCCGAGCCATTGACGTCCGTCGTGCCGGGGTGATGGGATCGCGGCCGAGAGGATCTTTCACATTTCGATGTACAGATGGAGGACGTCATGTCCAGGTTCCGTCGTACGACTCTCGCGGCGGCGCTCGCCGTCGCCGCCGCCGCACTGTCGACCGCCGTCGGGCTGCCCGCCCCGGCCGCGGCGGCGCCACCCACCGCCGCGGTCGCCCTCGGCGACAGCTTCATCAGCGGCGAGGGCGCCGGCGCGTACACCCCCGTCGTCGACGTCACCGGGGTCGCCCAGGGCTTCCCGGGTTGGACCGCGCCCAACAGCAACGCGTTCTTCTGTCACCGCTCGGCGAACGCCTCGCTGCACCGGGCGAGCCTGCCGGGCATCCAGGACCGGTTCAACCTCGCGTGTTCCGGCGGCCAGCCGCACGACATCGCCACCGCCTCGTCGGCCCGGACCGGCGGCCGGCAGGTGGCCGCCCAGCTCGACCAGCTCCGCGCGGTCGGCCGGACCCACGACATCGACCTGGTGCTGCTCGGCCTCGGCTCGAACAACAGCTCGTTCACCTTCGGCGACGTCGCCGAGAAGTGCGCCAACCGGTTCATCGCCGACGCCTGGACCGGCTGGTGGGAATTCTGGGCCTACCTGGGCGGGCCGGTCGAGCAGGAGCCCTGCACGGACGCCGACCTGGCCACCGCCGCCCAGTGGAGCGCCGCGACCGCCGAGACCACCTCGGCCGTACGCCAACTGCTCACCACGTTGCGCGAGATCGACGCCGACGGCCAGCACCGGATCGTCTTCCAGGACTACACCAACCCGCTGCCGTTCGACCTGGAGCCGAGTTTCCACAGCGAGGACAGCCGGGACGACACCCGGGACAAGTTCCGCGCGCTGGGTGCCGAGCGGTACGCGGCCGGCTGCCCGATCCACCGGGCCAGCCTGCTGCCGGGGCACCGCTTCTCGCAGGGCCTGGGCACCCTGGTGAGGTCCACCCGCGACGCCCTGGCCGCCGAGTTCCCCGGCGCGGACCTGGTCCACCTCAACGTGCAGCGGGCCTTCGACGGCGCCCGGCTCTGCGAGTCGGGGGCCAGCCCGACCGGGGCGCTGGCCACCCCGATCCGTCTCCAGGACAGCCCGCCGAACGGCGTATTCGTCACCAGCCTCGCCGGCAAGGACAAGATCGCCATCCAGCGGATCGCGAACACCTGCGTGAGCTACTTCCAGACCTGCCAGGAGTCGTGGCACCCGAACGCCGCCGGCCACCAGGTGCTCGGGCAGTGCCTGACCGGCGCGGCCGCCACCGGCGCCCGCTCCGTGGCCTGCGTCCGCGCCGCCGACGGCTCCGTCACCGTGTCCTGACCCCGACCGCGTCCCGGAACCCCGCGCCGCCCGGCGCGGGGTTCCGCCGCGTCTACGCCCGGATCAGTCACGTCCCGGGGCGGAGCGGGCGCGGGGCAGACCGAGGGCGAGCAGCACCGGACCGGTCGGCCCGTCGACGAGGCCGCCGAGGGTCACCCCGTCCAGCACGGCGAGGAAGGCGTCACGGGCCCGCCGCAGCTCGTCCCGGAGCCGGCAGGCCGCGCGCAGCGAGCAGGCCGGCTCGTCGCAGGACACCACCTCGTCGTCGCCCTCGAACGCCCGGACCACCCGCCCGACCGTGGTCTCGTGGCCGCCCTCGGCGAAGGCGACCCCGCCGGAGCGGCCCCGGATCGTGACCAGCACGCCGAGCCGCTGCAACCGCTGCACCACCTTCGCCACGTGGTTGCGGGGCAGCGCCAGCTGGTCGGCCAGCTCGTCCACGGTCATCCGCCGTGGGTTCGCGGCGGTGAGCATGGCGATCCGCAGTGCCATGTCGGTGGACCGGTTGAGCTTCACGTCCCGACCCTAGCCAGCGCCGACCCGCCCCACCACGGGGCGACGGACGCGATCTGTGATCCACCCGACCCCTGACCCGGGACCTTCGGCCCTAAAGAGGTATCTGGAATGCCTGTTTTGCTGGCGGGGTCCGAGCGGTTCAGCGCAGAAGGAGACAAGTCGTGCTCTCGGAGTCCTCAACAGCAGTGGTGACGGCGACCCTGCCCGCCGTGCAGGCGCACGGCGAGGCGATCACCGGCCGGTTCTACCAGCGGATGTTCGACGCCCACCCGGAGCTGCTCGACATCTTCAACCGCGGCAACCAGGCGACCGGGGCGCAGAAGGCCGCGCTCGCGGCCTCCGTGGTCGCGTACGCGGAACACCTGACCGGCGGCAGCAACGCGCCGTGGGGCCCGATCCTGGACCGGATCGCGCACAAGCACGCCTCGCTCGGCATCACCCCCGACCAGTACACGATCGTCGGCCGGCACCTGCTCGCCGCCGTCGGCGAGGTGCTCGGCGACGCGGTCACTCCGGAGGTCGCGGCAGCCTGGGACGAGGTGTACTGGCTGCTGGCCTGCGAGCTGATCGCCCGGGAGGCCCGCCTCTACGCCGCGGCGGGGCTCGCCGAGGGCGCGTCGGTCTGGCGGGACTGGCGGGTCACCGGTCGGGTCACCGAGGCGGTGGACGTCGTCTCGTTCACCCTGGTCCCGACCGACGGCGGCCCGGTGCCCGCCTTCGTCCCGGGCCAGTACGCCTCGGTCGCCGTCGACCTCGACGAGGGTCGCGGGCAGCAGATCCGCCAGTACAGCCTCTCCGGCCGGCCGGGGGCCGACCACTGGCGGATCACCGTCAAGCGGGTACGCGGCACCGGCGCCGGCCCCGACGGCATGGTCTCCACCTTCCTGCACGAGCACGTGGCCGAGGGCGACGTCCTCCGGCTCAGCCCGCCCTTCGGCGAGGTCAGCGCCGTGGCCGGGGAAGGCCCGCTGCTGCTGGTCAGCGCCGGCATCGGGCTGACCCCGGCGATGGCCGCCCTGGAGCACCTGGCGGCCACCGAGCCGCACCGCCCGGTGGTGCTGGTGCACGCCGACCGGGCCGGCGCGGCGCACGCGTTCCGCGGCGACCTGCCACGCCTGCACGCCGCGCTGCCCAACCTGCGTACCGCCCTGTGGTACGAGGACGTCACCGACGCCGAACTGGCCGGGCTGGCCGCCGAGGTGGCCGGCGGCCGGGTCGACCCCGCGTTGATCCCGCTCTCCCCCGACGCCCACGTGCACCTCTGCGGGCCGCTGCCGTTCATGAACACCGTCCGGGGTGGCCTGCTGCGGCGGGGGGTGCCGGCGGAGCGGATCGCCTACGAGGTGTTCGGCCCGGGCATGCTCCGCGACGACCGGAACTGACCCTCCGCGACCGACCGGACACCGGTGGTGCGGCGGTTCGCCCCACCGCCGGCCGGGTCCGTGCCGCCGGCCGGGCGGCCCGCCGAGAACTCGGCGGGCCGGCGGTTAGGCGACCAGGCCGGGGGTAGGGGACTCCGCATGCGGGTGCGACGGGCTCGCGGGGCGCGCAGCGTCCGCGGCGCTACCCGTTCCCCGACGACCGGGCCGGCCGATGGAGGAAGACATGCGCATCGCGATGATCTCGGAGCACGCCAGCCCGCTCGCCGTCCTCGGGGAGGCCGGCGGGCGGCACACGCGGGTGGCGGAGCAGGCCGCCGCGCTGGTGCGCGAGGGGCACGACGTCCGCGTCTACACCCGTCGGGAGTCCACCGCCCAGCCCGAAACCGTGTCCACTCCGGACGGCTACCAGGTGTGCCACGTGCCGGCCGGGCCGGCGCTGCGGTTGCCCGGACGGGAGCTGATGCCGCACCTGGGTGAGTTCGGGCGCTGGCTGGCCGGTCAGTGGCGCGACGGCGACTGGACGCCGGACGTGGCGCACGCCCATCACTGGATGAGCGGCCTGGCCACCCTGCACGCCGGCCGACGCACCGGGGTCCCGGTGGTGCTGACGTACCACTCGCTCGGCACCGTCGAGCGGCGGCAGCAGGGCGCCCGGGACACCAGTCCACCAGGCCGGATCGGCTACGAGCGGGCCCTGGGCCGGGCCGCCGACCGGATCGTCGTGCAGTGCCAGGACGAGATCGGCGAACTGGTCCGCCTCGGCGTGCCCCGGTCCCGGATGGTGCTGGTCCCCTGCGGGGTCGACCAGCAGGTCTTCCGCCCCGACGGGCCCGTAGCCCCGCGTGACCCGACCCGTCCGCGGATCGTCACCGTCGGCCGGATGGTGGAACGCAAGGGCCTCCAGGACGTCGTCCGGGCCCTGCCGGCCGTGCCCGACGCGGAGTGCGTGGTGGTCGGCGGCCCGCCGGCGCGGTTGCTCCCCACGGACGGCTTCGCCCGCCGGCTCCGGGCGCTCGCCGAGTCCTGCGGGGTGGCCGACCGGGTGAAGCTGGTCGGCGCGGTGCCCCGCACGGAGTTGGCCGGCTGGTACCGCTCGGCGGACCTCGTGGTGGCCGCCCCCTGGTACGAGCCGGTCGGGCTGGCCCCGCTCGAGGCCATGGCCTGCGGCGTGCCCGTCGTCGGCTCGAATGTCGGCGGCATCGCCGACACGGTCGTCCACGGCCTCACCGGCGACCTCGTGCCGCCCCGGGACCCCCGGGCGTTGGGCACCGCGATCCGCCGGCTGCTCGCCGACAAGGTCCGCCGCTTCGCGTACGCCACGGCGGCGCTGGACCGGGTCCGCAGCCGGTACTCGTGGAAGCGCTGCGCCGAGCAGTTGAGCGCGGTCTACGCCTCGGTCAGCACGGTCGGCCGGACCGCCCCGGCCCTGGCCTGACGGCCGGCGGCGACGCGGGTGATCCCCACCACCCCTCGGTTACCCGCCGGTAGCCTCGGGCCGTAGCCTGGGGCGATGAACGCGACGGGGGAATACCGGCAGGAGTTCGTCGAGGTCGACGGGGCCCGGATCGGGTTGCAGGTCTACCCCGAGCCGGACGGCGTCGCCGACGCGCCGCTGGTGTTGGTCTCGCCCGCGATGGGGGTGCGCGCACGCTACTACCGGCCGTTCGCCGCCGAGCTGCGCGCCGCCGGCCTCGCCGTGGCGGTGGCCGACCTGCGGGGCACCGGGGAGAGCACGCCGGCGCCGAGCCGCGCCTGTCGCTACGGCTACGCGGAACTCGCCGCCGACGTGGGCGCCGTGCTGGCGGCGCTCAAGGCCCGGCGGGACGGGCGGAAGACGGTGCTGCTCGGGCACTCCCTCGGCGGGCAGACCGCGCTGCTGCACCTCGCCCTGCACGGCGACCACGACGTCGACGGGCTGGCCCTGGTCGCCGTCGGCATGCCCTGGTGGCGCAGCTACCCGGGCCTGCGCGGGTACGGCGTCCTGCCGTACACCCAGGGGATCGCGGCGACGGCCCGGCTGCTCGGCGTCTGGCCCGGCTGGGGCTTCGGCGGCCGGCAGGCGCGCGGGGTGATCCGGGACTGGGCGCACACCGCGCGGACCGGCCGCTTCCCGCGCCTGGGCGGGGTGGACGCCGAGGCGGCCGTCCGGGAGCTGCGCAGCCCCGTGCTCGCGGTCAGCGTCGACGACGACCAGTACACGCCGCACGAGACGCTCGACCACCTCTGCGC
This sequence comes from Micromonospora sp. NPDC048040, assembly GCF_055587185.1. Classification (NCBI taxonomy): domain Bacteria; kingdom Bacillati; phylum Actinomycetota; class Actinomycetes; order Micromonosporales; family Micromonosporaceae; genus Micromonospora; species Micromonospora sp. NPDC048040. Next base: position 39,578 of record NZ_JBVJGT010000012.1, on the reverse strand, counting down.
GAAGCTGGCCGCGGCGCCCGTAGTGCGCGAGCGCTACACCGCGGCGCAGGCCGGCGCCCGGATGGACCACTTCACCTGGGTACGCGCCGCCGCGCCGCTGGCGGCCCGGGTGGCTCGCTTCGCCGCGGACCTGCCGGCCCGCTGAGGCGTCCTCGGTCGACGGCGGCGCACCACGGTCGGGTCGGTCCCGCCGACGTCACGCCCGCACGCCTCCCCGGGCGGCGTGCCGCGTGCCCGCCGCCCGGGGTCCGGTCACTCGTCGGTCTCGACGGGCACCATCTCGCCGTCCCGCTCGACGCGGGTCTCGCCGCGCTCGGGTGGCGGCGGCACCTGGGACGTCGTCTTGCGCGGATCGTTGCCCGGGTGCATCAGCACCGCGTCGGTGGAGGCGGTCTTCTCCCGGCTCTCGTCGGGCTGCGACATCCTCTTCCCCTCTCGCTCGGATCGTCCGTCCCGCGATCTACCCGCACCGGCCCCGCCGACTCCTCCCGGCCGCGCCCCGTCGCCGGCGCGACCGCCGTACCCGCCGCCGCCCGGCCGGGTCCGCGCCGCGGCGCGGGCGGCGACGCGACCGGTTCCCGGTCTTCCCCGGTATCCGCGTGACCGCGCCCTATCGGCGGGTGACGGACGGGCATAGCCGACCGGGCGGCGGGTATGCCGCAGCGCCCGACACGGTGGAAGGGGATCAGATGTCCGAACGGCACACCGCACTGCGCTCGATGCACGATCTGGGCCTGGCGGCCTGGTTCGGGGGCTCCCTGATGGGAGCGTTCGGCGTCAACGGCGCGGCGGCACAGATGAACGACTCGACCCAGCGGTTGCCGATGGCCTCGGCCGGCTGGGCCCGGTGGACGCCGGTGAACGCCGCCGCGATCGGGGCCCACCTCGCGGGCGCCGTCGGCGAACTGGTGACGGAGAGCCCCCGGATGGCGGCGCAATCGGGAGTCGCCCGGGTCAGCACCCTGAAGACCGCGCTGACGGTCGGCGCGCTGGCGGTGACCGGCTACAGCCGGTTGCTCGGCATGAAGCTGGAGAAGGCCGGCGGCCCGTCGGTCGAGGGGGTCACCGAACCCAATTCGCAGACGCCGTCGAACGTGGCGTCCTGCCAGCGGAAGATGCGGATGCTCCAGTGGGCGGTGCCCGCGCTGACGGGGGCGCTCATCGTGGTGACCGCGTACATGGGCGAGCAGCAGAAGCCCGGCGAGGTGTTCCGGGGGATGCTCGGACGCGCGGGCGGGCTGCCGAAGGGGATGGGCGCGGTGATGGCGATGGGCGCGGCGGCCAAGAAGAAGCGGATGGCGATGGCCGGTCGCTGACCGGGCGACGTGCCCACCGGCCGGCGTCCCGCCGACTCCTCGGCGGCGGGACGCCGCTCCGCGTCCGGAGCCGGGCGGGGCGAGTCCGCCCCGCACGACCCCGCCGGGGGCGCCGGCGCAGGCATGACCGGCCCCGGGACGGGCAATCGGAGCCGGTAGCGGCGGACCCGACCAGCGAGGTGACCATGGCGACAGGAGACGGACGCAGCGGGGGCAGGCGCACACCGGAGTCGGTCACCCCGTGGGTGACCAGGGACGGCTTCGACGCGGAACCGCCCTGGGGCACCGGCGAGCACGACCCGATGGACGAGGGCAGTGAGGAGACCGCCGTGCCGGAGGGCCGGCGCGGGGACCGCCGCGCCGGCGAGCCGGCGGGGCCGACCGGGAAGGGGGGCCGGCACGGATTCGGGCCGGTCGAGCCGACCCGTACGCTGCCGGCCGGACCCGGCGCGCCCCCGGACCCGGCGCCGTCCCGGCGGTCCTTCCCCGACGCCGCCGACGTCGAGGAGCGGACGGAGGACGCGCTACGGACCAGGGGCCGGCGCTCCTGAGCGACGTGGGCGGCGGCGCGGTACGTCCCGGCCGCCCCCGGCCTCGGGGCGCGGCCCGGTCAGGCCCCGGGTCCCGCCGCGCAGCAGCCGGAGCTGACCGATCTCGGCGGCGTTCTTCATCAACTCGGCGTTGACCCAGCCGAGCATGTGCGTCAAGCCACGCGACGGTCGGCTCGCCCGCGCCCGGCCACTCCACGTCGGCGCGCTGTCGTGGCGGCTGCCCCCGGAGGTGGTCCGTGGCGACCGTCCACCACCAGCCGATGTGCCAGGTCAGCCAGCCGATCGTCGGGACCGGAACCGGGTCGGGTTCGGTGTCGGCCCAGTCGGGCGTCCAGCCGCCGTCGGGGCCGCGACGCACCGTCCAGCAGTGCCCGGCCGGCTCCCAGAGGAAGTCCGCCGGGTCGAGGCGCTCGAGGTGGTATTCGAACAGCGACCACGTCAGGTCGAACTGCCAGCGCAAGAGCGCGCGAGAGGGTGCCGCCACCCGGCGATCATGCCGGCCCTCGCGCGGCCCGGTCGACGGAATTTGTCCGGCTGGGCCGGCCCACACGGGCCGCACGCCCGCCGTCAGGAGGGCGACGCCGCTCCCGCCCGCGCCGGGCGGCCCCGCCCCACCGGTTCGACGCCCAGCAGTTCGGCCAGCCGCTCCGCGTCGCGCTGGGCCTGGTCGCCGCAGCAGTTGTTGAACAGCACGTGCAGCTCGCCGGCCTGCCCGGCCAGCTCGGTCAGCAGCTCCGACCAGCGGCGCAGTTCCTCGTCGCCGTACGCGTAGCGGAACCTCTCCTGCTTGTCCCCCGTCCCCCAGGCGCTGCTGTGCCCATGGAAGCGGACGAGCGCCAGCTCCGCCGTGGCGAACAGGATGGGCGGCACCGACGAGGGGTGCCCCTGCGGCATGTCCACGCAGACGAACGACAGGTCGCGCTCCCGCAGGAAACCGAGCGTGTCCAGCGCCGCCGTGCCGTCGAACCAGGACCCGTGGCGCAGCTCGACGGCGACCCGCCACGGCCGGCAGCGCTCGGCCAGCTCGGCGATGCGCCGCTCGGCGGCGGCGCCGCGGGCCAGCCACGGCGGGAACTGGAGCAGGACCACACCGAGCCGGTCGGCCGCCGCGATCGGGTCGAGCGCCGCCCGGAACCGGTCCCACAGCTCGTCGTACGCGGTCGCCGGCAGGTCCCGGCGCCGGATCCGGCTCGGGCCGCCGGCCGGGCGCAGGTCGCGGGGCAGCGCCGCCACCGGGGTCGGGTGGCCGGTGAAGAGGCTGAACGCCTTGACGTCGAAGGTGAAGCCCTCCGGCGTGGCGTCGACCCACCCCTGCGTCGTCTCGGGCACGGGCACGGCGTAGTAGGAGGTGTCGACCTCGACCAGGGGAAACCGCCCGGCGTAGAAGCCGAGCCGGCCGGCCGGGGTGTTCGCCGCGCGCGGGTACCACCCCGAGCGCAGCAGCATCTGGTCCGCCCAGGACGACGTGCCCACCTTGATGACACCCATGTGATTCAGTGGATCGCGGATCGGACGAATCGGCAACCGCTGGCGGAAAACCGGCACGGCGGGACGCGGTTCTGTCGGTGGCCGGCCCTATCGTGAGTCCGTTCGGACGTCCGTGAAGAGGGGTGGCGGGATGACCACGACAGAGCAGCTGACCGGTGAGCGGGCCGACCTGTTGGAGACGCTGCGCCTGCACCGCGGCTTCCTCCGGCAGACCGTCGTGGGGCTCACCGACGAGCAGGCCGCGACCCGCAGCACGGTCAGCGAGCTGTGCCCGGGCGGCCTGATCAAGCACGTGACGCAGGTCGAGCACCGGTGGATGCGGTTCGCCGTCGGCGGCGCCGAGGCGATGAACAGTGATCCCGTCGACTGGGCCGGCCAGTTCCGCATGCTCGACGGCGAGACCCTCGCCGGGCTGCTCGCCGACTACGACCGGGTGGCCGCCGCGACGGACGAGTTGATCGCCACGCACGACCTCGACGCCGCCCACCCGTTGCCACAGGCCCCCTGGTTCGAGTCTGGCGCGAGCTGGACGGTCCGCCGCGTCCTGCTGCACCTGATCGCCGAGACCGCCCAGCACGCGGGGCACGCCGACATCCTCCGCGAGGCCATCGACGGCGCCAAGACCATGGGTTGACGCCCCCGCGCGGCCCCGCCCCGCCCCGTCTCCCGGCCCGGTGTTTGTCGGACGTCACACTCACCCCGTGTGACGTCCCGGCATCCGGCGGCGCTGAGGGACACGAGATGAAAGCACATCGGATGGACCAGGAGACTGTCGATCGACTGCTCGGCGGTCCGGTCGTCGACCCGCGGGACGCTCCGCAACCTGTCGCGTCGCTCCTGACGGCGGTCCGTGCCGCACCCCGCGCGGCTGAGCTCGCCGGCGAGGACGCCGCGGTACGGGCGTACCGGCTGGCGCGGGCCGGCACCCCCGTCGGCAGTCCCGAGCGGAGTCGTCGGGGCCGCGCCCTCGCCGGCTTCGGCGTCCGCGCCGGGCTGGCCGGTGTCGCTCTCGCCGTCACCGGCGGGGTGGCCTTCGCCGCGGCCGGGGGCACCCTGCCCGGACCGCTGCGTGGCCCCGCCCCCACCACCGCCACACCCGCGCCGCCCGCGCCGCCCCCGGCCGTCTCCCCCACCGCGGGTCCCGGCCGGCCGTCCGCGCCGCCCACCACGACTGAGGGTCGGCCCGACCCGAGCGCGTCGGTGGCAGGGCTGTGCCGGGCCTACCGGACGGGCGGCGACGGCCCGGCCCGTGCCCTGGACAAGCCGGCCTTCGACGACCTCGTCCGCGCGGCCGGCGGCCGCGGCAAGGTGGCCGGCTACTGCGACCGCCTGCTGCCCGGCGAGTCGGCGGGCCCCGAGTCGGCGGGCACACCGGTCGACCGGCCCGACGGCACCCCGACCCCCCAGCAGCCCGGGCGACCCACGACATCGCCCTCCGTCCCGGCCGGCCGGCCCCCGGCACCCGGCAACGTCCAGGTCTCGCCCGGCAACATCCGGGTCTCGCCCGGCAACGACCAGGTCTCGCCCGACCACGGTCGCCCCGCACCGGGCAGCGGCGGCAGTCGCTGACCCACGCCATCGCGCCGTGGGCCACGGCGGACCGACGTCTGTCCGCCGGTCACGTGCCCCGGGGCGTCGCCGGGAAGGGGTCGCACGTGACGAACGCGCCGCGCGGGCGGCTCGGCCAACCGGTGGGACGCCGACGCGCACCGGCCGGCGCTCGCCCGGTGCCCCGGAACGGCCCGGCTGATAGCTTGCCCCGATGAGTCTGCGGCGTCGACGCGTGGCGATGGTCTTCCGCGTGGTGATCGTGATCAGCGTGCTGGCCGGGATCGTGCTCACCGCGCTGGGTCCCGCCAGCGTCACCGGCCTGCTGCCGTACTTCACCATCCAGAGCAACCTCGCCGTCGGTCTCCTCGCCGGATACGCCGCCTGGCTGGCCTGGCGGGACCGTCCCGAACCACCGTCGCCGCTCAAGGGCGCGGTCACCCTCTACATCACCATCACCGGCGTGGTCTACCACCTGGTGCTCGCCAACCCCGCCAGCCCGTTCGCGATGCCGCAGCCCGACCGCGCGCTCGGCGAGGCGCTGGGCAACCAGTTCCTGCACACCGTCGTGCCGCTGCTCGCGGTGGCGGACTGGGCGCTGTTCGACCGGCGGGGCCGGCTCCGCCCGCGGTACGCGGCGTGGTGGCTGGCCTTCCCGCTGGGCTACCTCGGTTTCGCGCTGGTCCGTGGGCTGGTGGTCGAGCGGTACCCGTACCCGTTCCTCGACGCCGGGGAGCTGGGCTACGACGGGGTGGGCGTCAGCGCGGTCTTCTTCGCCGTCGCGTTCTGGCTGCTTGGCCTGCTCTTCGTGGGCGTCGACCGGGGCCTGGCCCGCCGTGCCGGACCACCGCCCGCCCCCGCCACGGCCCCGTCCGCGACGGCCGCCCCGGCGCAGCGGCCAGCGGCCGTGTGGGCGGCCGACGGTTCGGAGCAGGCTCCCACCGGCGGGTGAGGCCGACTCACCCGGACGGGGTGAGACGTGCGAGGCGGCCGGCACCGCGCCGCTCGACGTGGCGCGGGCCCTGCGCCGCCGGAAGGCGGGTCGTTTGACCGGGCGCTGAGCGGGCAGGCCGCGGGCGGAGCCGGAAACCGGAGGACAGGAGACGTTCATGCGCGCGCTGCGGTTGCCGAACTGGAAGTCGGAACCCGAGTTGGTCGAGGTCGACGAGCCGGCCCCGGGCCCCGGGCAGGTGGTGGTGAAGATCGGGGCCGCCGGCGCGTGCCACTCCGACCTCCACCTCATGCACGACTTCGAGGCCGGCGCCGTGCCGTGGAACCCGCCGTTCACCCTCGGCCACGAGAACGCCGGCTGGGTGCACGCCCTCGGCGACGGGGTCACCGGGCTGACGATGGGCCAGCCGGTGGCCGTCTACGGCCCGTGGGGCTGCGGCACCTGTGCGCGCTGCCGGGTGGGAATCGACCCGTACTGCGAGAACGTCGCCGAGGCGCCGGTGCCCGGCGGTGGCGGCGGCCTCGGCCTGGACGGCGGCATGGCCGAGTACATGCTGGTGCCGCACGCCCGGCACGTGGTGCCGCTGCCCGAGGGGCTCGATCCGGTGCTGGCGGCGCCACTGACCGACGCGGGCCTCACCCCGTACCACGCGATCCGCCGCTCCTGGCAGAAGCTCGGGCCGACCAGCACCGCCGTCGTGATCGGCGTCGGTGGGCTCGGCCACGTCGGCGTGCAGATCCTCAAGGCCACGACCGCGGCCCGGGTGATCGCGGTGGACACCCGCGAGGAGGCGCTGAAGCTCGGCGAGGAGTGCGGCGCGGACCTCACCATGCTCTCCGGCGAGGGCACCGCCCAGGAGATCCGCCGGGCCACCGGCGGCCGGGGCGCCGACGTGGTGCTGGACTTCGTCGGGGCCAGCCCCACCCTCGCGCTCGGCGCCGCCGCCGCCCGCACCGTCGGCGACCTCACCATCGTCGGCATCGGCGGCGGCACGCTGCCGGTGAGCTACTTCGGCGTGCCGTACGAGGTGAGCATCCAGACCACGTACTGGGGCAGCCGGCCGGAGCTCATCGAGGTGCTCGAACTGGGCGCCCGGGGCATGGTGAAGCCGAAGGCCAGCACCTTCCGGCTCGACGAGGCGGTCGTCGCGTACCGGAAGATGGCCGACGGCACGCTGGAGGGCCGGGCCGTCGTCGTGCCGTGACCACCGCGACCCTAGAGTGATCATGTGGTCGCGGCGCTGGAGCTCTACCTGGACACCGACGCCACCCGGCGGATCCGGGTGCTCTGGGACGCGCTGGAGACCGAGGGCGTGCAGAGCATGCGGTCGCTGCTGGAGCAGCGCCACCGGCCGCACGTCTCGCTCGCCGTCGCGCCCCGCTTCGACCCGGAGCGGGTCGCGGCGGCGCTGCGCGGCACGGTGGTGGCCGCGCCGCTGCGGTTGAGTTTCCAGCACGCCGGTCAGTTCGTCGGGCGGGTGCTCTGGCTGGGCCCGACCCCCACCGCCGAGTTGCTCGCGCACCACGCCGAGGTGCACGGCCGGCTGGCCGAGGCCGGCATCGGGCTGGTCGAGCACTACCAGCCGGGGCGCTGGGTGCCGCACTGCACGCTGTCGATGCGGGTGCCGAACGCGCTGATGGCCGCCGCCGTGCGCCGCTGCCTGGAGGTGCTGCCGCTGGAGGCGACCGTGGTCGGCGCGGCCCTCACCGACCACGCCCGGGGCATCTCGGTCCCGCTGCCGTAGCGGCTGGGACCGGTTGACCGCCGGCGCGCCGCGCCGAGCCCGCCGGTGCGCCACCCCGCCAGGCCCTCGCCGGAACGCCGCAGCCCGCCGGGTGCGCCGTCATGACCGGGCGGCGATCGGGTGCGGCGGGTTCCCGGCGGGCGGGGCGTCCCGGGCCGCCGCGCCGCGGCGGGTCAGCGCCACGCCGGCGAGCACGACGACCATCCCGCCGACCGTACGCGGCGTCAGGCCCTCGCCGAGGAACACGGCCCCCAGCGCCACGGACACCACCGGCAGCAGGTATCCGACGGCGGCGGCGTTCGTCGCGCCCTCCTCCGCGACGACCCGGAAGGTGAGGTGGAAGGTGACCGCCGTGCAGAGCACGCCGAGGACGACGACGGCGACGGCGGTCGCCGGGGTGGGCCGGGGCATCACCAGGCCGCCGGCGGGCAGGGCGAGGACGCTCCACCCGGTGGCCGCCACGAGCTGGGCGGCGGACAGCGCGATCGTGGGGGTACCCCGGCCGGCCAGCTCGCGGCCCATCCAGGCGAAGCCGACCGCGTAACTCGCGGCGGCACCGAGGATGGCGAGCGAGTCCACACTGACCAGCCCCGCCCGGCCCCAGGGCGCGAAGATCGTCAGTACGCCGGCGAAGCCGAGCAGCAGCCCGGTCAGTCGGACCGGACGCGGCGCCCGCTCCGTGCCAAGGGCGACCCCGAGCAGCACCGACCAGAGGGGCGTCGTGGCGTTCAGCACGCCGGCCACTCCGGAGTCGACGGTCCGCTCCCCCACGCTGAACAGGGCGAACGGCAGGGCGTTGCAGAAGAAGGCAGCGATCACCAGGCGGCCCCACGTCGCCCGGTCGCGGGGCAGGCGGTGCCCCACCCAACGGCAGGCGACCAGCAGCGCGGCGGCGCCGAGGGCGCACCGGGCGACGGTGACCTGGGCCGGGGAGAACCCCTCCAGGGCCACCTTGATCCACAAGAAGGTCGAGCCCCACAGCAGGGCCAGTACGCCCAGCCGCAGCACCGCCCACGGTCCCCCGCCCATCGCCGCCCCCGTCTCGCCGCACCGCCGTCCCGGTCCACCGTGCCCGGAGCAACCCAACAGCACAAGTGAATGTTTCTGCCGAACTGTTAAGGTCTGCTACATGCTCGACGTACGGCGGATGCAGGTCCTGCGCGCGGTGGTGACCAGCGGATCGGTGACGGCCGCCGCGGCGCACCTGGGCTACACGCCGTCCGCCGTCAGCCAGCAGATCTCCGCGCTGGAGAAGCAGGCCGGCACGGCGCTGCTGGAGCGGTCCGGCCGGGGCGTGCGTCCCACGGCCGCCGGGCGGCTGCTCACCGAGCACGCCGCCGTCATCGGCCGGCACCTCGCCGAGGCGGAGACCGCCCTCGCCGAGCTGCGGGCCGGACGCACGGGGCGGCTGGCGGTCCGCTACTTCGCCACCGCCGGAGCCGCCCTGGTGCCGCCGGCGTTGGCCCGCTTTCGCCGCGAGCACCCCGACGTCCGCGTCGACCTCCGGCTGGTCGACCCCGACGATCCGCTGCCCGAGGTGGAGCGGGGCGAGGCCGACCTGGCCATCGTGGTCCGCCGCCGGGGGCAGGCCCGCGACGGCGTACGGCTCGTCCATTTGCTCGACGACCCCTACCTGGTCGTCCTGCCACGGGAGCACCGGCTCGCCGGCGCGCGGGTGCTGGACCTGACCGACCTCGCCGACGAACCCTGGGTGGGCAGCGAGCCGGCCGGCCCGTGCCGGGAGGCCGTGCTGGACGCCTGCGGCGCGGCCGGCTTCAGCCCGGCCGTCGCCGTCGAGAGCGAGGACTACCCGACCACGCAGGCGTTCGTGGCCGCCGGGCTCGGGGTCGGGGTGGTCCCGCGCACCGCGCTGGACAGCCCGCACCCCGACGTGGTGGTCCGCCCCCTGCGCCACCCACGGCCGGTCCGGGCGATCCACGCGGCCGTCCGAGAGGCCGCGCTGGACCAGCCCGCCCTGCGCGGCCTGCTCGACGCGCTCCGGCACGCCGCCGCCGCGCGCCGCTGACATCTCCGCGGCCGGCGCCGCGCGCCACTGACACCCGCCCGCCCGGCCGGCGCCGCCGCCGCGCGCCACTGACACCTGCCCGGCCGGCGCCGCCGCCGCGCCGCGTTCGCCGGCGTCGATCCTCGTCGGCGGCAGCCCCCGACGGGGGACTCCGGCGGGTCCGCAGACTGCCGCGCCCGTGGCTTGTCCGCGTCAGGCCCGCGGGTGGATCCTGTAGGGAATCGACAGAGACGGATCTATCGGAGGTTCGGATGCGTCGTCTCCCGCTCGCCCTGCTCCTGCTCGCCGCGATGATGCTCGGCCTGCCGGAGCCCGCCCACGCCGCCCCCGACCACGCCGATGCCGCCCGCGCCGCGGCCACGCTCGCAGCGGTCCGCACCCCCGGCACCGCCTGGGGGCTCGGCCCGGCCACCGGACGGATGACGCTGACCGTCGACGACACCGTCCCGGCCCGGGACGTGGCGGCGCTCCGGGCGACAGTCGCGCGCGCCGGGGCGCTGCTGCGCCGGGAGCCGGGCCACCTGCGCGTCCTCATCGCCGGCGGGCAGGCCGTCTACGGCGGCGGCGGACGGTGCTCGCTGGGCGCCAACGTCCGCAGCGGCACCACCGCCTACTTCGTGACCGCCGGCCACTGCACCGTCGCCGCCTCGACCTGGTACGCCGACAGCGCGCAGACCACCGTCCTCGGCACCCGGACCGGCACCAGCTTCCCCGGCAACGACTACGGTCTGGTCCGCCACACCGGCGGGATCGCCCACCCCAGCGCGGTCTACACCCACCCCGGGCTGCTCACCGTCTACGGCGCCGGCAACGCCTACATCGGCCAGGCGGTCTGCCGCAGCGGCGCCACCACGGGCGTACGCTGCGGCAGCGTCACCGGGCTCAACGCGACCGTCAACTACGCCCAGGGCACCGTGACCGGCCTGATCCGGACCAACATCTGCGCCGAGCCCGGCGACAGCGGCGGGCCCCTCTACGTGGCCGCCACCGGCACCATCCTCGGCATCCTCTCCGGAGGCAGCGGCAACTGCGCCACCGGCGGCACCACCTACTACCAGCCGATCACCGAGATCCTGGCCGCGTACGGGCTGACGATTCCCTGACCGGCCGGGCCTTGCGCACCGCCGGCCGCCCGGCGGCGCGGGTCGACTTCCGCGGGACCGGCCCGACCCGACCCGTACGGCGGGTCAAGCCGCTCCGTGCGTCAGCCCTTGCGGCCGGTGGTGGCGATGCCCTCGACGAAGTGGCGCTGGGCGAGGAAGAACAGCACCAGCATCGGCACGGTCGCGATGACGCTGCCCGCGAGCACGATCTCCCACTGCTGCTCGCCGCCGTAGCCGAAGCGGTCCAGCACCACCTTCAGCCCGCGCGGCAGGGTGTACAGCTCCTCGTTGCGCAGGTAGATCAGCGGCTTCATCAGGTCCGTCCAGCTCGCCTTGAACTCGAAGACGAAGGCCACCAGCAGGGCGGGACGGATCAACGGAAAGGCCAGCTTCCAGAACAACTGCGGGTAGCTCGCCCCGTCGACCCGGGCCGCCTCGAAGTACTCGCGGGGCAGCGAGAGCAGGAACTGCCGCAGCAGGAAGACGTAGAACGCCGAGCCGAACAGGTTGCCCGCCCACAGCGGCACCTGGGTGTCGGTCAGCCGCAGCTCCGACCAGATCAGGTACGTCGGGATCATGGTGACCGCGAACGGCAGCATCATCGTCGCGAGCACCAGCCCGAACAGGATGTCCCGCCCGGGGAACCGGAAGTACGCGAACCCGAACGCCACCCACGCGCTGGACAGCGTCACCGCGACCGCCGCCGCGACGCCGACCACCAGGCTGTTGAGCAGCCAGGTGACCATCGGCACGGCCTGCCACGCCTCGGCGTAGTTCCCCGGCGCGAACGGGGTGGGCAGGAACCCGGTGGGGAAGGACTACTCACGGGGCCGCAGCGAGGCGCTGATCAGCCAGACGAACGGCGCCGTGAACACCACGGCGGCGCCGACGAGCGCGAGCACGAGCAGCACCCGCTGCCAGACCGGCCGCCCGGCGTCCTCGGCCGCCGGCCGGCGCTCGACGGCCGACGGCGCGGCGGCGGCCACGGGGGCGGCGACCGTCCGCTCTGCCGCGGCCGTCACGACCGGCCTCCCTCGGCCCGGCGCGCGCGGGCCACGCCGCGTCGCCCCCGGTGCCCCGTCACGGCCGGTCTCCCTCGTAGTACACGAAGCGGTTGCTCAGCTTCACCTGCACCAGCGTGATGATCAGGATGATCACGAAGAGCAGCCAGGCCATCGCGGAGGCGAAGCCCATGTGCAGGAACTGGAACGCCTCCTGGAACAGGTGGATGACGTAGAACGACGCGGCGTCGCTGTTGAACGAGCCCTGCGTCTGCCGGTTGCCGAAGTACATGGTGTAGACCTCGGTGAACATCTGCAGGGACGCGATGGTGTTGACGACCAGGGTGAAGAAGAGCGCACCGGAGATCATCGGCAGCGTCACGTGCCGGAACCGGGCCCAGCCGCCGGCGCCGTCGATGCTCGCCGCCTCGTACAGGTCACGCGGCACGTTCTGCAGGGCGGCCAGGTAGATGATCACGGTGGAGCCGAGGCTCCACAGGCTCATCAGGACGATGCCGGGCATCACCCAGTCGGGGTCGGTGGTCCAGCTCGGACCCTCGATCCCGACCAGGGCGAGGCCGCGGTTGATCAGGCCGTCCTGGGTGTTGAGCAGGAGCAGGAACAGGATGCCGACCGCCACCGCCGGGGTCATCACCGGCAGGTAGAAGACGGTACGGAAGAAGCCCTGCAACCGTCCCACCCGCTTGAGCAGCAGCGCCAGCCCCAGCGAGATGGCCATCACCAGCGGCACGTGCAGGGCCGTGTAGTAGACGGTGTTGCCCAGGCTGCGGGCCACCATCGGGTCGGCCATCAGCTCCCGGTAGTTGTCCAGGCCGGTGTACCGGGGCGCGTTGATCACGTCGTACTCGGTGAGGCTGAGCCAGGCGCTGGCGATCATCGGCCCGGCGTTGAAGACCAGGAACCCGACGATCCAGGGCGCCAGGAAGACGTACGCCCAACGCGCCTCCCGCCGGGCCAGCGGCGTACGACGCCGCCGGCCGGCGGGGGCGGGGACGGTGGTGGTGGCCATCCCCGGGCCTACTTCGACGCCTTGTCCAGCGCGGCGGTCGCCTCCTGCTGGGCGCGGGCCAGCGCCTGCGCCGGCTGCGCCTGGCCGGAGAGCACCCGGTTGACGGCGTCCGTCCAGGCCTTGTCGAACTCGGCGCCGGCGGGCGAGGCGGGCATGGCGAACGCGCTGTCCTGCACCGAGCGGATGGTGGCCACCGCGTCGTCGAACCGCCTGTTGCCGGTGGGCTGGTACAGCTCGTCGAAGATCCGCTTGTCGGCGGCGACGTTGCCCGTGTAGACGCCGGTGAACGGCTGGCCCGCGGCCTTGCGCGCGTCGGCGCGGGCCTTGGCCGCGGCGACCCAGGTGTCGGTGGCGGTCACCGTCCTGGCGAAGGCGCACGCCGCGTCCGGGTTCCTGGCCCCCTTGGGGACCACCCAGGCCTGCCCGGAGGACAGGGTGACCGGCTTGCCCTGCCGGTCGGCGAAGGGCCTGACCACCAGCTCGGCCTTCGGGCTGTTCTTGGCGGCCTGGTTGAGGAACCACTCCTCCATCGGCCACGCGACGATCTGGTTCTTCGCCAGGGGGTTCTGCGCGCCGAAGAAGTCGAAGGTGTCCCGGAAGGACTTGAACTTCCCCCAGCCACCCTGGTCCTGGATCAGCTTGACGCCGGTGGTGAGCGCCTCGACCACCCTGGGGTCGTCGAGGTTCGCCTTCGTCCCGTCGGCGGAGAGCAGGTCGGCCCCGTTGGCCTTGGCCCACATGGGCAGGAACTCGGGGATCTTCGGGTCGATGCCGATGCGGGAGAGCCGGCCCCCGGAGACGGTGGCCAGCTTGGCGTTGAGCGCCGGCAGCCCCGCCCAGTTCGCGAGATCGACGTCGTCGGCGGTCAGACCGGCCTGCCTGAGCAGCGCCTCGTTGAGGTAGACCACCCGGACGCTGGAGAACTCCGGGATGCCGTAGACGGTGCCGTCGAGGGTGACCTGTTCCCTGGCGGCGGGCCGGTACTGCCCCATGTCGATGTCCTGCTTCTCGACGCAGTCCGTCAGCGGTTGGATGGAGCCGCGCTCGGCGTAGGTGCCGATCAGCTTGCGGTCCATGTAGACCAGGTCCGGCGGGTTGCCGGAGGCGACCGCGGAGAGGAACTGCTGCTCGTCGAAGGCTCCCTCGGTGATCTTCAGGTCGACGTCCGGGTGGTCGCGCCTGAACGCGTCCACGCGCGTCCTGGCGATCTCGTCGGACAGGCCGAAACCCATCGTGCTCAGGGCACCCTTGGTGGCCGTGCCACCGCCATCGCCCCCGTCGCCACCGCCGACGCCTCCGCAGCCGCTGAGCGCCAGGGCGAACACCCCGACGAGCGCAGCCGCCCGCACCATCCGTGTCATGACAGTTCCTCCCGAGAGCCGGCGGGCGGCAGTGCCCGTGCCAGCGCACCTTCTCCGATCCTCGGGATCTTCAAACGTCACCGGAGGAACTGGCGTCCGTGGGAGGGCCGGCGCCGCCCGCCGGCACGGCCACCGGTGTGGTCAGGAGGACTGCGGGGTGAGCAGGTAGTCGTCGGCGTCCTGGCTCCACCGCAGGTCGACGATGCCGCTGGTGGCTGCCGCCTTGCAGAACTGGAGGAAGCTGCGGTAGCCGAGCTTCTTCTCGCTGAAGTCAGGCCGCGCCCGGCGGAGCTGGTTCTTCAGGCCGGACAGCGCCACCGCCCCCTCGTCGCCGGCCAGGTCGGACACCACCGAGCGGAGCAGCCCGAACGCCACCTCCCGGTCGCCGTGCTCGGGCAGGGACACCTCGGGGTCGCCCTTGGCGGGGCCCTCCCCCAGCTCGACGACGTTGTGCTGGGCGAGGTGTCGCAGCAGCTCGCCGAAGGTGCGGAAGCCGTAGTCGGACTCGCTGAACGTCGGGTCCTTCCTGAGCAGGGTCCGCTTCAGCGTCGAGGCGGTCACCGCGCCGCTGGAGCTGCCCTGCAGGCCGGCCACGGTCTGCGCCACCAGCACGGCGAGCGTGTCGACGTCGCGGGCGGCTTCCTCGCCCACCGGCTGCGGCTCGGGCTCCCGCTCCGGCTCGGCCTGCTGCGCCTCCGGGCCGGGCAGCCGCGCCGGGCGGGCGCGCCGGCCCCGCGCCGGGGGAACGTCGACGCCCTCCAGGCGGTCGTAGTAGAGGAACTCGTCGCACGCGGGCGGCAGCAGCGCCGAGGTCGACTTCTCCACGCCGACCCCGATGACGCGCTTGTTCAGCTCGCGCAGCTTGTGCACGAGGGGCGTGAAGTCGCTGTCGCCGGTGCAGATCACGAACGTCGAGATGTAGCCGCGCTCGAAGGCCAGTTCCACCGCGTCGACGGCCATCTTGATGTCGGCGGCGTTCTTGCGGGAGGCGCCCATGCGCTGGGGTATCTCGATGAGTTCGACGTGTGACCGGGTGAGCATCCGCCGGTCCTCGTCGAAGTACGACCAGTCGGCGTACGCCCGGCGCACCACCACCCGGCCGCGCTCGGCGAGGGCGTCGGCGATGGGACGGAGGTCGAAGGCCGCCCCGCCGAGGTGGTCGCGCGCCCCCAGCGCGAGGTTCTCGTAGTCGAGGAACAGGGCGATGCGGTCCTCTTGATCCACGCGAACCACCCTACGCCGCCGACGGTCCGACGGCCGGCGACGTGGCGGACCTCGCCGCCGCGAATCTCCGGCCGGCCGGACCGGCCGGGCGGTGGGCCGCTGGTCGGCGGGGCGCCTCCCTCAGCCGCCCAGTCGCTGGCGCGCGAGGAACTTCGGCACGACCATCCGCCAGGCATCCGTCACCAGCTCCGTCATGTGGTCGCGGTCGAGCCGGTCAAGGCGACAGCACACCCAGTTGAAGCGCAGGTCGGCCGCGTCAGGCAGGAGGAACAGGTCCGGGTCGCCGGCGACGAGCCCGGCGCGTTCCTCCTTCGGGTACGCGAACCCCATCGTCGTCTCGTCCCGGGAGAACGCGACGTAGACGAGGGCACCGACGCGGAACTTCACGCGGTCCCGGATGAGGTGCTCGGTGGTCCGTGGCAGGGTCAGTGCCAGTGCGCGGACGTCGGCGACGGTGACCATGCCCCGACGGTAGTGGCCGGCCGGGCCGAGGGAGGGCCGCGCCGCCGACGGCTCGCGCCCGAAATGTTGCGCTCCCGCTCTCCCGGCGTTCACGCCCGCACCGATAGCATCGCTGTTCATGAATACGAAGAACAGCACCCGCTTGCGGCCCAGAAGGCTCGCGACGGCGTTCGCGCTGGCCGCCGTGCTGGTGGCGCCCGTGGTGGTGACGACGGCGGTGGCCTCGGCCGCCACCACCCTGACCGTGGCCCAGGCGCTCGCCACCCAGGACGGTCGGACGGCGACCGTGACCGGCTACGTGATCGGTCAACCGACCAGCAACACGACCGTGCTGCGGTCGGGTTTCACGTCCGACACCGCGATCGCGATCGCCGACACGGCGGCCGAGACCAGCACGAGCAGGATGCTCTACGTCCAGGTCACCGCCGCCTACCGGAGCACCTTCGGGCTGCTCACCAACCCGGGCCTGCGGGGCCAGCGCGTCACCGCCACCGGCACGCTGACCGCCTACTTCAGCCACGGCGGCCTGAAGAACCCGACGGCGATGACCCTCGGCGGCGGTGGCGGCACGCCCTCGCCGACCCAGTCGCCGACGCCGGGCCCCACCCCGACCTCGCCCGGCGGCGACTACGACTCCACCTACTACGCCAGCGCGATCGGCAAGACCGGCCCGGCGCTGCGCAGCTCGCTGCACTCGATCATCAAGGTGCACACCAAGCTCTCCTACGACCAGGTGTGGGAGGCGCTGCGGGACACCGACCAGGACCCGGCGAACACCAACAACGTGATCCTGCTCTACACCGGCCGGTCGCAGAGCAAGACCAGCAACGGCGGCGGTGTCGACGACTGGAACCGCGAGCACGTCTGGGCCAAGTCGCACGGCGACTTCGGCACCGCGACCGGCCCGGGGACCGACGTCCACCACCTGCGGCCGACCGACGTCTCGGTCAACTCCACCCGGGGCAACAAGGACTTCGACAACGGCGGCAGCCCCGTCGCCGAGGCGCCCGGCTGCTACACCGACGCCGACTCGTGGGAGCCGCGCAACGCGGTGAAGGGCGACGTGGCCCGCATGATCATGTACATGGCGATCCGGTACGAGGGCACCGACGGCTGGCCCAACCTGGAGATGAACCAGTCGGTCAACAACGGCACCGCGCCGTACCACGGCCGGATGTCGGTGCTGCTGCAGTGGAACCAGCTCGACCCGCCGGACGCCTTCGAGAAGCGCCGCAACCAGCGGATCTACGAGCGTTGGCAGGGCAACCGGAACCCGTTCGTCGACCATCCGGAGTGGGCGACGGCCATCTGGGGCTGACCCGCCCCACCGACGCTGCGGCCGGTCCCCTACCCGGGGGGCCGGCCGCCCGTACGTTCGCCGTGGTGGTGGCGGGCCGGGCCGTGGCCGTCCTCCCGGTCGATGCGCAGCTCCCGTTCCAGCTCGGCGATGACCGCCCGCAGGTCGTCCAGCCGCTGGGTGAGGGCGATCCGGTCCACCTCGTCCGGCACGCCGTCGCCGTCCTCGTCGTAGTCGGGCGACAACCGCTCGGTCATCTCCAGCCGACGGGCCTCCTCCATCGAGTTCACGATGACGGCGATCAGGATGTTCAGCAGCAGGTTCACCGTGATCATCACGTAGCTGACGTAGTAGAGCAGCGTCCACGGCGACACCGCCATGCCCTGCGCGATGAGGTCCGGCAGGGTCTCCAGCGACAGCAGCACGAACAGGGTCAGCAGGGAACGACCGATGTCGCCGTACTGCTCCGGATAGCGCTCCCCGAAGATCAGCCAGCCGGCCATGCCGTAGACGTAGAGGGTCACGGCGGCCAGCGCGAGGAAGCCGGCCACGCCGGGGATGCTGCGCCACAGCGCCGCCACGATCGTGCGCAGCCCCGGCGAGAACCGCACCAGCCGCAGCACCCGGGCGACCCGCACGAAGCGCAGCAGCGCCGAGTCGCCGTGCAGGCCGGGGATGAAGATCGCCGCCGTCACCACAAAGTCAAAGACGTTCCAGCCGTGCCGGAAGAAGTCCTGCGGCCGGCGGCCGTACGCCAGCACCCGGATGGCGATCTCGACGACGAAGACCAGCCGGAACAGCCACTCGCACCAGCGCAGGGCCCGCCCCGCGGCACCGAGGTCCGGGTACGTCTCGACGCCGAGCACCACCCCGTTCGCCATGATGACCACGACGATGAGCACGTCGAACGGCCGCGACCGGGCGATCCGGGCGCACCGTTCCGCCACGCCCGGCAGGCCCCCGGGCGCAGCCGTCGACCCGCCACCCCGCTGGGTGGGCACGGACGGGCGGCTCACCGCCCCCCACACCCCCGTACCGCTCCGCGGGGCCACGGACTGGTCGTCGGGCAGGAGCGGGGTACGCATGCGGACAGCCTAGAGGCGCGCCGGGGACGGGGTTTCGCGCCGCGTTCAGGCGCTCGCGTAGCAGCGCAACCCGTCGACGTCGGCCCGGGTCAGGCGCCCCTGCGCGACCAGCAGCTCAAGGTGCGCCGCCGTTTCGGTGACGGCGAGCATGCGGTTGAACACGTCCAGGTCGCCCAGCTCGCGTTCCCGCCTGGTCCAGCGCAGCCGCGCCGCGACCTCGTACGCCGACTGCGCGCCACGGGCGACGGCGACCTCCGTCTCGTCGAGCCGTGCGCCGTGGTGCGCGACCAGCTCGTCGACGCGTGCGTGCACGCTCGGGGTCACCGGCCCGTGCGCCGGGAGCAGCCGCGCGTCGGGCCGCTGCCGCACCAGCGCGAGCGAGCCGAGGAAGTCGCCGAGGGGGTTCGCGGAGAGCACGGGCTCGAACCCGATCGACGGCGTGATGGTGGGCAGCACGTGGTCGCCGGCGAACAGCAGCCGCGCCCCGGTGTCGTGGAAGACGACGTGGCCGCGGGTGTGCCCCGGGGTCTCGACGACGTGCAGGGTGCGGTCGCCGTGCCTGACCTCGTCCCCGCCGCGGAACCAGTCGTCCGGCAGCTCCCAGTCCTCTTCGGGGGCGCGCCCCCGGGTGATCCTCGCCAGGGTGTCGGCCAGCTCGCCCGCGCCGAGCAGCCGCAGGCGGTCGAGTTGCTCGGCAAGCGGGTCCCGCTCCGGCGACATGGTGACCTCGAGGCTCGGGCGCTCGCCGGCGCCGAGGCTCACCCGCATGCCGAACTCGCGGCGCAGGTGCACGGCCTGCGTGTAGTGGTCCCGGTGCATGTGCGTCACGAGGAAGCGGCGGACGTCCTTGACCGTCGAGTCCAACTCCTCCAGCGCCGCGTCGAGGGTGGCCCGCGCCCCGGCGACCGCCCACCCCGAGTCGACCAGCACCAGACCGTCGTCGTGGCGCAGGACGTACACGTTCACCGCCCGCAGGCCGTCATCGGGCAGCGGCAGCGGCACGCGCCAGACCCCGGGGGCGACCTCGAACGCGCCGGGCGTGGTCCAGTCGTCGGGGCTGCCGTCGTCCAAGGTCATGGCCCCGACCATAGTTCCCGTCCGGGCCGGTCCGGGCGGCGCTGCCGGTGGCCTCCGTCACGCCGACGCCCGACGGGCTCGGCGGCGGGCGCCGGGTCCAGGGCCGGCAGGTGCGCCGGCGGGCGTCAGCGCGGCCGGGCGTACGCCAACGGCAGCGCAGTCGGCTGGCCCGCCCAGGCGCCGGTCAGCGTGGCGCCCTCGGGCCGGCTCCCGCCGTCGAGGCGGCGCACGACGACCAGGTCGACGGCATCCGTGACGATGAGCGTCGGGTCGTCCGGCACCACCTGACGCAGCGCGCCCACCGCCGGGACGTCGGCACCGGGGGTGCCGCCACCGGTGATGGTCATGCTGGGCTCACGGCGTTCCAGCCGGCCGTCGATCTCGATGAACTCCTCCGCCTGACCGGCGCCGGCGAGCACGGCGCCCGCCAGCGCCGCGGCGTAGACGGGGTCGCCGCAGGCGTCGTACACCCAGCGGCGGCCGAGCACCGAGTGCTCCGTGGTGCCGACCAGCCACTCGTCGCCGCCGTCCAGCGGAGCGCCCCGGTACGTGAGCGGGACCTGGTGGACCGGCCCGTCCCCGGCCCGGACGAGCATCGTCTCGATGCCGACCTCGCCGGCCGGATCGTCGAACCGGTAGGCCGCCACGCGGACCACGTCGGCGTCGTCGGGCCCCTGGTACCACGGCCGGCCGGGCAGCCACGCCGCCAGGAGTTCCAGTTTCGACGGGTGCAGTTCCGCCCGGTGCAGCAGCGCCATACGCCGAATCGTAGAGGCATCCTCGCGATCCGCGCTCACCGCCGCCGGGACGTCTCCGCTCCCCGGGGCGTCTCCGCTCCGGGCCGACCAGCGAGACAGCGGCCGGACCGCCCACCCGCCTCCGGGTGACACCCGCCCTGCTGGCGGCCGACGCCGCCCAGCCGGGTGCGGGGTGTGCCCGCGGCGCGCTGTCGAGCTGCCCCGTCCACGAGACCGGACCTCTGCGCCGCCCGGCCGACAAGCGCCGGGGCCACAGCCACCAGGGCCGCAGCCACCAGAGTCAAAGCCGCCGGGGCCCGGCTACCCCTCGACCGTGACGTCGACCGGGCCGACGCGCAGGACACCGTCGTTCAGGGGCGTGCAGCGGACGCCGCCCCGGCCGCGCAGCGCCTTCCACGCGCCGGGCCCGACGGTGACGTTCATCCAGGCGCAGGGGTGCGCCGGCCGGTTGACCCGCAGGCTGACCGGGCCCTCCCCCGAGTCCAGGGTCAACACCGACCCGACCAGCTCGTCCACGGCGATGCCGGCGGTGAGGACGTTCCGCCGGACCTGCACCAGGTCGACACCGGGCGGCAACGACTCCTGCGCGATCACGGTGACGCTCGCCTCCCGGTGCGCCGGCTTGCCGAAGTACCGGTCACCGACGATGCCCAGGCCCGCCCGGACCCGGACCTCCTCGACCAGCTCGCCGGGCGGCGCCGGCGCCGGGCCGTCCGCGGGCCGGCCCACGTAGCGGTGCACCGGCGAGGCCAGCAACTGCACGATCCGCGGCATGACCGGAGTCTACGAAGCGGTCACCGAGCGCGAACCCCGTTGGCCGGGTCAGGGCCCGAGGGCGGCCGGCACGCCGCCGGGCACTCCCCTGATGCCTTCACCGTCAGCCCGGTCCGCCGGGCCGGTTCCCCGATCGAGTGGAGCGCCTCACCGTCAAGGCCCCAACCCACGCGCCTCCCCCTACGGGAGACGCAAGCCACCCGTTCGCCGGCAGCCGTCCCGGCAGGGCTGTCACCCGTGGTCGTACACCGTCACGGCGATGTCGCGCGCGCAGAGGGTGCGCTCGATGACGGGTTCCATCCGGTTCCAGGTGCCGCCGGCGAGCCCGCAACCGATCCGGGGCATGTGCACCGACGCCCCCAACGCCTGCGCCTGGTCGGCGAGCGACGCCAGGCAGCGTTCGACGGCGTCGTAGCGGATGGGCGGGCCGCCGCTGCCGGTCCTGATGCCGCGCTGGCCGACCATGTTCGCCACCCACACGTCCGGCGTGACCCGCACCAGGCGGGTCGCGCCGAGGGCGAAGTCGTTGCCCGCGCGGTGCCGGTGCCAGTCGCGGTAGTCGCGTTCGGGCTGGGGCCAGCGACGGGAGATCGCCACCACGAAGCCCCTGCCCCAGCCGCCGAGGTCGTTGCAGATGTGCGCGATCACCTTCGGGCCCTTGGCCTGGGGGCTGGTCGCATCACCCTTGATGATCCTCAACGGCGTCACGCCGGCCAGCATGCCAGCCGCGTACGACGCTCCGGCAGCGAATTACCGCACCGGCACAGCGGCTACCGTTGCCCGGGGGCGCAGTTGTTGCTCGTACGCCTGACGGTGTATTCGGTGTCGTCGTGGGTGATGCCGGACGGCTCGCCGTCGAAGTGGCTCTCGACCTTCTCCCAGCCCCGGCGTTGCTCGTAGTGCAGGTGCGGCGCGCCCGAGTTGCCGGTGCTGCCGATCCGCCCGATCTGCTCGCCCTGGGCGACCCGCTGACCGGCCCGCACCAGGGGCGGTTCGAGCAGGTGCAGGTACTGCGTCTCCCACCTGCCGCCGTGGTCGATCTTCACCCAGTAACCGCCGCCGCGACCGCGCGGGCCGCTCGGGTTGTCGGGGGTGCGACCGCCCAGCGACCCGTTGATCCCGGCCACGGTGACCGTGCCGGCGTAGGACGCGAGCACCGGTCGCCCCCACGCCTCGCCCTCGGTCGGGAACAGGTCGACGTCGTAGTCGTCGTGGCCGGGGTAGGTCCCGAGCTGCCAGGTCTCGCCGCAGGCGACGGGGAGCTGGAAGAGCGGGCGCGGACCGGGCGGCCGCAGCAACGGCACGACGACCACGGCGAGGACGACGACGACGGCAGCGACCGCGCCGAGCAGGATGGCCCTGCGGGCGGTACGGCTCCGGACGCGGCTGCCCTTGCGGCTGCGGCTGCGGGGACTGGTCGGGTGGCCGGTGGTCACCGTCCAGAGCATGGCAGACGGCGGCAAGGCGTCGGCGCCGAGCCCGGCCGCGTCAGCGGAGCCGGCAGGTGAGGGACCTGACCCGGCGGAGGACGAGGGCGGTGTCCGCTCCGCTCGGCGTGGCGGCGACTCTTCCGGCCGCCGGCCGGCTATTCAGTGACCACTGCGAAAGGAGCCCTCATGGCCAAACTGCTGTACTCGGCGACGGCGTCGCTCGACGGCTACATCGCCGGCCCGGGCGGCGACATGTCCTGGCTGACCGCGCACCTTGCCGGCGAGAACCCGACGGCGGAGCGCCTGCTGGCCGACGTCGGCGCGATCCTGGCCGGCAACCGCACCTTCGGCGGCGACGACCCGAACCGCGGCACCGACAGCGAGGGCGCGTTCGGCGGCCGGTACCACGGGCCGGTGTTCGTGCTCACCCACCGGCCGCCGGCCGCACCACACCCGGGTGTCACGTTCGTCGGTGACCTGCACAGCGCCGTCGCGCAGGCCAAGGAGGCCGCCGGCGACAAGTACGTGAACATCCTCGGCGCGAACGTCGCCCAGCAGTGCATCGAGGCCGGGCTGCTCGACGAGGTCCTGATGTTCTTCGCCCCGGTGCTGCTCGGCGACGGGGTACGCATGTTCGACCACCCCGGCGGCACCGAGGTGCGGTTGGTGCCGATTCCCGGCGAGACCGCGCACTGGTACAGCGTCGTCCACTGAGCGGTGGTGTGGCCCCTACAGCCACGCGTCGTGTCCCTGCATCGGGCAACGGCCACCAGATGTTCGCGGATATCGATCTGGACGATCACTTTCAACTCTGTCTATATGGGTACGGCAACCACCTGCTCTCACCCGGACGGAGCATCATGACCCGCACCCTGCGCGCAACGGCCGTCAGCCTCGCCGCGATCCTGGCCGCCACCCTCGGCCTCGCCCAGCCTGCCTGGGCCGCCAGCTACTCCGCCTCCCTCACCACCGCCGTCGCCGATCTCCCCGTCGCCACCGAGGTACGCACCGGCTACAGCCGCGACCTGTTCCGCCACTGGATCGACGCCGACGGGGACGGCTGCCACACCCGCAACGAGGTCCTCATCGCCGAGGCCACCACCAGGCCGAGCATCAGCGGCACCTGCACCCTGTCCGGTGGCCGCTGGTACTCCTACTACGACGACGCCTACTGGACCCTCACCAGCGACCTCGACATCGACCACATGGTCGCGCTCGCCGAAGCCTGGGACTCCGGAGCCCGCAACTGGACGAGCAGCCGCCGCCAGGCCTTCGCCAACGACCTGGGCGACAGCCGGTCCCTGGTCGCCGTCACCGACAACGTCAACCAGGCCAAGGGGGACCAGGACCCGGCCACCTGGATGCCGCCCTACGCCTCCGCCCGCTGCCGCTACATCAACGAGTGGGTCGCGGTGAAGATCCGCTGGCGGCTCACCGTCGACAGCGCCGAGAAGAGCGCCCTGACCGACTGGGCCGACAACTGCCCCAACGTCACCATCTCCGTCACCTACGCCTGGTGACAGCGCGCCCCACCCGGCCGGTCCGCCATCCTCCGGGCCGGCCGGCCGGCCGGGCGGGCGCCACCGCGCGTCGCCGGCCGTTGGCGTACGGACGGTGGCGATGACTCAGCGTGCGGCGCGCACAATCTCCCGCGCCGCACGGGCGCGCTTCTCGTCGTACGGCCGGCCCAGGGCACGCGCGAACTCGACGGTCCGGTCCAGCAGCGCCAGCGCCTCGTCGTAGCGACCCGCCGCGCGGCACGTCTCGGCGTAGGTGTGCAGGAAGTCGATCTCCAACTGCACCTCGGCCAGCGGCTCCAGCAGCTCGAGGGCCCGCCGGTGGTGTTCGAGCGCCTTCTCGGGTGAACCCATGACCCGCAGCGCGACACCGAGATAGTTGTGGCACCACGCCTCGTTGTGCTGAAGATTGTTCTGCTCGGAGAGCTGTAACGCGTCGTGCAGCGTGCGCAGCGACTCCGTCGGATCGTCAGGTGCCAGTGCGACACCGAGGGTGACCAGCCCGGTGATCTGTGCGGGCCCGTCCGCCAGGGCGACGGATGCCCGGGCGAGTTCGACGGCTTCACGGTGCCGCCCGAGGTGAAGGGTCACCCATCCGTCGAAGGCCAACGCCTGGGATTGCCCGGCACGGCGCCCGATCTTCTCGAACAGCTCGCGTGCCCGCCGAAAGTGCGCCTGTGCCGCTTCGAGTTCACCGAGGTCCCGGCGCACGAGGCCGGTACGCAGCGCCAGGGCGGCCGCGATGTCGTCGTCCGGCCCTGACTGCTCCGCCAGCTCGTAGGCGGAGAGCGCCTCGGTAAGGCGGCCGGCGGCGGCACAGGCGTAGCCGAGGTCCGCGAGCAGCGAAGCCCGCTGCTGGTCGCGGCCGAGACGTGCCGCGGCGGCTGCGGCCGCTTCGAGCAGGCGCGCCTGGTCGTCGGTTCCGCGGTGCCGGAAGAACCACACCCGCATGGCCTGCGGCAGTTCGGCCACCACCTCGTCCACGCCGAGCCGCACGGCGGCGTCGAAGCAGGCCACCAGGTTGACGTACTCGAGGTCGAACCAGGCCATGGCCTTCGCCGGATCTCCCGGCGAGGGTTCCTTGCGGTACGGCGAGGGCAGGGTCTGATCGTGGGCGACCGCCTGCGCCAGATAGTGCCTGAGGACCCGACGCAGGGCGGCGTCGGCCTGTGGCTCCTCCTCGGCGGCGATGTCCGCCGCGTACTGCCGGATCAGGTCGTGCATCCGGTACCGGCCGGGCGCGGGCTCCTGGACCAGGTGGGCGTCGACCAACTCCTCCAGCGCCGCGCCGATCCGGGCGGGCGGCATGTCGGTGAGCGCGCCCACCACCGCCGCGTCGAAGTCGGCGCCCGGCAGGACGCCCAGCAGCCGGAACACGCGGCGCTGGACCGCGTCGAGCTGCCGGAGCGACATGCCGAACACGGAGTCGAAGCGGTTGGCGGTGTCGCGCAGCCGCTCGGCCAGCACCGCCACCGTCCAGCCGGGGCGGTGGCGAAGCCGGGCGCCCGCCATCCGTAGCGCCAGGGGGAGCCCGCCGCACTGCCGCAGCACCTGGCTGACCGCTTCCTCCTCGGCGAGCGCGAGCCCGGCCGCCCGGCCGAACAGGTGCGCCGCGTCGTCGTCGGTCAGCGGCTCCAGGGACACCGGCGGCACCCCGTCCAGGCTGACCAGCCGGTGGCGGCTGGTGACCAGGACCGCGGACTTCCCCGCGCCGGGCAGCAGCGGGCGCACCTGCTCCGCGTCGACCGCGTTGTCGAGCACGACGAGAGCCCGCCGGCGGGACAGCTCCGACCGCCAGAGCGCCGCGCGTTCGGTGACGCCGGTCGGGGGGTGCGTCACGTCCAACGCGCCCAGCAACCGGCCCAGCGCGGCCTGCGGCTCCAGCGGCTCCTGGCCCGGGGTGAAGCCGTGCAGGTCGAGGTAGAGCCCGCCGTCCGGATAAGCAGGGGCGAGCCGATGGGCCACATGCACGGCCAGGCTGGTCTTGCCCACGCCCGCCATGCCGTCGATCGCGACCGCGCCGGTGGTGTGCAGCAGCTCTTCGACCAGCGCGGACTCCGCTTCCCGGCCGGTGAAGTCGAACAGGTCGGCCGGCAGATCGTTGCGGCGTGGGGCGGGCGCCGCGCCGGCCCTGGCCGCCTCGGCCCACACCGCGCGCAGTGGCCGGGGGTCGCGGCCCACCGCCCGGCACAGCGCCACGACGGCCTCCCACGGCGGCACGAGCTGACCGGTCAGGTACCGCGACAGCGACGAGCTGCTCAGACCAGCCTGGCGGGCGAGGGCGCGCAGGCTGAGCCCGCTCAACTCCTTGAGCCGGGCGAGCTGAGCCACCAGTCGCTCCTGGGGGCTGGACACGCGCAACACCGTACCGTCCCGGACCACGGACCCGGATCGGCGACGCGTTTGCGCTGCTAGATCGCGTTCCAGGTGTCCCACGGTGTCCCACGGACCGCGCAGGCCCCGGCGCGCCGATGGTCGGATGACTCCTGTCAGAGACACCCACGACGAAGGAGAGGCGATGTCGACCGAGCGCATGCCGAACCCGGCGGTTCTGATCCCCGAGGCGATGGAGGCCCTGATGGCGGTCAACAGAGCCATCGCGGGCGCCGGAGTCGACGGCAAGCTGCTGGCGCTGAGCCACCTGCGGGCCAGCCAGATCAACGGCTGCGGCCCGTGTGTGGCCGGGGGCGTCCACCAGGCCCGCCAGCACGGCGCGAGCGCAGACCAGGTGCACGCCGTCGCCGCGTGGCGGGAGACGCCCTGGTTCAGCGACGAGGAGCGCGCCGCGCTGGCCCTGACCGAGGCCGTGACCCGGCTCGCCGACCAGCCGGACCCGGTGCCGGACCGGGTGTGGGACGTGGCCGCCACGCACTTCGACCAGAAGGAGTTGGCCGCGCTGCTGCTCAACATCGCGATCACCAACGCCTTCAACCGGCTCAACGCGCCGACCCGCCAGCAGGCCGGCACGTGGTGACGTTGTTGCTGATCAAGGCCGAAGAGACCGGTCAACGCTGAACCAACCGGTGGAAGCCGGCCCCGGAGAGGGCTCCACCGACCAGTACCGCCCGACCCCCACACGGCACAGAGAGGACGTTGTCATGTCGACCACGACGAAGACCACCAGCGCGAACGGCGAGAAGTACGACGGTTTCACCGACGAGGAGCGCGGCGCGATGAAGGAGCGCGCCAAGGAGCTGAAGAGGAGCGCTCGGCGGGGC
The DNA here is from genome assembly GCF_055587185.1 of Micromonospora sp. NPDC048040. Taxonomy (NCBI): domain Bacteria; kingdom Bacillati; phylum Actinomycetota; class Actinomycetes; order Micromonosporales; family Micromonosporaceae; genus Micromonospora; species Micromonospora sp. NPDC048040. Next base: position 12,616 of record NZ_JBVJGT010000012.1, on the reverse strand, counting down.
GCCAAGGCCGACACGGAAAGCGAGGTGCTCGCGAAGATCGCCGAGATGTCGGAGTCCGACCGCGTGATCGCCGAGCGCCTGCACACCCTGATCAAGGCCAACGCGCCCGTCCTCACATCCAAGCTGTGGTACGGGATGCCCGCGTACGCCCGCGACGGCAAGGTGGTCTGCTTCTTCCAGAGCGCGGCGAAGTTCAAGACGCGGTACGCGGTGCTCGGCTTCAGTGACGAGGCGAACCTCGACGAGGGCGCCATGTGGCCGACCTATTTCGCGCTGACCGAGCTGACCGCCGACGTCGAAGCCAGGATCGGCGCGCTCGTGAGGCAGGCGGTGAGCTGAGAAGCGGGCGCTTCCGACGCGCCGAGGCCGTCGCCGGCACCCGACCCGCACGCCGCCTGTTCCGGTCACAGCGTGCGCGGTCATCGGTGCCGGCGACGCCACGTCGTCTCCTCGGCCTCCAGTTCCCGCTGTTCGGCAAGCCTGGACGTGCGTACGCGCCGACGGAGCTGCCTGGTGCGGATGCTCTGCGCGACGATCAGGGCGGTGGCGACCAGCACCAGGAGGGTCAGTGCGGCGATGGCGGACAGCCGGTCAGCCACCGAAATCAGCGCCGTCAGGAGCAAGATCCTGGCCACCTGGAACCAGTCGGACCGGCGGACGGCGCGGCGCTCGAAGCCCTGCACCGCTAGGAGGTAGAGGATGACTCCGCCGTACAGGACGTAGACCTCGGCTCCGTTGAGCGCATCCTCGAAGCTGGGCACCGTGGGCTCGGCGATGTTGGTGAGGACCCGCTTGAGCCCGAGGGCGAACAGAATGATCCCGGCGATCATCGGCAGGTGCAGGTAGGTGTAGGCGTCCCGCGCGAGCGCGGCCCGCGTGCGGCCCCGGGCGCTGTGCAGCATGTGTTCGGCGGCGATGGCGCGGACGTCGAAGTAGACCCACCAGAGCGCCGAGATCAGGACGATGCCGAGCGCGGAGGCGAGAATGATGGGCCAGGTGGGCGGCCATCCCACCGCGAGGTTGGAAGCGGTCCCGAGGGAGATGACCGACTCGCCGAGCGCGATCAGGACGATCTGGGCATGACGTTCCGCCCAGTGCCCGGCCGAGACGATGGTCAGGCCCTCGGTCCGGACCACCGCGCTGACGGTGTACTCGACGGCGATGGCCAGCAGCCACAGGCCGGCCCGGGCGCCGAACTCGGCGGTGCCGGTGAAGAGCCGCTGCGGCACGAGTGCGGCGACGAGCAGCAGCGCCGTGCTGATCAGCGCTGGCGCGACGAGCCCCGACCACCGGCGGCGCAACTGCCGGTCGCCACGCACGGTGTGCCAGAGAGCCAGCACCTGCAGCGCCCGTAGCAGGAAATAGCAGGTGGCGAAGACCAGATCTCCCGGCAGCCCGTGCGGCGCGTCCGAGAAGGCGTCCGGGATCGTCACCGCCAGCACGAAGACGACGATCATGGTCGCGAACCCGACCAGGGGCATGACACCCTGATCGACGCGTACGACGTTGCCCAGCGCGACGAAGGTCGTCCACGCGAACCAGAGCAGGGCCAGGATCAGAAGGCTCTTCACCAACGCGGTCGGGGTGAGGTATTTGGCGTTCGTCGCCGTCACGTTGAGAAAGGCGAAGACGAAAACCAGGTCGTAGAAGAGTTCCAGCGGGGTCACCTTGCTCCCCGGCGCGGCGGGCTCCAGTCGCCGCGTTCCTGTGCGCTCGCCGTCGCTGCTCACCCTTGCGAGTCTTGCAGCCGGGCCGGGGCCGAGCTGCGGTTATGCCAGGTCGGCACCGCTGCTGTACGACAGCAGAAGGCCCGCCTCCCGTTTCCGGGAAGTGGCCGTCGACCTGTGGGCGTTACTCGGATCGATCCAGCGGTCTCTTCGGTGTCAACTCTCGGCAAGACGGTCGGAGCGGGCTTCATACGAGTTCATCTGACCTGCTGAAGCTCGTCTCGTGCCGGTTCGGCTGGCACGGTTGCTGTACTTCGCTGCTGCACTGCTGGCATCAGACGAGGCGCTGGATGCGAACCTTGGGTTGCTCGTTCCTGAGGTGGCCCTGCTTGTGCTGGCGGACCTGCTCGTCCCAGACCTCCTGGTCGTAGTCCGGGTCGGGCGGGATCCACTTGTGGGAGCCGTCGCTGTAGTGGAACTTCTCGTCGCCGCGACGAAGGATGCTCACCGCAGCCAGCCGAGGAAGCGCCGGTGCAGGGTGCCGGCGGGCGCCCATGTCAAATCCTCCGCCGCGCGGACGAATTGCGACCCCATATAGAGCGCCAGCGACATCGGCGCGTCCGCGAACTCCGCTTGCAACTCGGTTCGGCGGGTCCGGCACGGCCAGGGCGCGCCGCACCCGCCGCAGCTCCAGATCGGCAACACCGGCCCGTGCGTCGTCATGCCTGAATTCCCAGAAAGCGCGCCATGCTCGTCCGTGCCTGCCGGCTGGTCGCCCAATCCGACTGCCAACACGGGTACGGCACCATCCGCCCCCACCACGCCCGACAACCAACGCACGTGCCGTCCTCGTCCCGCAGATGCGCCTCCAGGACACGCTGCTCCAGCTCGTTGCTCACTGCCCCTCCCGCTCCGGCCAGTGATCGCGCTTGATCGGGATACGGTGCTGGTTGCGGCAGGGCAGGTCGGCTCCGCATCGGCAGACCCATCTCCACCGGCGCCACGACCACGCCGGACGATGCCGCCGAGCCAGGGTCATCGCGGCGGCGCTGAGGTACTCCTCGTACGAGACTCGTCGCCATCGTGGTGCGCCGGCCCCAGGCGAACGGCCGGCCCCGAAGGGTGTGCTGTCCCCCATCGTTTCTCCCTTCGCTGGGCAGCGCGACATGGCCGACCCCGAACTACGGGACCGGATCTGGAACGTTCGGTAACTACGACGCTACGATCACGACGACGCTCGGTGGACTCACCAGGAGTACGAGTAAGAGCGTGTCTCAGGTGGTGAGTTTGAGGTAGCGCTTGTGGCAGGTAAGGGCGGCGGCGAGGGTGACGAACGCGCAGTACAGGCTGGCCGAGCGTTCGTAACGCATGGTCAGTCGGCGATAGCCGGTGAACCAGGCGAAGCTCCTTTCGATCACCCACCGGTGCCGCCCGAGTCGGTGTGAGGATTCGATGCCTCGGCGGGCGATTCGAGGGCGGATGCCGCGGGCGCGCAGCATGCGGCGCAGGTGGGAGTAGTCGTATCCCTTGTCGGCGTGCAGCTTGTCGGGCCGCCGGCGGCGAGGTCCGCGCCGGGAACGCACGGCAGGGATGGCCTGGATGAGGGACTCCAGGCAGAGGCTGTCGTGGGTGTTCGCAGCGGACACCCCGACGGACAGGGGCAGCCTGTTGCGGTCGGACAGGGCGTGGATCTTGCTGCCGGGCTTGCCCCTGTCTACCGGGCTGGGGCCGGTCAGGTCGCCCCCCTTTTCGCCCGCACCGACGCCGCGTCGGCGATGGCCCGGGACCAGTCGATCAGCCCCTTGGCGCCGAGCTGGTCCAGCGTCGCGACGTGCAACCTGCGCAACCGCTCGTCCACAGTAGAAGCGATCTACCACCAAGGTCAGCTGGCCGCCACCTGAGACGCGCTCTAAGCAGGTCATATCGAGCCATGAGGGTGCTGCCGGCGGGGAAACGTCGACCACCGGTCAACGTAGGGATGTCAGATGGCAAATCTCGGCCGACCAGCGGTTCAGGGCGGCAGCGTGACCGGGTACCTGCTGAAGTTGATCCGCGAATCCATCCCAATGACGCAGGAGCAGCTAGCTGTCGAGCTGGTCGTCGACCGCACGACCGTGCAGAGCTGGGAGTCCGGGCGCCGCCCCTTCACGTCAGTACCGTTCGGACAAGCAATCGCGACCCGCCAGAGGCTCGGAAGAATCGGAGCCAACCCCACCCTGCTCGCTGCCCTCGATGACGCCGCCGAAGCAGACTTCATCCTCTCCGCGGTACTCGACGAACAGGTCGAGCGCACGGACCTGGCCGAGCAGCCCCTCGGCTGGTCAGTGCTCACCCAGCGCCTGACCGACCTGGTCCTCTGGGCAGTCCTGGGGCAGGCACCCACCTTCGTCAGAGCCGTCTCGACACCCCACCGTCGGCGCGGTCCCGTGGCCTCTGGGCCGCTCCTGCCCGCCGATCAGCAACGCGCCTTCTTCACACACCTTCACGTGCTCGCCGAGCGCAGCGCCGCAGGACGTCACCCGAACGTCCTGCTACACCGGCAGGCCTGCTTCCTTGCCGGCATGGACCCCACCCGGACCACCGCCGCATGGCTCGCACAGACCAGCGCCAGAAAGGCACACCGGGCAACCACCTTCCACACCTGGTCGCCGCTGTGGCCCGACGCCCGCTCCGTCGTCACGTCGCTGGCAAACCAGGGCGACCCGGAGCCGCTGCGGGACTTCATCGCCCGTGCACACCCGGACGACGCCTGCGAACGAGCGGCCCTCAACTACTCGGCCTACTGGGTCGGCGAAATCCCCTATCGCCAACGCGACGACTTCTTCATGCCCGCTGCCCTCACCGACTGGCGAGGCTCTCACCTGCTCCGGCACCTGGTTCTGCGCCTCGACGTCGGCCACCCGTTCGTAGACCTCAACATCCACAACGTCTGGGCCCTGCTCACCGCACGACGCAGCCTCGCCCTCGATGACCCGAACACCGGACGGGCGCTCATCGAACGCAGTACCGCGCTCCTGGACAGCGACCGGATCTCCGCGCAGTCCCGACGGGAACTAACGTCTATCGTCTACAGCCTTCGAACAGACGGACTCACCGGCACAGGGACGGGCAGATGAGCGACGACCACGACGCCGTCGGAGCGATGAGCTTCATCTTCGAAGCGGGCGTACTCAAGCGGGCGGCCCGCACCGGGTGGTGGTTCGCTGGTGTCAAGCACCCCGAGTCCATCGCCGAGCACTCCTTCCGGACTGCACTCATCGGCATGATGCTCGCCGCCATGGAGGGCGCCGACCCAGCCCGGGTCTCCATGCTCTGCGTCCTGCACGACACCCAGGAGACCCGAGTCACCGATATCCCCCACATCGCCAAGCGCTACCTTGCCGCCGCACCCAACACCACCGTCACGGCCGACCAAGTCGCCGCCTGCCCACCGGCCGTCGCCGACGTCATCACCGCCGCCGTCACCGAATACGAAACCGGCGAAACCCTGGAAGCCGTCGTCGCCCGCGACGCCGACAAGCTCGAATGCCTCGTCCAAGCCGTCGAGTATCGCCATCAAGGCATCGACAACGTCCAACGCTGGATCGACAGCTCACGTGCGGCCCTCAAGACCGCATCCGCTCACCGCCTCGCCGACGCCGCGCTGGCCGGGCAACCCCTCGCCTGGCTCAATCCACCGCCGCAGCCGGCGTAGACCAGGCCCTCACTTGGCGTTGAACTGGTTCCGGGCGATCGGCTTGTCCGGCGAAGTTGGTCAACTCGGCGTGAAGCTGCGCAAACACGAGGAATTGATGGTCGTCGTTGGGCATTGATGGTACGCCTTTGACGGCCTGGGCCTGATTCTCGTCGACTCCCGACTTATCCAGGCCGCTCCGACCCCTCGCGTGTAAGTTCTGCGTGCTTTCATCCGGCGGGGCCGTCCGCGTTCGGGGCCTCGGGCGGCTGTCCTCGCTTAGCAGCTGGCGGATGTCCTCGTCCCAGCCGGTTGCTGTCGACAGCTTCTCTCCCGGGCCTTGGCAAGCCGCTAACATGCGGACATGTGCCGATACGCCGAGACCACTTACAAGGTCCACTACGTGTGCGTGTCGTGTCGCCGTAGTCACAAGTACGCCTGGGACGACGCGAAGCACCCGTGCACCTCGTGCCGACAACCGATGGTCTTCGCTGGCCACGACTTCGCGGCCCCCCGTCGGCGGAATGACTCCGGGTGGGCTGCGGTTGCGGCAGTTCTCGGGGCGGGACTGCGCTACGAGGGTTTCCAGGTCTGCGGGTGCTCGCGGGAGCCGAAGTTCCGGCCACGAACGCGCGCCCAAGTCCGGGTGCGACGGCGGGTCGCCAGCCGCCTTGGGTTGTCGGAGGCTGAGGCACTAGCTGCTCGGGATCCGTACGACCTTGGTTGACACCGTGAGGCCCGCATAGGCACCGTTCACGATGTCTGAAAGGCTGGCGACGGCTTGGACCTGGCGGCGCCGACCCCTTGCTCCCCAGGCAACCAAGGCGCTCCGGCAGCCGGGTGTCGTGCGTCGGTTGATGTTTGACACGGCGGTCTCGGCTGATGGTTGACATGATCGCGCTGAAGTCGCGCCTGCTGGCGCAGGTGAAGCTGAACCGATCGCGAGAGGTGGCCGGTGATCTCCTACGGCGTAGAAGTCACCCGTCCGTGTGGCGATTGCGGATTTGAGATGACGTGCGATCTGGCCCAGCGCATCGTCCGCGACCGGCTGCACTGGACCGCTTGGCGTTGTTGCCCCCACTGCGGCTCGGCCGAGGAGACGTTCGGCTGGGATGACACCCCCGCCGAGACCCGCGATGCCTTGGTCGCTGGCTGCGGGTTGGCACGCCTCACCGTCGAGGGCGTGACGGGACCTGGCCGTGTGGCGTTGTTGAAGGTCTTCCGTGATACCGGAGCTTCGTTGTCGGAGGCGAAGACGGCGGCTCAGCGCGCGGTTACCACCGGCATCGAGGGGACCCGGGTGGAGCTTGAGCTGCTGAGGCAGCGGCTCGAACGGAACAAGATCACCGCGATCGTCATCGGTGGCGATAGTTGCTGAGCGTGTAAAGCATCAGGCGAGGCCGACGTGTCAACCATCATGCGGGACCAGGCATCGCCGGCAGCCGGCTGTCCGACTCCGCTTGATCCGTTACAAATTGACTCCACAAGATGCGTGACACGCCGATAGACCTCGACCGTCACCCACCGCCGGGACGGTCGGCCCGGACAGGCGACCGGCATCTGTTTGCCAACCTCGATGGACGGCCGGAGTCAGCGCGGGTAGCTTCGCGCCGTGACGCGGCTCAAGCGGTATCGGTATGTCGGACCAGCAGAGATCTTGGCCCGGCAGGTAGGCCCGGTGGGGATAGTCGTCGCCGACACGCGAGAAGCGCTCGATACGTGGCTCGACGCGCGACGCGCGACGGAGCTCGACGAGGCTGCCACGTTCGTCGTCGACCTTCATGGCACGCTCCGGGTGGCACCCCGCCAAAGCGAGCACGTTGCCTGTGCTGCCGGGCAGGACGTATTGGCCGCCGGAGAGATTGCCTTCGCCGCGAGCAACGCCGGGTACTTCGTCCAGACGGTTAGCAACCAGTCGACCGGCTACTGCCCAGACCCTGACTGCTGGCCAGCAGTCGCCGCAGCACTTGATCGTCTCGGCATGCCGCATCCCGGCGGCTTTACCGCCGCACTGACCTTCAGACGTTGCGCAGCCTGCGGGGAACGCAACATCGTACGAGACGGCGACTTCGCGTGCGCCCTCTGCGATGGCGCCCTGCCACCTCACTGGAACTTCGACCCTGCGTGACTCGCCAACATCTTGAGACGGAGCTGTCACGCATCATCTGACGCTGATCCGTAACGGATCAAGTGGAGCCCGACACGCGGCAGCCGGCCTTCGCATTCCCTTTGATGCGTTGACTCCGCTTGATGGGTTAGCCAGAGTCCGACCCTGGCGCTCGCGGCCTGGAAGCTTCCTGACTATATCGATCATCTGTATATTGCGGCTGTGACCATGCGGGAACCTACCTTCCTGATCCTGGCAGCGCTGGCCGGGCCTCCCCTGCACGGCTATGGCGTGATGCGGCAGGTGGCGGAGATGTCCGGCGGCCGGGTGAAGCTGAGCGCCGGCACCTTGTACGCGGCATTGGACCGGTTGACCGCTGAGGGGCTGATCGCGGTTGATCGTGAGGATGCGGTCGACGGGCGGGTGCGGCGCTACTACGGGCTCACGGAACGCGGGGGTGCTGCCCTGCGGCAGGAGGCTGCCCGGTTACGTCGTAACTCCGAGGTTGCTGTGGAGCGTCTGGCCGGGTGGGCACCGATGCCTGGTCTGCTTCCCTCTTGATACGCCTCGTCCAGTCGTCTCACGAACCGGTAAGGAAGTCGGATGTCAGAACAGAGTGACCGGGCGAGGCTCGCATGCCGTTACCGCAGGTTGTTGCTGACCTACCCGCGGTCCTACAGGCGCCGGCACGGTGCCGAGCTGGTGACCACCTTGCTGGACGCCGCGCCGGCCGACCGGGTCCGGCCGAGCCGTGCGGAGGTCGTGGACCTGCTCACCGGTGGAATCCGCTTCCGGTTCCGGGTGTGGGGAGCAGCCGGGATTCTTGCCGCGGTCTCCGCCGCCACGTTCGCGGCAGTGGCCCTGGGCGCGTTCGGCAGCTATCTGGGCTGGCAGACCGCGCCACCCCTGCCGAGCAACGCCGAGGTGCTGCAGATGGTCCAGCCGGTCTTGCCGCCAGAGGCGTCGGCGCAGCCACAGCGCTGGGACTTCATCTTCGACAACAACCCGGAGTACAGCGATCCCCGATGGACCTACGTGGTGGGCGGCACCGACGAGTATCGGGCGGGGAAGGTCTTCTTCCAGTTCACCTACCCGCACAACAAACCTCCGCAGCAGCTCGTAGCGGCAGCGGACGAACGGATGCGGGCGGCTGGATGGCTTCCGGCGGCCAAGCAGACGTCCGATTGCTGCCCTGAGACTGCGCTTCACCGGGACGGGTGGCTGGTGGAGGTCTTCTCAGAGGGCTACCTCGACGATTCCGAGTCCCACTACGGGCTCCAGATCGCCGTCGCCCGCACCACACCCGCCGTCGTACTGCCGTTGACCACAGCCGGTCTACTTGCCGGCGGTCTTGCTGGCTGGCTGTTGGCGGCATGGGTGTTCCGGCGCTTCCACGAATCCACCCCGGCGCGGCGGACCCTCACCGTCGTCGTCTGCGGCGCAGGTCTCCTTGCCCTCTTTCCCGCCACGGCACTGAGCGCCGTGCTCCTGGTTGCCAGCTACTTCACACCCGAACATCCGGCAGAACCTGCGTGGGTCGGGTACACGTTCATCCTCTTCCGGCCGCTGGCCTACCTCGGTGCGGCCGCCCTCGTCGGCGGGCTACCAGTAACCGCGTTGCCTTTCCGCACGCGTCGAGGCCCACTGATCAACTGATCCAGCCAGGCTGGCCGCAGCAGGCTAGCTGCCAGACGGAACCACGGCCGGGTCTGCTGCACCGACCGACGATCATGGAACCGCTGACTTGTTGCTGACGGACAGCGCTGAGCCGACACCGCAGGCGATCACTCGGCCTCGGCATCCTCGATGCGGATCCCCAGCGCGCCGGCCAGGGTGTACGACAAGGCAACAAGATCTTGATGGGCGACGACCGCGCCCCCCATGCTCGTCACCCCACCGATCCCAACGAGGACGCAGTTGGCGAACCGAGTCCCCACCATCGCCGCCTGCGAGAACTGCGCGCCAGTCAGATCAGGGTTCGTGAACCGGGCACCGCTCAGGTCCGCGTTCTGGAAGTCCGCCCGGGTCAGGTTGCACCCCTCGAACACCACGCTGGAGAAGTCCGTGAAGCGGAACGACGACAGGTCAAGCCGGCACTCCGAGATCGTCACATCCCGTAACGCCCCGTTGATCCAATGCACGCCCGTCATCCGTAAGGTCGACAGCCGTGCGCGGATCATCGATGATTTCTCCGCCCGCAGGTTTGCCAGGTTCGTGCTCTCGAACAGGCAGTCCGTGAACGCTGCCCCGTCGAGCTGCGTACCGCTCAGGTCCGAGCCTTGAACCGGCACTGCTCGAACTCCACGCCATCCGCCGACCGCCCTGACAAGTCAAGGTCGAAGAATCCTAGCCGTCGAAACGTGGCCTCATTCTCAAGATCGTGGTCCTCGGTGGCTAGTTCCAACGACGACGGTGGCCTAGGTTTCACAGGCGCCCGCCATCGACCACCACGACCCGCCCGGACAGCCATCCGCAAAGACTAGCGGAAGCGGCCATGCTGACGGCCAAGGCAACCCGGGCGACCCGTGGCATCCCACGACCTTGCTCCACAGGCAACCGACGAGCAATCTTGACCAGCAGTGCCACAGCCGCTCACCTGCACAAACAGTCCCCGTCGTCCGGGGGACGTCCGGCGTCGTACGTGTCGGTGGTCACGCAGCTAGCCACTCAGCTGCCGGTCCCCAGGGCGGCCATGACCACGTCGAACACGGTCACGCGGCTGGGATGCTCTTGCCGGTAGACGCCGACGGCCCAGTCCCGCCACTCGGGTCCCAAACGGCCCTGGCCTCGGGACGCGTAATGCCATTCAGGATCCGGTCGCCCGGAATCTGCGGAGCGCAGCTTCGGCGAGCTGGGTGAGATATTTGTTGCCGCCGGGCTTGTTGCCCTCCTCCTTGACGACCACCAAGGTGGTTCCGATCCGAACGACAATACTGTCGCATTCCAACGTGCCAAAATCGGACATCGAGCTACAGCTGACGTAAATACTGTCATCGCCCAACTGCGGCCCTGGTGCCACTGCGAAGCGGTACCTGTCGCCGATGCCAAGGCCGGACGACATGACGACGGTGGGACAACGGCCGATGAAGGTTCGCAGGTCGGTCATTGCTCGTTGTGCACCGTCATCGGCGTAGGTCCTGAGGACTTCGTTCCCCACCCAGAGGTCATCGGGACCCGCGTCATAGCTGAGGGTGGCTGCGGCCATCGCTGACGGAGTCCCGGTCAACCGCGTGGCCGACAGCAGCGGGATCATGCTGTCCGAACAGGAGACCTCGGCGCCTAAGGATTGATCTCCAGCATCCGGCGACATGACTGTCGCGATTTCCACAGTGAATCCGGGCGGCACCGAGTCCATGGTAACCAGGCGTGCGGACAGCATCGCGGAGTAGCCGGATCCGCCGGTCGCCGGAACCGTTGGGGAAGCTGGCTTCGTGGCGGTGACCGAGGCCGTTGCCTGCGCCGCGGAGGGGATCGTCTCGCCCGCTGATCGATCCGCTGTACGAGCCGTCGAAAAACCGCACGCGGTCACCATGCAGGCGGCCACCACCGCGACTGACCTACGTAGCACCATCCTGAGCACCGGGCGGACTCCACCTCTTGCGCGAGACGCGTCAGGCTACCAGCGCATGACCTCAGCCGCCGCGCACCCTGAACCGCGTGGGCCTCGCAGCTCGCCGCCAGTCGATCATCGCGAGCTGGGCCGACACCGGGCCGGACGATCATGACACGAGTCGGCGCTTCCTCTCGGTGACCGGGCGGGTCGGGCTCGATACGAGGTCAAACGGCCTGCTGAGGCGCTTCTCGGTCCGGTTCGGTTGGCACCGATGCTGTACTTCGCTGCTGTACTGCTGGCATCAGACCAGTCTCTGCATGCGCACCTTGGGCTGCTCATTTCTCAGGTGGCCTTGCTTGTGCTGGCGGACCTGCTCGTCCCAGACCTCCTGGTCGTAGTCCGGCTCGCAACTCCCGTCGCCGGGTCTGGCATGGCCACTCCTCCGCACAGCCGCCACACGTCCAGGCCGGCTTGATCGGGTGGTGAGTGGTCATCGCGGGCCGTCCTGGCTGGGCCAGTGGCCGCGGTTGATTGGGATGCGGTGACGGCTCCGACAGGGCAATTGCGCGCCGCCGGCAGATACGTCGCTCGCCAACGCTCGCCGATTTGGGCTGCTCGCTTGGCTACGCGGCGGCCGTCGATAGCCTCGCGCACCGATTCGCTGTCAGGGAGCGGACATCCAGGTCGGGGTTGCCGGACTGGCAGCGCACACTGCCCAACGTGAAAACCTCCGTCCCCAGAAGTCCCTCAGTCCCAAGGCTGTCGGCGGGATGATCCTCGGCGCCGTGCTTCTCGTCGGCTGCTGTTGCAGCGCGGTCTTCGGCGACGACGACCCGAAGGACGCTGTGTCCTCAGCCCCGACGAGTGCCGCCACCTCCGCGAGCCCGCCGGTGCAGCAGCTCGCCTCACTGACTCCGTCCTCCTCCGCGCGCACCGCCTCGCCCAAGCCGAAGCCTCGCCGAGCGTCTACTACGCCGACTGCAACGCCGTAGAGGACGCTGGCGTATTCGTGTTGGAGAAGGGCGATCCCGGGTACCGCAAAGCCCTGGACCGCAACGGCGACGGCTTCGCGTGCGACCTTCTGGACGACCCGGAGCACGCGGATGACGGATCGCCCGGCGGCGACGACAGCGGCGATGTCTACTACGCCAACTGCAGCGAGGCGCGCGCGGCGGGGGCGGCACCGATCCAGCGGGGCGAACCTGGGTATCGCAAGGCCCTGGACCGTGACGGCGACGGCACCGCCTGCGACTGACCCGGCCGAGACCAAAGCGCCGACCCTCCCCTTCAGCAGTATCCGGCGTACAGGTCGGCTCGTCCGTAGCCCAGCAGGTCAGCCGCAAGAACATCGCGGCTGACCTGCTGTTCCTTCGGGCACTCCCGGTCGTCGTTAGCCATTTCTGGTCGACGTTTGACGACCCCGTGGCGGCCCAGACGGCCCGGTGACGGCCCACCGCCAGCCTGGCAGCCAGTAGCCGGTTGTGCCTCTGTTGACCACACCAGCCTCGTTGCTGGCCGGTTCTAAGGGACGTCTCGTAACTGGGTCTCGCGTCCATCGTGGATCATGGTGGGGTGCAGGTGATCTCGGCAGCCCGCCCGGAGTGGATCTTTCCGTT
>NZ_JBVJGT010000011.1:0-191508 GCF_055587185.1 Micromonospora sp. NPDC048040 | reverse complement strand
ACCAAGTACCCCGTCGAGTACCCCACCGCCTGCAGCCCGCAGGGCTGGTCGGCCGGAGCGACCCTGCTGTTCCTCCGTACGATGCTCGGCCTCAATCCGCACGAGGACCACCTCGCGGTCGACCCCGCTCTGCCGGCCGCGATCGGCCGGATCGAACTGCTCGACATTCCGGGCCGTTGGGGGCGCGCCGACGCGTTCGGCCGGAGCGGGATCGACAGCCGGCGTCGGGCCAGGGCTCGACGGTAGGGGCGGAACAGGGCCCACGGAATTTAGGAACGATCGTTCTTGACTGGTCGTTCCTAAACCCGCTACTGTGGCTGACATGGGGAGACCACGTGGGTTCGACGAGGATCAAGCTGTCCAGGCGGCGATAGGAGTTTTCGCCGAGCGGGGATACGACGGCACGTCCGTCGACGACCTGGTGGCCAGCCTCGGCGTCCATCGCAACAGCCTGTACAAGACCTTCGGCAGCAAGGGCGGGCTCTACACCAGGGCGCTGCGCTGGCACGTGGAGCACCAGGTGCGACCACTCGTCACGGCCGTCGCGGCGGCTGGCGACATCACCGAGGCGATGCATCGCGTACTCGCCACCGACGCGGCGAAACCCGGCTTCGACCTGCTCCTGAGGGCCGCGGTCGAGCGCGCCCCGGTCGATCCCGAGGTCGCCGAAGTGGTCGCCCAGTGCCTGCGGGAGATGGACGAGGCCCTCGGTCGCGTCCTGATCGCCGAACATCCGGGCGCCGACGGAACCGCTCGCGTCGAGGCACTGACCACCGCGCTGACCGCCACCGTGCTGGGTCTGCGCCTGCGGGCCAGGGCCGGCACCTCCGATACGCAAACCACCGAAGCCGGCAGGGCAGTGGCCCACCAGCTCAGCCACCACGAGATCTGAGGAGACAGATATGGCACGTGTGTATGTCGACGGCGAGGCCCTCGTCGTGGAGATCGAAGGCATGGACAAGCTCTGGGCACTGAAGAGCCGGCTCACCATCCCGCTGGTCAACGTCAGGGGCGCGACCGCCGACCCGGGGATCGTCAAGGAGCCGAAGGGCCTGCGAGCGCCGGGAGCCCACCTCCCCGGGGTCATCGTCGCGGGCACCTTCCACCACGACGGCGAGCGGGTGTTCTGGGACGTCCGCGATCCAGCGAAGGCCGTCGTCATCGAACTGACCGACGAACGCTACAGCCGCCTCGTCGTCCAGGTCAGCGACCCCCACGCCACGGTTCGGCTCATCGAAGAGGCCACGCGGACGCCCTGACCAGTCCGTCCGTCGCTTCCCGGCCGGTGGCCGCTCCGGCGGCCACCGGTCCCTTTTTCACCCCACCTCGAACGGCGATGCCTCATGCCCAAGATCCAAAGGCTGGTTCCCAGTGACCACGACAAACCGCTCACCAGCATCACGAAGACGTCCGACGGCGTACGGGTGCAGGTGCGCAACCTCACCAAGCGGTTCGGTGCCGTCCCGGCGGTCACCGACCTGAGCTTCACCGTGGAGCCCGGGCGGGTCACCGGTTTCCTCGGCCCGAACGGCGCCGGGAAGTCGACCACCCTGCGAATGATACTGGGATTGATTCGGCCCACCTCCGGCGACGCGCTCATCGGTGGCCGACGGTACGTCGAACTGCCGCAGCCGGCTCGTACCGTCGGCGCGGCCCTGGACGCATCAAGCTGTCATCCCGGAATCAGCGCCCGGAACCACCTGCGGATCTACTGCGACATGGCCGGGCTGCCGGTACGACGCGCGGACGAGGTCATCGAGGCTCTGGACATGTCCGGGTTCGCGGGCCGGAAGACCGGCGAATTTTCCACGGGTATGCGCCAGCGGCTCGCCCTCGCCACGGCCCTACTCGGCAACGCTCCCGTGCTGCTTCTGGACGAGCCGACCAACGGGCTCGACCCCGGGGGGATCGCCTGGCTACGCCGGTTCCTGCGCCAGTTCGCCGAGGAGGGGCGCACCGTCCTGGTCTCCAGCCACGTGCTCAGCGAGGTGGAACAGATGGTGGACGGCGTGGTCGTGATCAGCGGCGGGCGCCTGATGGCCGAAGGCACCCTCGACGAACTCGCTGCGGTGACCGTTCCCGCCGTCGTGGTCCAGTCTCCTGACGCCGACCTCCTCGCCGCGCGACTGGCCGATGCCGGGACGACCGATGGTCGCCCGCCCCGGATCGACAACACGGGTCCGGGCACCCTCCGAGTCCATGGCCTCAGCGCCGAACGGATCGCAGACACCGCAGCGGGCGCGGGCCTGCGCGTGTACGGGCTGACTCCGTGCCGCACCGACCTGGAGCAGGCATTTCTGCAGTTGACCGGGGAAAAGAGGACCACCCGATGAGCCACCTCGTCCGAGCCGAGTTCCGCCGGCTGTTCGCCACCCGCCTCTGGATCTGGGCGGTGGCCGCCGCGGTCGTCTTCGGCGGCGGCCTGGTCGGGCTGCTCACCATCATCGGTCCCGAGAACGTCAATCCGCCACTGCCCGGACTGGACACCGAAGCCGGCATCCGGGCGGTACTCGGCCTCGCCGGGCTCGGAGTGATCGTCCCTGCGCTGTTCGGCGCGACAGCGGTCACCTCCGAGTACCGGCACCGGACCATATCGGCCACGTTTCTGTTCGCACCTCGACGCTGGAGCGTGCTGGCCGCGAAACTCCTCGTCTACCTCGTCGCCGGGGTGGCCTATGGGCTGATCACCACGATCGCGGCCGGCATCGCGCTCTACGCCGGGACGGCTGTCCGGGACACCCCCACCGGCGCACCACTCGATGTCGTCGTCAGTCTGCTGCTGCGCCTGGTCGTGGCGATGGCGGCCTACACGGTACTGGGCGTGGGCATCGGCGCACTGGTCCGAAACCAGGTGCTCGCGTTGGCCGGCTTGGGCGCGTACCTCTACATGGGCGAGAACCTGCTGCTCTTCGTTCCTGGGGTGAACACGGCTTACCCGTTCCTGCCCGGCGGTGCCACCGCCGCGCTGACCAACTTCACCGCGCTCACCCAGGTGGCGAGCGACACGACCGGAGCCGCACCGCAACTCCTCTCCCCGCAGGCCGGCGCCGGGCTGCTGATCGCCTACGCGCTCGCCGCCGCACTACTGGCTGTCGTCCTGCCCCTACGCAGGGACGTCGTCTGACCGGGGCGGACGACCGGACGGGCACAAGGCGTGCGTCGGGTCGGCACCCCCGGGCTTTCCCGGTCAGGAGGGCCGGCCCACGCCCAGCGGGTCCAGCCAGCCGTCGACGTCGAAACCCTGCGCCGCTCTCGGTCTGCCGTCGGCAGGCGCTGGCCTTGTACCGTCTTGGAACTGGTCCGCCGCAGTCGCGTCGGGAACGGTGGTGTCAAGGACCGACGTCAGCCAAGGAGGGGCAGTGCGAAGTTTCGCCCGGACGTTCGTCGGCAACCTCGTGCTCTTCACCGTCCTTGGGGCGGCGGGGCCGATCCTGCTCGTCTGCGGCGCCCTGGGCGTCACCGATGCCGGTGAGGGCGAACGGGGCGTCCCACTGGCCTTCCTCCTCGCCGGGCTGGGGCTCACCCTCGCGACAGCCGTGAGCGCCCTTCTCTTCACCCGCAGGCACCACCCGGTCCTCACCGACCGCGACCGCGTGTCCACGGCGCACCAGTGGGACGATCACACCTTCGCCATGTGGACCCCCAGCGCCCGGATTCCCATCCAGGGCGGCCGGCTGGCCACGGCCGAGGTGCGCGAGGCGGCGCTCGTGTCGTACGGCGACGACTGGGAGGCGACGTACCAGTCCTACGGCGACCTCGACCCCGACGAGCCGAAGCCGCGCATCCGGCTCAGGCTGCGGGTGCACCCTGACGGCGGCGCGCCGTTCGAGTCGACGCACACGTGGCGGGTGCCGTCCCTGTGCCTGGCGGCCGTCACCGCGGGGCGACTCGTCGCCGTCGTCCATCCCGACATCCCCGGGGAGTTCGGCATCGACTGGCCGCGCAGCGCCCTGCTGTCGGGCGCCAGGACGTGCAGGCTGCTCGGCCTCGACGGGCGGCACGTCGAGCTGACCGGTCGCCCGGATCTCCTCCTGGAGCTGTGGCGGATCACCGGGACCGGGACCGCGGGCCGGATCACCATGGACGGCGACACGATCGACCTGCGCCGCGTCGAGCCCGCCGTGGCGACGCGGCTCCAGAGCCTGGTCGAGCGGGCCGCCGGCGGGTGGCCGATGCCCGAGCCGGTGCCGGACGGGCAGTCCAGGTGGGTGCTCGACCGTTTGCCCGCGCAGGAGGGGGCGTTCGGCGGCGTGGACCGCCGGTGGGCCCGCCACGGCGGGCACCTCGTCCGTGGCCGGTTCCTGGAACTGCGGGGCACGAAGACCTTCCAGTACGCCGGCCCGGTGCTGGAGACCGTCCTGCGGGTCTTCCCCGCCGACGGCACCGCCCCGATCGACCTCGGGAAGAAACTGACGGTGCCGATGACCTACCTCGCGCTGCTGCACCGCACGAAGCAGCTCGTCGTGCGGGTCGGCCCCGGCCGCCGGTCGTACGAGATCGACTGGGCGCGCACCACCCTCGCCGTCGGGGCGAGCCCGGCCGTCGTGATCGGACCCGACGGTCGCCGGTTCGACCTGACCGGCCGGTTCGACGCCCTGTTGGCGATCATGCGGCTGCTCGTGGCCAACCGGGTGAGTGTCTCCGGCAACGTCCTGGATCTCCGTGACCGCCGCCCCTCCGCGGTGGCGGCGCAGGTCATGGACGTGGTCTCTGCGCGTCCCGACCGGCATTCGCACCTGGACTTCCCGGTGCCGTAGAGCGGGGCCGCACTCGCTGCGCCACCAGTGCGGCCCGCCCACCGCCGCGGCGGTGTTGCTCGACGTCGCCGAAGGCTCGAATCCGGTGGTGGCCGGGCCGCGCCGTCGGAATGGTCAGCGCGGCTGCTCGGCGAGGCCCCGGATGCCCTGCAACGTGGCGGTCATGGCGTCCCGCAGGGCGGCCCGCCGGTTCTCGATGATCTGCTCCTCGTTCTCGGGTGCCCGGTCGATGACCAGGCTCACCCCGCTGCGGCCGGGGCCGATCCGCACGGACTGGACCAGCCGGCAGCCGTCATCCTCGGGCGTGAGCCGGAACTGCCAGGTGGCGGCGGGGTGCCGCAGGTCGGCGGGGCCGCCACCGAAGCGGTTGTCCGGGTCGAGCACCACCCAGCCGAAGACCTGCGGCTCGTCGAACCGCACGACGTGGGAGATGGTCCGCCACTCGCCCAGCGCGGGATGGTGGTTGTGCCCCTCGAACCGGGCGCCGAGCGCCGCCCCCCGGCTGCCGTCGAGCCATCGGACCCGGCGCAGCTCCGTACTGAACCGCGTGGGAAGCTCGATGTCGGTGACCAGTTCCCACACCCGGGCCGGATCGGCCGCCAGGTGCAGGTCACACTCCACCGTCGGGCCATCGACGTAGCGCACGAAATCCTCCCTTGTGTCCTTCGGCTCTCCAGATCCTCTCACCGCGTCGACCGTCGGCGGGGGGCCGCTCCGCCCGGGTTCGGTGCAGGGGCGGTCAGCACCGTGGCACGTTGGGGATGAAGCCGTCGTGGCCGGTCAGGACGTAGGCGTCCGAGACGTACCTGTTGGTGCCGATCCGGTTCCAGACGTTGGTGGTGCCGTAGGTGCCGGTGACGGTGGTGCCGACGGCCTGGCAGTAGATGCTGACCGTCGCGCCGTCGGCGACGGATCCGACGATGGCGTAGCCGGAGCCGGGTCCCGAGCGGACGTTGAGGCCGGCCCCTCCGGTGTTCACGGTGCCGGAGCCGATGCCGGTCTTCCCGTTCACCAACTCCATGTAGTAGGTCCAGTTCCAGTGTGGGCCCGGGTCGGTGTGGGTGGCCCCCGGCACCTCGTTGTGGCCGATGATGTGTGCCCGGTCCTTGGGGATGCCGTACTTGTTGGCCAGGTTGCGGGTCAGGGTCGCGGACGCCCGGTACATCGCGTCGGTGAACCAGGCGGGGTTGTCGACGTAGCCCTCGTGTTCGATGCCGATGGACTGGGTGTTGTACGTCCAGTTGCCGGCGTGCCAGGCGATGTCCTTCTCGCGCACGGACTGGGTGACCGCCCCGTCGGACGAGCGGAACGTGTAGTGCGCGCTAACCTTGGCGGCCGGGTTCTGGAACCAGCTGATCGATCCGGCGTAGCTGCCCTGCGTGACGTGGATGACGACGTACCTGACGGGGTGGCTGCCGGGCCGGCTGGCCACGGTGTAGTTGCTGGGGCTGGCCGGCGCCCACGCGGCCGGTCCGTAGTCGGTGCTGAGGGTTCCGACCCCGCCCGCCGCCTCGGCGAGCGCGCCCCGCTGCGGCGCGACCGGACGGCCGGGAACGGCCAACGCTTCGGGCTGTGCCGTCTCGAAGCCGGTTCGGAGCAGGTCGTAGACGGCGTCGGCGTAGAGCCGGGCGAGCGCCGGGGTGCTTGCCCCGCCGTAGCGCGCGACCGAGCCGTACCACGTGTTGACGTCCTGGCGCTCGACGGCGGTCAGGCCGGCCTGGTCGGCGTAGGAGCGTAGGACGGCGGCGGCCCCGGCGACGTTCGCGGTCGGGTCGGCGCGCAGCGTGTCCCGGTCGAGCCCGGTCAGCCGGGCCGCCTCGTCCAAGGTGTGCAGGTTCGGGTTGCTGACCAGGTGCATGAGGCCGTAACCGCCCGCCGCGCTCGGTCTGCCGCCATGCCCGTCGAGTCGCGTCTCGGCGTGGCCGAGGGCGAGGAGCAGATCGCGGGGAACGTCGTACCGTCCTGCGGCGGTGTCGAACGCGGTGGCCAACCGACTTGATGCGGCCGAGCCCCGGTCCGGGGCGGCTGATGCCGGCGAAGCCGCCAGGACCGACTCACCGGACAGGACCAGAGCCGCGGCGAGCATGGCGCCGAGCAGCCCGTGCGTACGCCGTGAGGCGCGTCGACCAGTCATCTTCCACCCCTCAGTACATCGATTTGTTATAGATGGTGTTCGATGGATGGCCCGTAACATACCTCGCGGCCGACGGCGGTGTAAACGGTTTGCGATTCCGGGCTTTCGGGGCGGCGGAATCCTTCATTGGCGACGCGCCCGGCCGGGACCGCGCCGAGCGGCGGGAGAACCAGCGGGTCACCGTCGACGCGGCCCGCGCACGCCGCCCCGCCGGGCGCGCCAGGTGGTGCCGGTGCGCATCAGGACGGATCCGGCGACGGGTGGACTGCCGACGCCACGACGGGTCTCGCGCCGGAACCGCCCGGCTCGCCCGTCGGCGACGGAGCAGCGGTTCGTGTTCCGGTGCGGGAGCGCTGGGTCAGGACGACGCAGGCGAGCACCACGAGCGCCGCGGCGACCGAGGCGGGGGCGACGGCCTCGCCGACCAGCAGCGCCGACCAGGTCAGGGTGAGGACGGGCTGGGCGAGCTGGATCTGTCCGACCTGCGCGATGCCTCCGCGGGCGAGGCCCGCGTACCAGGCGAAGAAGCCCAGGAACATGGAGACCGCGGTGAGGTAACCGAACGCTGCCCAGGCGACGGCGCCGGCGTGCGGTCGGTGGACCGTGGCGGTCACGGCCGTGACGGGCAGGGTGACGGGCAGCGACAGCAGCAATGCCCAGCAGATCGTGCGGGCGCCGCCCAGTTCGCGGGCGAGCGCGCCGCCCTCGGCGTATCCCAGGCCGCACAGCGCGACCGCCGCGAGCAGGTACAGATCCGCGAGGGACAGGGCGCCGCTGACCGCGCCGCTGACGATGAGGAACGCCAGGACCGCCAGCAGCCCGCCGATGCTCGCGGCCCAGAACAGCGGCGGCGGACGCTCTCCGGCGCGCAGCACCGCGAACATCGCGGTCATGGCCGGCAGCACGGCGACGACGACCGCGCCGTGCGCGGAGGTCTGCGTCGTCAGGGCCAGCGAGGTGAACAACGGAAAGCCGACGACGACACCGAGCGCGACGATCGACAGGCGCCGCCACTGACCCCGGCTGGGCCGGGGCGCGCCGGTGGATCTCAGGTACGCCCATGCCAGCAGCGCTGCGCCGACGGCCCGGCCGAAGGCGACGAACCAGGGGTCCAGCTCCTGCACGGCGACGCGGGTCATGGGCAGCGACATGCTGAAGGCCAGCACGCCCAGCGCGCCGAGGGCGAGCCCGACGGTGCGATCCGCTGTTACCGTACTCACGGCAGTAGCGCTACTCTTACCCTTCATGGGTAACGGTAACGCAGCCGAGCGCGTCATCCAAGATCTGCGCGCGCTCGTCGCCAGGGCCGACCCGGGGGACCGGCTGCCGTCCGTACGCGAGCTCACCGCGCGCCACCAGGCCTCCCCGGTGACGGTCACCGAGGCGATCCGGCAGCTCGCCGCACAGGGACTGGTCGAGGCGCGATCAGGGCGGGGCACGTTCGTGGCCGCCGCGCCCACGCGGCAGCCCGCTTCGGACCTGTCCTGGCAGACCGTGGCGCTCGGCCCCCGCCCACCCGGCGAGGAGGACATGCAGGCGTTACTGGCGCTACCACCATCGGACGCGATACCGCTGTCCGGCGGCTACCTGGGCCCGGATCTCCAACCGGCCGCCGCGCTCGGTGCCGCGCTGGCCCGAGCCGCCCGACAGCCCGCGTCGTGGCAACGCGGCCCGGCCGAGGGCCGCGAGGACCTGCGCGCCTGGTTCGCCCGCGAGGCCGGAGGCGGGCTGAGCGCCGGCGACATGGTGATCTGCCCGGGCGGGCAGGCCGCGCTCTCCTCCGCACTCCGCGCGCTCGCCGCCCCCGGTGACACCCTGCTCGTCGAGTCGCCGACCTACCTGGGCGCGCTGGCCACGGCCCGCGCCGCCGGACTGCGGGTGGTGCCCGTCCCCGCCGACGCCGACGGCGTACGGCCCGACCAACTGGCCGCCGCGTTCACCCGCACCGGCGCGCGATTGTTCTACTGCCAGCCGCTGTACGCCAACCCCACCGGCGCGACCCTGGCCGCCCACCGCCGCGCCGAGGTCTCCGCCGCCGTACGCAACGCCGGGGCGTTCCTGATCGAGGACGACTACGCCCGGGACCTCGCCATCGACGGCGAGGCCACACCTCCACTGGCCGCCGACGACCCCGATGGACACGTCGTCTACCTGCGCTCCCTGACCAAGTCCGCCGCGCCCGGGCTCCGCGTCGCGGCGATCGGCGCCCGTGGCCCGGCCGGCGCCCGCCTGCGGGCAGGCCGGCTGCTCGACGACTTCTTCGTCGCCGGCCCCCTGCAGCAGGCCACGATCGAGTTCGTCACCTCCCCGGCGTGGGCGCGTCACCGCCGCACCGTGCGCGCCGCGTTGCAGGCGCGGCGCGCGGCACTGCTGGCCGCGCTGCGGCGGCACCTGCCCCCACTCGCCCCGCAGGTGGTTCCGCGGGGCGGCCTGCACCTGTGGGCCCGCCTGCCCGACGGCACCGACGACGTCGTGCTGGCCGCCGCCGCGGCCCACGAGGGCGTCGTGGTCTTTCCCGGGCGGCCGTGGTACGCCGCCGAACCCCCGGCCCCGCACCTGCGCCTCACCTACGCGGCCGCGCCACCCGACCTCATGGACGAGGCCGTCCGCAGGCTCTCCCGTGCGCTGGCGAGCCGAACGGCATCCGCCTGACGCGTCCCGGCCGACGATCCCGTTCCCAGGAACACCGCGGCGGGAGATTTCCGCCTGCTACAGCCGGCGAGTTCGCCGAGCGTGGACACGCAACCCGCCTCGACGGCGCCGCCCTCGTCGAGGTCGGCGTCGTGCACCGCGAACACGGCGACGCCGTCCGGCCGGGGAGCGAGCCGCGTGTCCGGGCCGGACCGCAGCGGCGGGCGAGGGCCGACCGCGCCAGTCGTCTGGCCGACAGCCGTCGCCGCATTGTGGAAACTACAGTGGGTGGATGCGGCGGCCACCGCTCGTGTCGGGCGGACTGGTCCGCCGTACCGGCCTCGCGCCCACGGTCGGATGGCTCCTCCGCACCAACCGGGTGCTCTCGCCGATCACCGACCTGCGCCGGGCGTCCCGCTTCGCTCCAGCCTTCGGCGGCGGATCGTGGCCGCACGGCCCGGTCAGCGAGAGCCGGGTGTCCCGCTGGGAGTCGGGCTTCACCCCGGTGCCCCATGCCGCCGTCCGCCGCTACGAGGAACTGCTGCTCCTGCCGCCGAACACCCTCGTCGCCCCGCTGGACAACCTCTACCGGTATGTCGCGGCCGCCGAGCCGCTGCGGCTCACCCTCTGCCGGGACACCCTCCCCGACGACCCGTCCGAGGGTCTCGACAACCTGCTCGACCTGGCTGTCACCGCGGTGCCGCTCACCGGCGGGCAGTGGGACGACCTCACCGCCGCCCTCGTCGCCGACCCCCGCATCCGGCTCGTGCCGTCGGCGAGCTGGTCGACGATCACCGACCGGCTGGTCGCGGAGATGGTCATGTCCGACGGCGTCGACTGGCTGCAACGGCACGAGGCGCTCAACCGCCTGCTCGCCCACCCCGTCGGCTGCCAAGCCGCCATCGACAGCTGTGCCAGCCTCGCTCGAGACCGCGAGAACCAGGTGTTCATCGAGACGGTGTGCGCCCTCGAGGCGACCGGACACCCGGACGCCGCCCGCCACGTCTTCGCGCAACTGCGGGACCCGACCCACCAGCGGGCCAGAGTAGGCGCTCTCCTCGCCGCGATGCGCAAGCTCACCGTCGGGCACTTCACCGAGGAGCAGGTCGCCGACCTCGTTCCCCTGGTCGTCGACCTGCTTGCGGACCGCGACACCGCGCACCTGGCCGCCCAACTCGCCGCAGGACTTTCGCTCGACCGCGACCGCCGGTACCGCCAGTTCCTGGCCCGTCACCGCACCCCGGTCACGACCCCGCCCGACACCCTGGCGCGGCAGCAGACCCTCGCCGCCCGGATCGCGTACGCGGCCAGCGCGGAAGCGACCCACGACCAGGTGCTCCGCGCCGATCCGATTCTTCCCGTCCTGGTCGAGGACACGCTGTTCCACCCGTCGCCCGACGTCCGCCTCTACACCCGCTTCCTGGTCGCCGCCACCCCCTATCGCGCCGCGCTCGCGGCCGCCCTCGCCAACGAACTCGGCGGCGGTCGGCTCCGTCACGACCCCGCCCTCGCCGAGGCGATCCTGGATTCGTTGCGGATCCTCGGCGACCGGCGCCAACAGCCGCTGGTCGAACGGCTGGCGATCGCCGACGGCGTCCCGACGGCGGTGCGGGTCTCCGCCGCCCACGCCGTCGGGCACCTCGGGGACGGGGTCGCCCGTACGGTGGTCGAGCATGCCGCCGGGCGGCTGGCGGGCCCGCCAGAACGCACCGGAGGAGACCGGCCGGTGCTGGAGGCGATCATCTACTCGCTGGGCATCAACGGCCGTGACGACCTGCTCCGGCAGTTGGCCACCGACCCGAGGCTCCCGGCGACGGCGCGCCGCTCGGCGTCCTGGTGGTTGGACCGGCCGGGGTACGTCCGCCGCAGCGCGTCGCGCTGAATCCCACCAGGGTCCGGCCTCTTGCAGCCGGCGGTGGCGGCTGCAAGACCGCCGTCGCGGGCCCGCGTCGGCTTCTACCGTCAAGCAGGCACCGGCCAGGAGGCCGGAACCCCGACACCGGACAGGACGGTGGAGCGATGCGCGCAAACCTGATCATCCGACCTCGCCGGCTCGCCGCCGCGCTCACCGCGGTCGCGGCCGCCGGTCTCGCCGTGCCCCAGCCGGCACAGGCCGCCGCCGGCGACCTCAGCTACGTCCTCAACCACACGAACGTCCGCGTCTGCGGGTCGGTCCGGCAGATCCAGTGCCCCGACGGCGCCGGCCCCAACGGCGTCATGGGGTCGGTGGTGGGCGACCAGTGGGACCGGACCTGGTGCTGGCGCGACGGCGAGTGGGCCGGCGAGCCGGCCACGAACCGTTGGTTCAAGGTCACCGCGAACACCACCGCCGGCTGGAAGACCGGCTGGGTCAGCGCCGCGCAGGTACCGATCCAGGCGTTCGTCCCCTGGTGCTCGAGCTGGAACTGACTTCCGGCACCCGTACGACGACAGCGGCACGTGCGCCGCTTCCTCCACCAACTGCCTGGGATAGAAGGGACTTCTCATGGTCATGCCGACACCGACGCGAGCCGAGCAGCGGAAGCCGGGCGCCCCGAGGACGATCCACCGGATCGTCGGCGTCGTCGCCGTCCTGGTCGCGTCGATCCTGATTCCGGGTGCACCGGCCAGCGCAGCTCCGTGCAGCCCGGTCTCCTGCGTCCACAACACCAAGGGCAGCCAGGTCCTCGTGAGGTGCTGGGACGGCGCCTGCACCCCGGGAACCAACGTGTGGCTGAACAACGGCTACCAGGTCTCCATGTCGTGCTGGTTCGACGCCGCCAACTTCGACGGCAACTACCCGAGCACCCGCTGGTTCCTCGTGCGGAGTGTCCCACTGGCGGGCAGGTGGCTGGTCCACTCGTCCTACGTCTACAACCAGACCTCCGTCGGGCACTGTTAGGCGCGGTGGCACCACCGACCGGGAACTGCCCCCGCTCTCCCGAACAGGGGGAGCGGGGCACCCGGTCAGCCGGCCGGGTCGGCTTGTAGGCGACGACCAGCTCCCATGCGCCGGGCAGCACCGCCACCCGCTCGAAGCCGACCCCCGCGAGCAGCTTGGTGTAGAACTCCGCGCGCCGCCGGTGCGGGTGTCGCACGGCAAGGTGGCCGAAATGCCGCGCCGTTGATCACAACCCGATACGTGCCCTAGTCGGACCGGACGGTGAGCGGGACGTCGCGCAGGTCGGGCACCTCCTGTCGGCGCGGCTCCCGGGTCAGTGTCGCGGTGAATTCCTCCGGCCGAACCTCCAGGTACGGCGGGGCCTCGACGTCGCGGAACCCGCCTGCGGCGACCACGGCCGGTGTGGGGCACTGCCGCTCCGGGCGTACCTGGATGATCTGCCCCGGCTGGACCAGGTACGAGGGGCGGTTGACCTTGCCGCCGTCCAGGGTGAACGTGTTGTGCTCGACCAGGCTGCGGGCCTCGCCGACGGTGCGGGCGAAGCCGGCGCGGTGCACCAGCGCGTCCAGCCGCTGCTCCAACTGCCCGGCCAGGTTCTCCGCCGCGTCGCCGGGCTGACCGGCGGCCGTCACCAGTGCCCGGACCAGTTGCCGCTCCCGCAGGTCGTACGCGGCCCGGATCTGCCGCCGCTCCGCGTCGGGCAGTCGGTAGCCGCGCGGGGCTCGGCGCGGCCCGCCCCGGACACCGATCGGATGCCGCTGCCGGCGCAGTCGGTAGCCATGCGCCGGCTTCAGCGGCACGTCGTCGGTCGGCGCGATGTTGACCTTGGAGCGGAGCGTCATGGTGCCCTCCCTGGCTGTCGTGGGTCACCACACTCTGTCCCGCACCG
Organism: Micromonospora sp. NPDC048040; assembly: GCF_055587185.1. Lineage (NCBI taxonomy): Bacteria > Bacillati > Actinomycetota > Actinomycetes > Micromonosporales > Micromonosporaceae > Micromonospora > Micromonospora sp. NPDC048040. The sequence goes on along the minus strand of NZ_JBVJGT010000011.1, from coordinate 178,216 downwards.
GGGTGAGCCCGCCCCACCCGGTCCGGGTGATCCGCCCTGCGCAGGGGCGTCGAGACCTGGGACGGCCCTGCGGTCGGTCAGGCGCGACGAGGCCGACCTTGCTGTTCGACCGGGCCGCGCAAGGCGACGAAGAAGGGCGGAAGGCGCGGCCGGGGCGGGGCCGGTCAGCCGGCCGGGGTCGGCTTGTACGCGACGACCAGCTCCCAGGTGCCGGGCAGCACCGCCACCCGCTCGAAGCCGACCTCCGCGAGCAGCTTGGTGTAGAACTCCGCCTCGCGCAGCCGGCTGACGCAGCTGTCCACGCCGATCAGGAAGTAGCTCCAGAAGAACTGCATCGCCAGCCGGTCCGGGGTGCGGAACTCCTCGCAGATCAGCAGCAGCCCACCCGGCTCCAGCGCCGCGTACGCCTGCTCCACCAGGTGACGGGCCACCTCGTTCGGCCAGTCGTGCAGCACCCGCACGAACGACATCGCGTCGTACCCCTTGGGCAGCGGCTCGGTCAGGAAGTCGCCGCCGACGAACCCCAGCCGCTCGGTGTGCCCCCGCGCGACCCGGGTGGCCGCCACCAACGGCGCCACCGCCGGCAGGTTGTAGACGTCGGCCCGCAGGCCCGGCGCGGTGTCGAGGACGTGCGCGGCGAGGGTCCCGTCGCCGCCGCCCACCTCCAGCAGGCGACGCCGGTCCGGCCACAGCAGATCGGCGTGCCGCCGCACCGCCTCGATCACCGGTCCCAGCCCGACGGCCATGCTGCGCTCGAAGTCGGCGGTCTGCGCGTCGGTCTTCGGCGGCCAGGCGAAGTCGTCGTCGCCGATGCTGACCTGGCCGCGCAGGCTCTCGGGCAGCCGGCCGTGCAGCCGCCGCCAGGGATAGCGGTCCCGGTCACGCTCGACCGCGCCAGGGCCGACCACCGCGGCGACCGCGTCGCGCAGCCCCGGCACGGCCCGGTAGCTGGTCGTGCCGATGTCGTCGTCGGGCTCGTCGCGCGTCAGGAAGCCCAGGCTCTCCAGGCAGTCGAGGAACTTGTAGAGCCGTAGCGGGCGTACCCCGAACCGGGCGGCCAGCGCGTCGAGACGGACGGGCCCGGGCTCCAGCGCGTCCAGCAGGCCCATGCCGAACGCCGTCTCCAGCACGTCCATGGCCTTCGGACCGTTGGCGAGCAGGCTCATCAGCGCCCGCGGCGAGAGGGTGACGGTCACCGGTGCAGCTCCTTCTCCAGCGCGTCCATGAACGCGTCGACCTCGTCGAGAGTGTTGTAGACGTGCGGACCGACCCGCAGGTAGCCGCGCCAACTGCAGATCAGGTCACGGGCGGCGAGTCGCCGCTTCACCGCCTCGCCGTCGGGGACGTCCAGGCAGACCACGCCGCCACGGCGATGCGGCGCGGTGGGGCTGACCACCGCGATGCCGGCCGCGCCGGCCCGGTCCAGGACCCGCTGGGTGAGGGCCAGCGACTGCCGCCGGATGGCCTCGGTGCCGATCCCGGCCAGCAGGTCCAGGCCGACCTGGGAGACCAGGGAGGTGACCGGGTACGGCGTGCCGCCGGCGAACCGCCGGGCGGCGGGCGCCCAGCCGGTGGACGGCTGGAACGTGAACGCCCGGTCGCCGGCCTGCCAGCCGGTGGCGGCCGGCGCCAGCTCCGGCACCAGGTCGGGGCGGACGTAGAGGAAGGCGGTGCCGACGCCGCAGAGCCACTTGTGCGCGCCGCCGAGGACGACGTCGACACCGAGGGCGGTGACGTCCATCGGCACCACCCCCACGGTCTGGAAGGCGTCCACCACCACCAGCGCGCCGACGTCGTGGGCGCGGGCGACCAGGCGGGGCAGGTCGACGGTGGCGCCGGAGGTGAAGCTGGCGTGCGACACGCACACCAGCAGCGTCCGCTCGTCGAGGCGCGCCTCCAGGGCCTCCTGGTCGAGGTGCGGACCGCCGGTGCCGACCACGTCGAGGCGGGCGCCGTAGCGGCCGAACGCCCGGAAGACGAACGGCACCGTCGGGTACTCCAGGTCGGTGGTGACGACCCGGTCGCGCGGCGGGCGGTAGTCGAAACAGGACGCCACCCGGGCGAGCAGAGTGCTCAGGTTCGCGTCGGTGACCACGCTGCCCGGCGGTGCGCCGATCAGGGCCGCCACCGAGTCGGCGTACCGGTCGAGGCCGACGTGCCAGCCCTGCCACACGTCGTCCCGCCAGGTGCGCAGCGTCTCCCAGTAGTCGTGCAGCACCCGCTCCGCGCCCCTCGGCACCGCGCCGGTGGAGTTGTTGTTCAGGTAGACACAGGTCTCCAGCAGGGGGAACTCGGCGCGCAGCGCGGCCTGCGTGGCGGCGTCGAGGCACCGGGGCGCGTCGGGCCCGGGCGCGGGGTGGGATCGACTCACGCGGTGTGGCCTCCAATCGGGTCGATCGGGCGGGAATCGGCGGTGCCGACCGTGAAGACCGGCACGTCGCGGACCGCCGCCAGATAGGGGGTGCCCTCCGTGTAGCCGGTCCCGGAGCGGGGACCGAGCATCCGGGTGGCGATCCGGTGGTGGGTGCGCCGCCACTGCAACAGAGCCCCGGCGAACGTCTCCATCCGCCGCGCCACCAGCGTGCGGTCCGCGCCGTCGAGCCGGCCCGCACGCACGGCCGACCGGTACGCCTCGTCGATCGTCGGCTGGCCGGCCCGCACCAGGGACCGCACCTCCGGCACCGACCGGTAGGCCACCGAGTCCAGCCGGTCTCCTTCCGGCGTACGGCAGAGCGACTCCACGAGCTTGTAGGAGCGGGACTGGATGGCGCTGGCCCCCTCGGTGTACTGCCGGAACGTCCGGAACGACTCCGCCTGCATGGTGGCCAGCAGCGAGAAGAGCGGGCCGGCGGCGCCGAGCAGGTCCCCGGCGTACCCCAGCCGGTCGGCCGCCGCACGTGGCGCGGCCCCGGCCAGCGCGGCGACGGCGGCGCGCAACTCGTCCGCGACCCCGGCGAAGAGACACTCGTACGCCTGGAGCACCCGGATGAACAGGTATTCGTCGTGGGTCACGTGGACCGGCAGCATGCTCAGCCGCAGCGTCTGATCCCCGTCAGGGTCGAGTTCGGCGGCGACGGCGTGCAGCGCGGCGGCGCTGGTCGCCGGCTCGTCGTCGCCGACCGCGACCAGGCCGAGGCGGGCCAGCGGGGGCAGGGCGGCCCGGACGCCGAGGCGGCAGCGTTTGGTCACCACCGGCGGCCCCGGACGCTGCTGCGGGAGCAGGTCGGTGGTGTGGGCGGCGGCGGCCAACTCGAAGGCCAACGCGTCGGCGACCAGGCGGACGAACAGCCGGTCACGGGCGCGCCGCGAGGTGGCGTCGTCCTCGGCCGGGGGCGGGTCGTCCGCGCCGCAGGGCAGCCGGAGCAGGCGTAGGGCCAGGTAGCTGCGGTAGTCGTAGCGGCCGTCCCACTTGTCGAGCGTCACGTCGAGGAAGTCGGTCAACAGCCGCGCCTCGTCGCCGCCGGCCGCCGTCGCGCCGGCCACCCTCGCCCGCGTCTCGTCGAGCAGGGCGAGGAGTTCCTTTTCGACGAAGTGTTTGCCGACCCGATGGAATTCGTGCAGCACCGCCGGGTAGGGAAAAGTGCGCGGGTCGGCCGTACCGGACAACCAGGTCGTCAATTCGTGCACGAAGCGCCCCTCGACATTTCCGAATCGGCACCACAATGGGAGGACGCCGGTCACCGCCGGCGAGTGCGGAAGTCAGGGCTTGGCGGCACCGGAATCGTCGGCCGCGGGCTGGAGTCGGGCCTGCCACAAATCGGGAAAGAACCGGTGCCCGACAAGTTTGGCGAGCATGGTGGCCGGGCTGCCCGGGGTGCCGGCCGGAGCGTGACCGCCGACCCGCAGGGCCACCTGGTAGTGCCGCGTGCGCCACAGCGACACCCGCTCGTCCCACTCCACCATCGCCTCGGCCAGCCGGTGGACGGGGTCCGCCGGGTCTGCCGGGCACAACGCCGCCACCGGGATGCCCCGCTCGGCGAGGCAGTCGGCGAACGCGCGCCCGAGTTGCCGGCTGGCCGCCTGGACCTGCCGCCAGCCCGGCGACTCGGCGCCGGAGCCGTTGCCCAGCGCGGGCTGCATCGCCTGGAAGTCCACGGGGGACAGGTGCCGGAACATCTCCAGTTGGTCGGTGATCAGCCGCACGGCGAGCGTCGCCCGCGTCAGCAGCGCCTCGGCCGTCGCGGGGTCCCCGGCGCCCACCCGGGCGGTCGCCTCGGTCAACTCGGCCGCCGCCAGTTTGAGCCACAACTCGGCCGACTGGTGCACCACCTGGAAGAGCAGTTCGTCGCGGTGGATCATCTCGGCCGGCGACCGTTGCAGGTCGAGCAGCGCGTCCGTGCGCATATAGCGTGCGTAGTCGGTGGCGCCGCTGCCCGGCAGCACAGGCGACTGGTCACGCTTCACGGAATAACCTTTCGGTCGGTATCGGCACGCCGGGATCGCCCGTGCGTCGGCGGCAAGTATGCAACGACGTGAAGCGATGCGCTACCCCTTGATTTCGATCCGTTTCCGTGCGGCGGAGAAAGGGCTGAATGTCCATTTGAGAGGAGTGGCTGACGCATCACATTTGACGATCTGGGTCAATGTGTGTGACGTGTGTCATTGCCGCCGGGCGTCGGAGGTGGCACGCCCTGGAACCTCGATCCGATGACGTTCGTGCCGGCCGCCACGGCGCCCTTGTCGAGTCGGGGCGGCCGGTCGAGATGGTCGAGCCGGGTGGTCGCGCCGTTCCTGTCGTGGCCCCCGCTACGGTGCGCGGGTGACCGGAGAAGAACTCACCCTGCCCGCCGCGCTGCGGGAGGCCCAGGACGGCGGCTTCGACTACGCGGGCGGCGACGGCGTCGACTTCGAGCCGTACGACAGCTTTCGCACCCTCGGCGAGACCGCCGAGTGGTGGCACGCCTGGAGCGGCAACAGCTCGATGGACGGCCTGGACCTGCGGATCTTCGGCCGGGACGGCACCGGCGGACTGGCCGCCTTCTGGCTGGCCCGGCCGGGTGAGCCGGTCGACCGGCAGCCGGTGGTGTTCCTCGGCTCCGAAGGTGAGACGTCCGTCGTCGCCGGCGACCTGGGGGCCTACCTGTGGCTGCTGGCCGATGGTTTCGGCCCGCTGGAGGCGACCATGTGGCCGCGCCACGAGCACCGCCCCCGTCCGGACGCCCGTCGCACCGTGATCGCCGAGCGCTACGCGCCGCAGGCACGGCGGACCGCGCCCGAGGTGATCGAGGCGGCACGGGCCGAGTTCCCCGACTTCGAGTCGTTCGTCGATTCCCTCTGCCGCTGACCGGTTCGTCAGTCGGTGGTGCCCGTCGGCCAACCCGGCCCAGGTCGAGTCCGCACAAGGTCTGTGACTTCGCGGACACGGGTTGTCGGAGGCCAGAGCTACGGTGGCGCCATGAGCAACAGCGAGTACCCGTGGGAGCCGCCCCTCGCCGGCACCGAGGTCGAGCATCTCGTCGGTGCGCTCGACCGGCTGCGTGCGACCTTCCGTTGGAAGGCCGACGGCCTCGACGCCGCCGCGCTGCGGACCCGCTTCGGCGCCTCCTCGCTGACCCTCGGCGGCCTGCTCAAGCATCTCGCCGCCGTGGAGGACAGCACCTTCACGACCAAGCTGACCGGGCAGCCGATCGGCGCGCCGTGGGAGGGCAGCGCCTGGGACGGCGGCAACGACTGGTCGTTCGCCTCCGCCGCCACCGACACTCCCGAACAGCTCTACGCGCTGTGGGACGGCGCCGTCGAACGATCCCGCGCGAGGCTCGACGCGGCCCTGGCCGACGGCGGGCTCGACCAACCCGTTCACGCCGCCACACCCGACGGCCGCCACGCCAGCCTGCGCCGGCTCGTCTGCGACCTCGTCGAGGAGTACGGCCGGCACACCGGCCACGCCGACCTGCTCCGCGAGGCGGTGGACGGACTGGTCGGTGAGGACCCGCCGGCCGGCTGGCGGCCCCGCGGCGCGCCCACGCGCGTGAACCCCTGACGCATGGACAGCACCGGCCGCAGGGGCCGGGCCCGATTACGGGTGGCCCGGCCCCGAGGGCAGGTCAATGCGTCGCCGGCACCTCCACCTCGAGCGGCTCCAGGTCGTCGCGGACGGCCTTGACCTCCCAGTAGAAGGCGTGCGAGGCCGGCGACCCGTCGACGGTGCGGACGCGGAAGGCCCCGTCCTTCACCCGGCTCGCGGCCAGCGCGGAGACCGGCTCGTCGTCGTCGAAGACCGGCGTCAGGTGCACGGTCCGGCCCTCCGGCCGGGTCAGCGCCTCAAAGTACGCGGGCAGTTCGACGGTGGCGGTGCCGCCGTCCAGCCGCGCCTCACCCCGGTAGTAGACGCCGTTCTCCGGCCCTTCGATGGCGGCGTGGATGAGCTGGCGGCGTTCGGTGGCGTCGGGGGCGTCCAGCGGGTGGTCGATGGCGAACTGCTTGGACTTGCCCTTGATCACGCCGCTGCCGGCCATCAGGCTGATCGTGTAGCCGCCCGACTCGGTGCCGAGATAGATCGCGCCGGAGGAGAACAGGTCGAACGTGCTGATGCCGCCGCCGCTCCAGGAGGGCACCGTGTTCGGGCTGACCGCGACGCCGAGCTGGCCGTTGATCTGGACGTTCCCGCCGAAGAAGCCGCGCTTCTCGACCCACAGGCAGCCGGTCTCCGGGCCGCTGCCCTCGCCGTAGCCGACGTAGACGCCGGCGCTGTTGAGCAGGTAGAGCCGTTCGGGGCCGTTGATGTGCAGTCGGTTCGCGCCGTTGAGGGAGCCATAGGACGGCATGGAGATGTTCCCGCCCGTCCACAGGCCACCCTGCACCGTCAGGTCGCCGTTGCCGTTGGCGTCCTTGACCACGGTGACGCCGCCGGTGGCCCGCACGGCGACGCCGCCCTCGGCGGTCAGCGACAGCCCGCCGCGCCCGCGCAGGCTCGCCGCCCGCAGCTCCTTGACCGCCAGGTCGGCGTACGGCTTGCTGCCCTCGCCGTAACCGAGCCCCGGCACGTCGTTGCTGCGGTCGACCAGCTCGAAGCCCCTGCCGGCCCGGAACGACAGTTGCGCGTGCTGCACGCCGGGGCCCCAGAAGCCGAGCCCGGTGACCACCTGGCCGGGGGAGACGGTGGCCCCCTCCATGCTGCCCAGGTGCAGCATGCCGCCGGCGATGCGCAGCCGGTCCGCGTTCTGCTGCGTGAAGGCGATGATGTCGTCGGCGTCGTTGTTGTTGGCGATGCGCAGGATGGTGTTCTCGCCGCTGTACGGCCAGTACCGGATGTACGCCTCGTCGCCCGCGCCGCCGCCCGGGTCGGTGGGGAAGGTGATGCCGGACTGGGCGCCGCCGCCGACGGCCGGCACGATGGCCCCGACCGGGACCCGGAGGCCCGCCGCCACCCGCCCGGTGCCCTGCACCGTGATCGTGCCGCCGGCGCGGGTGACCGTGCCGAGCACGATGGCGTTCGTCGGGTCGGCGGGGGCGGCGGCGGAGAACTCGATGCGGCCCTCCTCGGTCCACCGGGTCTCGCCGGCGACCCCGCCCTCGTCGCGCCGCTCGCTGAGGTACTCGTGGTAACGGATCACCACGTGCCAGCTGCTGCCCTCGGCGGGCAGGGCCTTGCGGGTGTTCTCCGCCAGCACGATCACCCGGCCGGCGCCGTCGATCGCCACGCCCTGGCCGATCGTCACGTCGCCGCCGGTGGCGGTCAGGTCGAGGCCGGTGACCACGCCCCTGGGCTGCAGCAGCCGGGCGGCGAGGTTCTGCCGGGCCAGCAGGTAGTCCAGCGCCTGGGTCAGGTCGCCGGCGCGCAGGTACTGGTGGTCGTAGTACCGGGGCCGGGCCATCGGCAGCGGCAGGTCGTTCTTCCAGGTGATCGTCATGGTGGTCTCCGCTGATCTGGTTCGGTCGGTGCGCGGGTGGGGTCGTTCAGCGCGGTTGGACGGTGTCGTAGCGCAGGCCGCTGGACAGCTCGCCCGTGCCGGTGTGGCGGGCGCGGCCCAGCCACAGGTGCACCGACCCGTCGGTCCACCGGGCGAGCTGCCACCGGCGCAGCAGCCGGGTGCCGGCGCGCGGCACCTCCTCCTCGGGGATGGCCAGCTCGACCAGGTCGTCGCCGCGCCAGCGCCAGTCGAGCAGGCGACTGTGGCCGGCGACCGCGACCGGCGGACCCTCGCGGGACGGCTGTTGCAGCGGGACCCGGCGCAGCCGGACCACGTCGGGCCGGTCCTGCGTCGGCCCCGGGATCAGCGGCACCCAGTTGTCCGGCACGGTCGTGGCGAAGGCGTACGACAGGCTGGGCACCGCCTCGGCGTCGGCGACCGGTGGCCGCGGCGGCGGCGTCGCCCGACCCACCTGGGCGCCGCGGTCGATCGGCCGGCCGGTGGCGCCGGTGACGGTCCGTTCGACGGCCCACGCCAGGTTCGCCATCTCGTCGCGGCCGAGGCGTACCTCCTCCACCGGCTCGGAGTCGAGGGTGACGGCGGCCGTCGCGGGCAGGACCAGCACGTCGGCCGGCCCGCCGGCGGTCGCCCCGGACGGGCGGAACAGCGCCGTGTCGTCGGGCGCGGCCGGCACGAGCGTCTGGATGCCGAAGGTGTCGGTGACGATCAGCGACCGGATCCGGGTGGCGGACCCGACGGGCAGCTCCAGCGGCACCAGGAAGTGGTCGTTGCCGTAGACGAGGCCGTACTCGACCAGGAACATCCGGGCCAGGTCGCCGGCGCCGGCGCCGATGCCGGCCAGGTTGACCCGGGCGTCCTCCAACTCCCAGAAGCGGGTCGAGGGCATGCCGGCGTACGCGACCGGGGTGGGCAGCAGCACCTTGACGACGTCCTCGACCGCCGGGACGGCGTCGACGGTCGCCCCGGGTTCGTGGTCGAAGTGGTACCAGTCCAGCCGGTCGCCGTCGTACTCGTGGGCGGTGAGGACAAGTTCGCCGGCGCAGCCGTGCGCGCCGACGGCGAAGTCGTACTCCAGCCGCTCGCGCCGCCACGCGGGCCCCTCCTGGCCGGGGGCGCTGAACAGGGGCGTGAAGTCCTCGGGCGGCCACGGCGGCGCGGCGGGCCGGGACGCGCCCGGCGCCAGCACGGCGGGCAGTTGCAGCAGGTAGCCGTCCGGTGGGCCGGCGGGGCGGGGCGGCACGCCCAGCCAGGTCATCCACTCGGCGATCGCGGCGGTGACCGCGCCGACCAGGGCGGACGGCACCTCGTTCTCGGCGACGAACCGGCCTTCGGCGCAGGCGCGCAGCGCCAGGTCGCCGTGCGGTACGCGGCCGGCGGCGATGCGCAGGTAGCCGAGGGTCTCGGCGTCCGCGGCCGACGCGGCGTCGGGCGGCACGGCGGGGACGGGATACCTGCTGCACAGCCGGGGTGCCAGCTCGCCGGCGCCGGCGGCGGCGAGCGACCGCAGCAGCTGCTGGCCGCTCTCGACGGCGAAGCGCAGGTCGCCGGCGGTGGCGGCGGACTCCCGTTCCACCACCGCCTCCAACGGTGTGGCGGTGGGCAGGCCGACCGTGCTGCCGGAGGCCGTGCCGGGCCGGTAGCGGGTGAACCGGGCGGCCTCGGCGTGCACCCGGGCGCTGACCGGCGAGCCGGTGTCCTCGCCGGTGAACTCGCCGAGCTGCCACTGCCGGGCGAGCAGCCACAACGGGTCGGCGGTGCGGGCCTCCACGGCGGGGGCCAGGTCGGCGCGGCGGGTACGCGGTTCGAGGCGGGTCCAGGTGGTGACCGACGGGGTGTGCGTGTCGGCCAGGGCTGGTTCGGCGGTGGTCACTGGCCCTCCTGCCCGCCCTGCGGCGCGAGCGTCGCGTCGGGGACGAAGTCGGTGGTGGTCGTGGTCTCGGCGATGTTGGTGGGGAAGTAGAGGGCGGGCAGGAACTGGCCGGCCGCGCCGAGGGAGTCGACGTCGACGGCGCGGGCGACGGCCAGGTCGAGGGCCTCCTCCAGGACGTTGGCGAGGGTGGCCGGCTGCCACGTCGCGGCGCCGTCGGGCGCGAGGCCGAGCAGCACCGCCTGCGGCGCGGCGGCGCCGGGGGCGTCGTACTCGAAGGTGAGCCCGGTCTGCACCCGCCCGGCGGGCACCACCTCCGTCCACTCGTCGACCAGCAGGCCGTGCACCGGCCTGGTCGGGTCGATGCCGCCGGGGGAGACGACGACCAGGGACACCGGTTCGGTGTTCGCGCGCGGCGGGGCCTCGCCCACCCAGCGGTCGCCGGGGGCGTACGGCAGCTGTGCCACCCGGACGGTGGCGGGCAGCTTCACCACGCCGCCGGCGTCCAGTGCCTGCGCGGCGGTCAGCACCTCCTGGAGCCGGCCGACGGCGGGGCGGACCCGGCCGTAGCGGGACAGCCACCGGCGCACCGGGTGGGGGGAGCCGCCCTGCAACGCGTCGCTGGCGGCCAGCGCGGCGGCCAACCGCTCCGGCTGGGGCGCGCCGGCGGCGGTCAGGACCGGCATGTCGGGGCCGAGCAGCGCCCGGACGCGGGCGATCTGGGCGTCCCGCCGCCGCGCGGGGGGTGCGGTCGGCCGGTCGAAGTCGGTCGCCGGGTCGCAGGTGCAGGCCGACGGTGGACAGGGGGCCCGGTCGTGCAGGTCGGCGACGACCCGGCAGTGGGCGGCCAGCCGGCGGTCCAGCTCGTGGCCGGCGACCAGGGCGGCGTCGGCGACCGCGGCGGCGGTGCCGGCGGCCGGCGGCGGGGGCACCGCGCCGGTGACGCCGAATCCGGCGGCGGTGTCCAGCAGCAGGCGGACCGCCGTCTCGTCCCAGCCGGGCGCGTCGGCGGCCGGGGTGGCCCGCAGCGCGGCGGCGGCGGTCCGCGCCGACTGCCACAGCTCGTCGGTCTGCGCCTTCATCACCGGATCGACCTGCGGGGGCGCGTCCGGGTCCAGGCCCAGGTCGGCGGCGAGGACCGGCCGGGAGCGGCCGAACAGGTCCCGCAGCACGTTCACGGCGTGCAGGAACTCGGCCAGGCCGACCTTGTCCGCTGCCCAGGCCGGGTCGCGGTCGTAGTCCAGCTCCAGCGTCCAGTCCGGTCGCACCTCGGCGGGCAGCAGCTTCGCCCAGGTGACGAGGGCGATGCGGCGGTCCAGTTCGGCGTCGTCGGGGCGGCCGGGGTGTGGCGGGGCGGCGAGCAGGTCGATCGCCGGGGTCTGCAGCCGGTCCAGACTCGCGTCGCGCCACGGCGTGGCGGTGACGCCGTGGGGGGCGTGCCAGCGGTAGCGCCAGAACACCCGCGGCGAGGGCGGCAGCAGCACGGCGGTGAGCGCGTCGGCGGGGCTGCCGATGATGCGCGGGTGCTGGGCGCGGGCGGCCGGCCAGTCCTGCCGCAGCGGGTCTATCCGGTCGTCGACGTTGATCAGCAGCAGCACCCGGTGGGTGAGGGTCGCGCCGGTGGCCGGCGTGCGGGTGACGTGTAGCTGGGGTGGGCTGGCGGCGGCGCCGGAGGCGGCGTCGACGGCGGCCGCGGCCCGGTTCATGTCGCCCAGGGCGAGCTGGTGGACGCTCTCGGCGAGCAGCGTGTCGGCCACGGCGTCGGTGGCGTCGGCCAGGTCGGCGAGGACCTGCCGCACGGCGGTGCGGGCCGCGCCGGGCAGCGCGTCGAGTGGTGACTCGATGGCCTTGGCCTGGTGCAGCCGGTGCAGTTCCAGCCCGTCGACGGTCGCCGCCGACTCGACGGTCGCGGTGACCGTGGTGGTGTCGTCGTGGGCGTCGACACGGTGGGCGCGCGCTGGCGCGAGCCGGCGGAACAACGGCAGGAACTGGTCCAGCGGGCCGTCGGGGTGGTCGTGCAGGCCGCGCTCGAAGCGGTAGCCGAGCAGGGCGCCGAGGCTCTGGCCGGCGCGGACGCCGTCGAGCAGTTGCTCGGCGAGGCGGACCCGGCGGGAGGAGAGGTCGACGGCCATCGGGTGGTCGCCGCCGTGGTGCGAGCGCCACGCGCTGCGTAGCACGGCGGTGGTGACGGCCTGCGCTGGCGAGGGGGCGTGCACGTGACCCGCGCCGTCGGGGGCGACGGGCAGCGTGGGCGGTGCCACGGTGTCGGGCACGTCGGCGGGGCGGGGCACCAGCCGCGGCGGCCCGGCCGGCCGCAGGTCGACCAGCCAGCCGTACCCGCCGACGTGCACCCCGGTCGGCGGCCCGGCGGTGAGTTGGGCCAGCCGGCGGGTGGCCAGCGAGGTGATCCAGGCGTCCAACCGGTGCGTGGCCAGGCCGAGGGTGCCGGCGACGTGCCGGTGCAGGTCGGCGGGGGACAGCCCGTCGTCGAGCGCGTCGCCCAGGTCGGTCAGGGCGGCACGGAAGGCGCGCAGGTCGGTGGTGGCCCGGATGTGGCGGGGGTCGAGCTGGGAACTGGCGAGGTAGCTGCCGACGGTCTCGCCGGGGGCGCCGGGCACGGGCACGGCGAGGCGGCGGCGCAGCACCGGGGTGCGGTCGTGCGGGCGGATGTCGACCAGTTCCGGCTCCGGGACCTCCGCCGCGGCGGGCAGGGCCGCCTCGGCGGCGAACGCGTGCGCGGCGGCGGAGTGCTCGGCGATCAGGGCGGCGCGCAGCAGCCGGTGGAACAGCGGCACCGGCCCGTCGCCGGGGCTCGCCGGCACCTCGTCGCCTTCCAGGCCGACGGCGGCGAGCGCGTCGAGGTACGCGCGGATCCGGTCGGCGCGCGGCTGTCCGGGCCCGTCGAGCAGGGGCGTGCCGAGGGCGTACGCCTCCTTGGCGAACACGGCCAGGGACAGCCGCGGGTCGGTGGGGCTGCCCAGCCCGAGGGCGGCGAGCAGGTCCCGGGCCGGTTCGACCACCTGCTCGCGCCAGTCCGGGCCGAGGCCGAGGCGGGCGAAGCGCCACAGCCAGCTGACGTACTCGTTGCCGAGCATGCTGCGGGCGCGTACCTCCAGCACCCGCGCGTCGGTGGCCAGGATGTCCAGCAGTGTGCGCTCGGGGTCGGCGAGGCCGGGAACGATCCGGGAAACGGGGGAGGGCAGCCACACCTGCTGCCACAGCTTGGTGAGCAGCCCGACGGCCCGGGCCTCGCCGCCGCCGGCCGGGCGCCAGTCCCGCAGGCTGGCCACCGGCAGCAGTCCGTACGGCTGGCGGCCGATGCGCAGCGTCGGCAGCGGCCCGTCGGCGTGCACGTGGGCGACGAAGTGCTCGCGCAGCGCGGCCTGCTCGGCGGCGGTGGCGACGGGCAGCGGGTCCCGCAGCAGGGCGCCGAAGCTGGCCGGCCAGAGCAGTCGCCGCACCAGCCGGCCGGTGGGTCGGTCGGCGACGGCGGCGCCGGTGCCGCGGGCGAGCGCGGTCGGCGCGCCCTCGCGGGTCGGCGCGCCCCGGGCGGCGGTCAGCGCGTCGTCGGGTTCGGCGGTCAGCGACACGCCCAGGGCCGCGGCGACCAGCGCGGCGGCGGCGTCGGGCGCCCCGGCCCCGGTGGCGGTGTCGGCGGCGCGCGGCGCGGCGGTGGTGGGGGCCGCCGCCGGCGCGGCGGTGGCGGTGTTGTTGGTGGGGGTGTCGGGGGCGAGGAACGCCAGCCCGTCGGTCGCGGCGTGCGCCTCCAGCAGGCGCCCGAGGGCCTTCGCGGAGGCGTCGGGCGCGGCGGTGGTGTCGAGCCCGAACACCAGCAGCCGTTCCACCGTCTCCGGTTTCCCGTCGGTGCCGGTGGGGACGGTGACGGTCAGCGCCATGCCGGCGGCCTCGGCGGTGGCGAAGTCGACGGTCCAGCGCATCCCGGCGTCCACGGGCGGCGCCTCGGCCGGCACCTGGTCGATGGTGCCGGTGCCGCCGGCCGGCACGGGGGTGGGTCCGACGGGCAGGTCCGGGGTGACGGTGCCGGAGGTGCCGGTGAACAGCCGGCCGCTGGCGGTGCGGCCGACGGCGTACCAGCGGGTGGGCAGCAGCCGGGCCCGGGCCGGTTCGCACCAGGGGCCGGGGCGGGGCTGCGGCTCGGGGAAGTCGCCGGCGACGGGTTCCATCACCCGGGCGATCCAGGCGGCGCGGGGCGCGCCGAAGCGGCGGACCAGGTCGTTCCAGGCCGCCTCGTCGGGTGCGCCGGTGACGCCGCCGGGCCGGCCCTCGCCCCAGTACGCCCGGCCGGCGGCGATCTCCTCGGCGGTGAGGTCCGGCTCGTGGTCGTCGACGTGGATCTGGTCGGGGTAGACGCGGATCTTCAGGGTCGCGCCGGCGAACCGGGTCTCCAGGCGCACCGGCAGCATGACCGCGGGGACGAGCGCGGACGACGTCCACGGGGTCTGCGTGAGCACGGTGGACAGCGGCGGCCGGTTCGCGGCGTACGACGAGGTGGTCATCACTGGGTCTCCGGCGTCGGTAGCAGGTCGCTGGCGTGGCGGGCGAGCAGGACGGGGCGTTGCAGCACCGCGAGGGCGGTGTCGGCGGCGTTGCGGCCCTGCCGGGCGGCGAAGACGACCGCGTCCGGCGGCAGCGGGTCGCCGGTGAGGTCGACGCCGAAGCGGGGCGCGGCCGGCTGCTCGCGCAGCAGGAAGAAGTAGCCGGCGGGGCCGGCGGCCTGCCGGGTGGCGCCGCGGGCGACGTCGGCGGTGAACGGGAACCCGAACAGCAGCAGGTCGGGCGACAGCCACGCGTGGAAGATGGACAGGATGTCCGGCCCGGCCGGTTCCCGCTGCTCGGGCCCGGTCCACGTGGCCTGACGCATGGTGACGATGGTGGACGGGTAGCGGCGCAGCAGCTCACCGCGGATGACCAGCACGAGGGACTGCTCGCCGGGGGCGCCGACGGCGGTGAGGTGGCTGCCCAGCGGCCCGTTGAGCCAGGCGTCGTCGGTCAGCGGCGGGATGTCGGTCAGTGGCGCGCCGGCCGAGACGGCGCCGCGGACGTCCCAGAACTGCCGGAACCAGGTCTGCCGCGGGTCGGCGGGGAACTCCCGCCACAGCATCTCCCGGCTCATCTCGTGGTTGAGCCCGACCAGGAACGCCTCGATGAACCGGGGGTTGGCGGCCAGCGCGGTCATCGTCTCCGGCGCCACCGCGGGCAGGTTCGGCACGACGTGCTCCTGGGACAGGCCGCGCAGCAGTTCGTAGGCGGGGACGGTGAAGCTGACCCCGGCGAGCAGCCGGCGCAGCGGGTCGCCGCTGTCGGGCAGGGCGTCGACCAGTTCGCCGTCGCCGAGGCTGAGTCCGGCGAGCACCTCCCCGGCCACGGCGGTCTCGGGGCGGACCGTCTCGCGTACGGCCGCTGCGGCGGTGGTGAGGTCGACCGGCACGGGCCGGTGGTTGCGGGCCAGCGACTGCGCCGGGGCGAGCCGGCCCTGGTGGGCCGCGGCCGCGGCCATGAAGTCGTCGCCCATTTGGGCCCGGTCGGCGACGAGGTCGGCCCGCAGGTCGGCGATCGCGACCGCGCAGCCGCGGGCGGTGCCGGCGTCGGCGGCCCCGGTGACGGTGACCGCGGGGCTCCAGCTGACGGGTACGCCGGCGGGGTCGAGGTCGAAGGCGGTGCGGTAGGTGACGGTGGTGCCGCTGCGGCGGGCGACGACGAGGTCGGGGCGGCGGGTGCCGGTCACGTCGGCCACGGCGATGCCCGCCCCGGCGGCGCCGGCGACGGCCGCCTCGTCGGGCACCGCGCGGGCGGTCGTCCAGCCGTTGACGATCCGGCCGCGCCGGTTGAGCCCGAGCCCGGTGAGGTAGCGGGCCACCGGGGTGGCGCCGACCGCGCCGGCGGCGAAGACCAGCAGGTCGGGGACCTGGTCGCCGGTCATGTCGACCACGTCGACGCCGACGGCGGTGATGGTGTCGAGTTGCTGCGGGGTGGGCTGCGAGTCACCCCACCCGCGGGTCACCGTGCCGGCCGCGTCCAGGCCCCACCCGACGCGGTAGTGCACCCGGTTCTCGGTGCCGCCGGGGCGGCTCACCCCGTACGCGACGACGAGTTCGGGCTGCTCGTCGCCGTCGAGGTCGGCGAGGGCGACGTCGAGGCCGGCGGCGTGGGCGCTGACCGGGTCGGGCAGCTCGTACGGGCCGCTCCACCCGGCGGCGGCCGTGCCGGTGGCGGTGGCGTCCCGGCCGATCCAGTAGCTGATCCGGCAGGTGCCGTCCGCGCCGGGCAGCAGGGCGGCGGTGACCAGGGCCGGGCGGCCGTTCGGCGCGAGGGGGCCGATCGTGGTGGCGGTGGCGCGGGCGGCCACGGGGATGGCCGGTCCGTCCACGGCGGCGGTGAGGACGTTCTCCCGCACCGCGCCGTCGTCGCCCACGTTGTGCCCGATCTGCATCCGGGCTCGGCTGCCCGCGCCCACCGGGACGGTGTGGGTGAACAGCAGCGACGCGAGCAGCCCCACCCGGGGGGCGAACCGCAGGTGCGCCGGGGCGGGCGCGGTGTCCGGGCCGGCGCCGCGCGGGTCGGCGGGGATGCCGTGGTCGATCCAGCCGGTCGGTGCGTAGCCCCAGCGCCACGAGGTGAGCCGGCCGTCGCCGGTCACGGCGAAGATCTCGCCGCTGCGGAACTCGCCGAGCACGGGCCCGGGGCGGTGCCGGCCGAGGCCCCCGGCCGGCGCGGACCCGATCACTTCCCAGCCCCAGTACTCCCGTTCGTGCCCGTCGTGGTAGTAGCGGTAGCGGCGCATGAGGCGCACGTCGGCCGGGTTGGCGTCGGGCGCGCCGAGGGCGATGATCGACATGCCGTCGTCCTCGCCGATCTGGGCCGCCTGCTGCCCGAGCGAGACCAGCCGCCGCCCATCGGGGGCCGCGTCGTGCCGGTAGAGGGAGCCGTCGGAGAGCTGGGAGACCAGCCAGCCGTCCGTGGTGAGGTAGGAGAAGCGGGACCCGTACGCGGACGGGTGCTGGCTGGCCGGTGAACCCCACACCGGCGGGATGGCGTCGTTGCCGACCTGGCTCCACTGCCCGCTGTGGACGAACAGCCGGTTGTGGCTGGTGGCGACCAGGACCGTCGTCCCGATCGGGCGGGGGGTGCCCCAGAGCCGTTCGGTGGACCACATCGCCGGCTTGCCCAGCGACGCCCACGACCCGGCCGCCGGGTCGTAGCGGTACAGGTTCCCGTCCCCGCCGAGCACGTGGACCAGGTTGCCGCCGGCCGTCGGGCGGCTGCGTACCCCGAGCGGCGGCGCGCCGCAGTCGCGCCACACCCACCGGTCGCCGTCCCACCGCCGCTCGAACAGGCGGCTGTCGCGGGTGCGGACGAACACCCGGTCAGGTGCCACGGTGGCGCCGGAGGTGGCCACGGCGGTGCCCGGCGGGAGGCCGTGGTCGCGCCACACCCACTGCTCGCCGACGCGGCGGCGTTCGAACAGCCGACCGTCGGCGGCGCCGAGGAAGAACCGGTCGGCGCCGAGCAGGTCGCCGGCGTTGGTGGCCACGGTGGTGACCGGGTCGTCGGCGGCCAGCGCCCGGATGCCCGCCGTGAGGCCGGCCGTGCTGGTGGTGTGCCACCACGGGTTCTGGGCGGCCTGCTCGATGACGGCGCGGGTCAGCGAGCCGAGCCCACGGCCGTCGGTGACCAGCGTGTCCAGCACCTTGCCGCCGGCGGGCACCTTCGCGGCGGGCACCGCGCTGGCGCCGCCGGCCAGCCGGGCCAGCGCCGCCGGGCCGCCGTCGGCGTCGACCCGGCGGGCGAGGGGCCCGCGGGGGCGCAGCAGCCGGCGCAGCGGCGCGCTGGTGGCGGCCCGCGCGCCCGGGTTGCCGTCGAGCTGCCGGTCGAGCGGGTCGCCGGCGGCGGCGAGGCGGGCGCCGGCGCCCGGGTCGACGAGGTCGTGTACCGGCTGGGTCATGGCCACGAGCTGGTCGTCGCCGACCGGCGTGCCGGGGGAGTCCGGGTCGACCCGGCGGGCGAACAGGGCGGTGGCGGTGTCCCGGGCGGCCTGGCCGCGGCGGAGCTGCTCGTTGGCCTCGCGCAGCTCGGCGGCCCGTTCCCACGCGGCGGCGGCCAGGTCCTCCTGGTGGCGTTGCACCACCTGGGTGCCGAGGGCGGCGGCGGCCCGGTATCGGGGGTCCAGGTTGAGCCCGGCCAGCCAGCGCGGTTCCGCGCCGCCGGTGGGGACCTGCCCCTGCTGGGTGTGGATGTTGCCGTACAGCGGCGGGGTCAGCCGGTCGTCGGCGTGGCGCAGCAGGTCGGTGAGCGCGCCCTGCCAGGCCTGGCGGACGTCGTCGGCCCAGACGGTCGGGGTCATGCCGGGCGCGGCGAGGGCGCCTTCGAAGCCGAGCACGGACCGGCCCTCGACGCCCTCGTCGTCGCCGGCGGGCAGGCCGCCGCCGGGCGCGGCGATGTCGACCGGCTGCCGGCCGACGTCGTCGGGCAGGACCCGGGCCCGCAGCCGGCGGGCCAGGGACTCGAAGTCCCCGTCGGGCCCGGTGCGGAACGTCCAGTGGTGGTAGACGGGCAGCAGCACCGGATCGTCGGGGCCGGGGTGGGCCGAGTCGGGACCCCAGGCGGGGGCGAGCGGGCCGGTGTCGTCGACGGTCTCGCCGAGCCCGGCGCGGACCCCGGCGGCGAAGGCGGGCACCACGGCGGCCAGGTAGTCGGTGCCGGCGGCGAGCCGGCGCGGGCACACCAGCCGCGACAGGGTGCGCTCCGGGGCGGAGGCGATCACCTCGGACAGGTCCTCGTCGTCGGTGACCAGCACCTGGGCGTGTGCCCACGCCCACGACTCGGCCAGCACCGGCAGGTGCCGCACCGTGGTGGCGAGCCGGGCCAGGGCCTGGCCCGGCTGCGTGCGCAGCTGCGCGCCGTCCTCGCCGACCGGCACCACGACGAGGACCAGCCACGGGCGCAGCGCGCCGTTGTCGTCCGGCCGCGCCGGGGTGTACCGCCACGGCAGGTCGGGGTTGTCGAACTCGACCGCGGCCAGCAGGGACACCTCGACGTTCTCCGCGCCGGGCGCCGGGTAGCTGCGGATGATCTCCTGCGGGTCGACGCCGACGACGTCGCCCGGCCCGTGCAGCAGCGCCGTCGAGGTGCCGGTGATCTGCTCGGTGTCGCCGGTGGCGGTGTCGGTGCCGAGCGCGGCGACGGTGAGGGTCACCTCGGCGCGGGGGCGGGGCAGCGCGCCGGTGAGGGTGTCGGTGTGGGAGACCACGCGGGCGACGCCGTCGCGGACCCAGGGCAGGAAACGCAGGCCACCCATGTCAGCAGACCTCCAGCTCGACGGGCGTGATCCTCGGGTGGGGAACCCGGACGCGGGGGCGGCGTGGCGCCGCCGGGGCGGCGGTCGCGCGCCGCTGCGCCGGCACGGTCGCGGCGGCGGCGCGTGGCGCGCTGGCGGCCGGTGCGGTGGCGGCCAGGTCCAGGGTGGGGCCGGTGAAGCGGGCGGCGCCGCCGTGGCGGCTGCCCGTGTAGGCGGCCGGCGCGGTGGCCGCGAACCGGGCCAGCGGGTCACCGCCGCGGGCGGCGAGCCGCGCCGTCGCCGGCTGGGCGGGCAGGGGCCGGCCGGCGGCGTCCGGGTCGTCGATGATGATCCGGTCGTACGCGGAGTCGTCGGCCAGCTCGGCGAACGTGGTCAGGTCGGCCGGCGGCAGGGTGGTGCCCTCCGGCAGCGCGACGGTCCGCCCGGCGGCCAGCCGCACGAACCCGGGGGTGGTGAGCTGCTCGACGGGGGACAGGTCGCGGAACTGCCCCGGCGCGAAGTCGTCCTCGACGGTGTCGCCGAGGGTGCCGGACAGCGCGTCGTCGCCGGTGCCGACACTCACCCCGGTCAGCGTGAACCGGTTCGGTCCGCTGATCCGGGAGGTGCCGACGCGTTGCAGGTCGGTGTCGAGCGGCAGCACGTTCTCCCGCACCGACAGGTGCGCGCCGGGTTGCAGCAGCATCGGCCCGGTCCAGCCGGTCAGGTCGCGCAGCGTCACCGGCTCGCCGGCGCCGATGGCGGGACGGATCTCCCACGCCTCGGGTGCGGACAGCGCCGCGCGCAGCGTCTCGGCGGCGTCGACGTGGGTGGGTTCGTCGGCCGCGGCGGTGTCCCCGTCGGTCCACGAGAACTTCGCCGACACCTCCCAGAACAGGAACTTGATCCGGGCCTCGCCCCAGGCCTTCCACGGGCCGGGGCCGGAGACGCCGATGAGCAGGTTGATCGCCAGCAGTTCCTTGTCGCCGTACTTCAGCGACACGGTGGCGCCGATCTCGGCGGTGAACCAGAACGGCTTGAACTGGAACATCACGTCGAGCCAGGCGCGACCGTCGATGACGAAGCCACCGCCCTCGAAGTGCAGCTTCAGTTCGGCGCCGAACTGGGCGGTGTTGCTGGTGACCGCCAGGTAGGCCAGCAGGTCGATGCCCTTGCCGGATTTCTGCAGGGCGATGCTGAAGCGTTTGACCGGCGGGAAGCCGGGCGGGGGTGTGTAGCGGGGGTGGAAGCCGCCGATCGACATGGCGAAGGTGCGCCCGGCGCCCCAGCGGGCCCGCAGCGCCATCTCCCCGGAGACCGGCCGGCCGAAGAGTTTCGAGTCGATCAGCGCGGCGTCGAGGCTGATCTCGCGGCGGGCGAAGTCGACCATGCCGAAGGAGTCCAGCCGGAACCTGCCGGCGTCCTTGAAGTCGATCACCAGCTTGCCGAGCAGCAGGATGCGTACCGGGTCGGGGAACTCGACGAGCACCCCCAGGTCGGCGACGACCTGCCCACCGAGGAAGTTCAGCCGCACCATCGCCCCGAGGACGGTGCCGGTGGTGTCGACCGGGAACAGCCGGCTGAGGGTGGCGATGACGGCCGGGGCGTTGGCGACGGGGTCCTGCGGGAACAGCAGCGCGTCGAGGGTGCCGGAGCGGGCGGCGTTGCGGAACTCCTCGGGGTTGCTGCGCCGGTTGTGCCCGACGACCAGGCCGAGGCCGGTGATGGAGATGCCCCAGAACAGCATCAGCCCGGGGAACCACTCGTACGTGCCGGCGAGGAGCAGGGAGAAGCTGTGCCCGCCGTCGGCCTCGGTCAGCCGGCTGCCGTCGGGGTTGCGGGTGTTGACGATCGCGGTGGCCTGGAGCCGGAACCCCTTCATCGGGGCGAGCGGCGTGGTGGAGGTCATGCCGAGCTGCAGGGCGCCGGCGTACATGCCGCGGGGCTCGTCGACGAACAGGTAGCCGCCGCCGGAGACGAAGCCGTTGTCCATCCGCAGCGCGACGCCGTCGGGCGTCTTGAACCCGGGCGCCAGGTCGGCCACGCCGAGGTTGCCGCCGCGGGCGTCGTCCCCTCCGCCGGCCGGGAGCGCGGGCGGGAAGGTGAGGTCGGCGCGGACGCCGATGTTCTCCACCGTGACGTGCAGCGGCCCCAGCGCGGCCTGCACGGTGGTCGTGATCAGCAGGCTGACCGCGCGGGTCTGCGTGGAGGCCTGCAACGCGATGCGCAGCCCCTCGATGCCGATGCCGTGCCAGGACAGGTGCACCGGGTACTCGGCGGCCAGGGCGGCGGCCCCGGCCAGGTGCAGGCCGGTGCGCATCGACCAGGCGGCGCCGAGGTCGAGGCCGAGGCGCAGCCCGTCGGCGGGCAGCAGCTTGGCGAGCAGCCCGTCGCCGTCGCCGGCGCGGATGACCAGCTCGGCGCGGCCGGCCTGCACGCCCATCTCGACGTCGTCGCGGCCGGCGCCGAGGCTGGCCCGGCCGGTGACGACGAGCTGCCCGACGGCGAGGTGGGTGCCCTCCGGTGCGCCGATGATCCAGCCGGGCTCGCCGGCCGGCGCGATCCGGGCGATCTCGGCGGCCCACTTGACGACGGCCGCGTCGCCGCTGTACGTGACCCCGTCGCTGTTGACGGCGATCGCGGGGCCGGCACCGCTGAGGTCGGTGGCGACGTTCCACGCGCCGATCGACCCCTCCAGGTGCGCCTCGCCGGTCGGGGCGAGGATCACGGTGAACCGGCCGTCCCAGCTCGCCAGGCCGAGGGTGACGCCGACGCCGAAGGTGGGCTGCCACGCCGCGAGCCCGGCGCCGGTCGGTGGGGGTTCCCCGCCGGGGGTGCGCAGCCCGGTGAACCGCAGCCGCAGCAGGCTGTCCGCCAGCCGCCGCCCCACCTCGCCCTGGTCGGGGCCGACGCCGGGGCGTACGCCCTGGTCGGCGTCGAGGCCCAGGGCCCGCAGCGCCCGCGCCAGCCGGGGCAGCAGCCGGGCGGACAGCTCCGCCACGCCCTCCGGGGTGTCCCAGCCGGCCGGGGCGTACAGGCCGCGGAAGTAGCCGCCGGGGTCGGCGACGAGGTCGACGACACGTTCGAGGTGCAGCTCGTCGCGCCGGCGGGGCAGCCGGATCGGGGCGTCGCCGGGCGGCATCGGCGCGCTGGGCAGGCCGTCCGTAGCGGGGGTGACCAGGCCCAGCAGGTCCAGCACGGGCACCGCCCACGGCGCCCGGCGCAGCAGGTACGTCAGGATCAGCAGGTCGAGCAGGTCGTCGGCGAGTTCCTCGGGCAGGCCGGCCACGTCGGGCAGCTGCCCCTGCAACGTCGGCGGCAGCGCGCCGATCTTGCCGAACGCGTCCCCGGCGGCGGCACCGAGCTTCTTCACCGCCTCCAGGCTGTCCAGCTCCGCCTCGGCCGCCGTGCCGAGCGCGTCGAGGGCCGGGCCGATCGTCTTCACCCAGTCCTCGAAGCGGGCGGCGTCGAACCCGCTGACCGCCTCCAGGTCCCAGCCCAACGCGCGCATCAGCCGGGCCCGCTGCCACGGGTCGTACGCGGCCAGCACCGGCTCGGCCAGCAGCCGGATCTCGTTCCACAGCAGTGCCAGCGCGTTCTTGGCGTCGCTCATCGTCCACCCCGTCCCTTGTGCTGCCGGCCGCTGTCCGTCGCCGGTCGTGTGCTGCTCACGCGGTCACCCGCGACAGGTCGCCGAGGTCCAGCCGCAGCGACCCGCGGGCGGCCGACAGGCCCCGCTCGGCGGCGGGCAGCGCGTCCAGCGGCAGCGTGTAGTGCCGCCCCGTCGGCCAGGACGGCCAGGCGGCGAGCCGGGTCAGCGCGGTGGCGACCTCGGCGTCGCCCGCGACGACCTGGCCGATGGCGGTGATCAGCGCGGTCTCGTGCGCGTCGGTCCAGCCGGTGGGCGCCCCGCTGAAGTCCGCGCCCAGCGCCCTGGCCTTCGTGAGCACCAGGTGCAGCGGGGTGGCGGCGCGCGCCCGGGTGCGGAACTCCGGCTTCTCCGCGTTCGCCGACGGCGGCCCGACGGCGACGAGCTGGTGCGCACGGTGCTGCTGCCAGCAGGCCAGCAGCGCCACCGCCCGCTCGGAGGTGAACACGTCGCCGACGCGGGCCCGCCGCGGGTTGCCGTCCGCCCCGGGCACGTTCGGCACCGTGGGGGAGACGTCCGGGTCGGGGGAGTCCCAGTCGGTGGCCAGCAGGTCGTGCAGCCGCTGCCGGGCGAACGTCCAGATCCCCCGGCGGACGCCGTCGTGGCCGCGCAGGGCGAGCGCGTAGCGGTGCATCCAGTGCCACGACCGCAGCCCCAGCAGCTCCAGCGTCGTGCTGATGCCCTCGCGGGCGGCGCCGGTCGCGTCGGTCCGCGCCGGGCGGGCCCGCAGCACCCGCAGGTCGGTGAAGAGCAGCCCGCCGCCGTCGCGCCCCCACCCGGGCACGGCGGTGACACCCGCCAGCCCGCCCAGCGCGTCGTAGGCGTCCCGGTCGGTGGCGCGCAGGAACGCCAGGTAGGCCCACATCTCGCCCGGCTCGGAGTTCAGGTCGAGGAAGGTCGGCACCGACGTCGGCGTGACCAGCGGGCCGTGTGCCCGCCATCCGAACGGCCCGAACCGGATCACCGCCGGGTCGTCCGCGGCGACCGCGTCGAGGTAGCCGCCGGCGGCGTCCGGCACCCGGTTCTCGGCGACGGCCCGCAGCACCTTGAAGGTGGACAGCTGCCGGGCGGCCCGCGCGCCCGCGTCCCCGCCGGCGCCGATCGCCGCCACCAGCGCGGCCAGCGACGGGCCGCTGCCGTGGTCCTGCGGGCGCGGCAGCACCGCCTCGGGCAGCAGCTCCGACTCGGCATCGAGCACCGGGCCGCTCCACTCGGCCCCCGTGGGGTGCGCCCGGTACGCGCCCAACCGGATCAGCTCCGGGTACCCGTCCGGGGCGCGGCCCGCCCCCGCCGGCCGCCCGGTGACCACCCGCGAGTACACCCGCCGGTCGGCGGCGGTCACCTCGTCGAAGTTCCACACGTTCGGCTGGTCCAGCCGCTGCGGGACGTCCCCCGCCACCTGCCACGCCTCGACCACGACGGGGCAGCGCCACCGCTTGTCCAGCCAGTGCTTGATCGCCACCTGGGTCGCCAGGTCGGCCATGCCGCTGACCGGCCCGAGGTACCGTTCGGCCTCCGGCACGTCCACCGGCTGCAGCCGGTCGGAGTAGCGGGGCGCGGTGGCGCCGGCCGGCTCGACCGCGGCCCGCTCCCGGCGGGCGTACGTCTGGAACTCCAGCACCGCCCAGTAGGTGAGCAGGCCGAACACCCCGTCGACCTCGGCCGGTGCCAGGAAGCCCAGCGTGGCCAGGTCCTGCTGCAACCGGGTCACCCAGCGGTCCTTGACCAGATCCGCCGGCCGCTCCAGCCCGTCGTAGCGGGCCTTGGCCGTCGCCGTGGCGTCCCGGTCGTCGGCGCGCAGGTTCCACCCCCCGTACGGCGGGGTGACGGCCAGCGAGCAGCCGAAGGACAGGTCCACGGTGAACGTGGTCAGCGCGGCCGCCCGGTTCTCGCCGGGCAGATGCCACCACAGCCGCTGCGTCGCCGACTTGCACTCCCCGTCCGGCCAGTCGAAGGTGACCTCGCCGAGGTTGTTGCGGCCGACGATCTCCTTGCCGTTGCCCCACGACCCCTTGTAGTGGTCCAGGTTGCGGGCCGCCGCCAGGTACTGCGCGAGCGCCTGGTCGCGCGGCAGGCCCGCCGGGTCCACCACCGACTCCGGCGTGCCGTCGCGGCGGACCTCCGGGTCGGCCTCGTCGTGGCGGACGAACTGCACGTGCACGTTCCACTCCGGATGCCGGGTCAGCACCTTGAGCGCGTCGAGGTCGCTGACCGAGGGCCGCCCGGACACCCACCAGCCGGTCACGTCGTCGGCGGCCAGCGTCACCTGTACGCCGGCCTGCATGCGCTGGCCCTCCTTGTCGGGCAGCTCGTTGGCCCAGCCGACCAGGTCGATGCGGCCGGTGCCGTCCAGCAGCGGCACGTACCCGAGCGCGTGCAGGATCCGGGTCTTGCCGTCCTCGTTGCGGAACCCGCTGGACACGAACCCGGCGAGCACCCCCTCGGTGCGGTTGACCCCCTCGAACGGCTTCGCGGGGTCGGGCCCGCACGCGTACGGCAGGGTGGCGGAGTAGCGGATCCGCTCGGCGGAGCCGAAGTGGATGTCGCCGCCGAGCATGACCAGCCGCCGCCGCCGGACACCGTCGGCCCCGGGAGGCGCCGCCGCGAACAGCCGGGCCAGGATCTTGTGTACGGCGGCGTCGCTGGTCACCCACGCGTCCTCCGCGTCGGCCTCGTACCGGCCGGCGAACACCCTCGCGAGGGGCTGCGCGAGTTGCTCCAGGACGGGCACGCCGAACAGGGCGACCGGCTGGGCGACGACGGTGACCGCGTCGTCGCCGAGCACCCCGCCGCCGCTGATCATCTCGTTGAGCGGCTGGTCGTCGTAGAGCAGGCCACCCGGCTTGCCCGCGCCGGCCGGGTACTGCCGCCAGGTGCGGGTGTCCAACGCGACCAGCTGGTAGCGCGGCCAGGTGACGGTCCAGTGGTAGGTCAGCGCGCCCGCCGGCCGGGCCAGCCGGCCCTCGCTGGTGACCGCCGTGGGCAACCCGAGACGGGTCCGCAACGCCAGGTCGTCGCCGTCGTTGGGGGCGGCGACCCAGCCGCGCAGCGCGGCCAGCGCCGCCCGGCCCGGCTCCCCGGCGGCCCCGGCCTCGGCGTACCGCTCCGGGGTGTTCCCCCACGCCTGGAACACCGCGTACGCGGCCATCGCGTTGCGTACCACCCGCCGTCCCAGCGGGGAGTTCACCACCGCGTCGGTGACCCACGAGCTGGTCATGTTCCAGTCGTCGGTGACCTCGTGGTCGTCGGCCACCATGTACGTCGCCACGTTCGCCAGCTGCCGGCGTACGGCGCCCAGCCCCTGCCGGAACATCCGCAGCGCGAGCGCCTGCCGCTGCCACCGCTCGAACCGCTCGATGATCTCCTTCTGCTGGGCGCTGGGCGTGTACGCCCGGCCGGCCAGCATGAGGTCGTACACTGTCTCGCCGGGGCGGCGGTCCTGCGGGTCCTTCAGGATCCGGGTGTCCGCCGGCAGCACGTGCTCGAACCTCGGCCAGCTCTCCGGCCACAGCACGTCCGACCAGACCAGCAGGTACATGCACAGGTACTCGCGCAGCGACATCAGGTGGCTGTCGGCCGCGCCGGAGGTGAACTTCGCGTCCTTCGCCATCGCGTCGGCGCGCTTGCCCGGCGCGTACCGCGCGTCCGTCGGCTGATCGGTCGTCCCGACCGGCAGCACCTCGGCGGCCAGGCCCAGCCGGGCGGCCACCCCCTGGTACGCGGGCACCGCCGGGTCGCTGCCGTTCGCCGCCAGCGCGTCGTGGCCGTGGATCAGCGCGAGCAGCGGGTCGGCCACGTCGTCGGCGTAGATCTGGTCCCCGCCGAGCACCAGCTGGTGCGGGCGCCGGGCCGGGTCGCCCGCCGAGGCCGCGATGATCGGGTCCAGGGCGGGGAACGCGTCGTAGCCCTCGCCGTGCGGCTTGCGGCACGACCCGTGGAAGATCCGCAGCCTGTTCGGGTCACCGGGCGGGGTGGCGAAGGTCGGGAACGCGGGCGCGGCGGCCGGCGCCTGCGGGTGCCCGACGTACGTCAGGGCCGCCCGCGCCGCCGCCGCGTCGGCGGCGACCACGCCGGCGTCGAACAGGCTCCCGGCGGTCGAGCCGCCGGAGAACCCCAGGTCGTAGCCGTAGAGGGTGCCGGGTTGCAGGGTGATCCCGCTCGCGGTGACCGCGACGACGTGCAGCCGCTCCCCGAGCCGCACCGTCGTACGGCTGGCGGTGCCGACGGTGGCGCCGCGGGCGAACCCGGGAGCCGCGCCGACCGCGAACACGTTCAGGGTCACCGTGCACTCCGCGCGCAGCGCGACGAACACCGTGACGCCGGTCGGGTCGACCCGACGCACGACGGGACCGCTGAGCACCAGAGGCAGACTGGACGGAGCCGTCATCGCGCATCCCTTCGCCAGTGGCCGAGCGACGGGACGGTGGGAGTCGCGCGGTGTCTACGACGATTGAAGTCGCCGGGATCCGCCGCGCCTACCGGGCAACGGTGCGGAAGACCCGTCCCGGCGTTCGGCAACCACCGGATCCACGACGGGCGGGGCGCGCCGTCCGGGCGGGCCGGGTGTCCACTCAGGTCGTTCCTCTGACGGAGACCCGACGCCGGCTTGTCGCCGGGCATCGCGGCGCGGTAACACCGGCAGCGCCGGGCCAGGTGCCGACGTGGTCGCATGCCTTTCCCCTCCCCGTGCGGACGCCGCTCCGACGGCCGAGGTCGGCCCGGGAACGTGAGTCCGGATGTCGTGGCGGCCGGCCCGTCCACCCCGTGTGGTGCGAGCGGGTTGTGCCGGGTGTAGCCGTCGCCGCGCAACGGTTCCGGCGGGTCTGCCGGCCACCTCGCCCGCAAGCCTGTCGGCCCGGGGGGTACCAGCGACAGGGTCCGCTGTCCCGGGCGGCCGGGACACGGGGTCCGGATCTTTCGACCGTCCGCACGACAACAGGTGTCCAACCATCCGGGATGGCCCACCGGCCCGAGCCCTCCGAGCCGACCGGTCAGAAAGGCGCGGGTGAGGCGTGCCCTCCGGCCCGCAGCGCGTTGGTGGTGTTGCTACCCCCACCATCGGCCGCGTGGTGCCACGATCGCGGCCCCGGCTCGACGCGACGAGCATCGAACTGCCACTGTCCACGACCGAGGGAGCCGAGATGGCCGAGGTGAGCACGTTCGACCTGACCACGCCTACTACCCGTGACAGGACGATCCGCGGCGGCAGCGGACCGCTGCGGCGGTGGGTCGTCGCCCCGACGGTTCGTGGATTGACCGGGCTGCCGCTCGCGCTCGCCGCAGCACCGTTGGCGTTGATCAGCGCCACCGCGCTCGGGCGGGTGCAGCTGCGGCTGGCCGACCGGTACAGCGGCGCCACCGGCGTCGAACGGCAGCCGAAGGCCCAGCCGGTCGGCCCGGTACGCGTACTCGTGCACAGCGTTCTGGTGCTGATACCGGCCAGCGCGGCGTTCGCCCTGGTCCTCCTCCAGATGGTCCTGATCTGGTCCGGGCACCTGTACCCGCTCCGGCCGGACGCCATCGGGGCGATCGGGCATCCGTTCACCGCCGATCCGCTCCTGAACGGCGCGTGGGGCGGGCCGACGCTGGTCGGTGCCTGGTTGGTGCACTCCGCGCTCGCGCTGGTGATCCAGGTGTGCTGCGCCGGGCTGCTGCGCGGTCTGCTCGCCGCGATGAACCGGATCACGCGGCGGGTACTCGGCGGGTGACCGGGACGGCCACCACCCAGCACAATGGCGGCGTGGTGCTGCGGGTGTTCCAGGTAACCGGCAGGGCCCTGCTCTCCCGCCGGTCCTGGGCTGCCCTGGCGTACCTGCTGATCACGGCACCGCTGGACGTGGCCGGGGCGATCCTGCTGCTTGCCGGCGGGCTGGTCGGCGCCGTACTGCTGGTGACCCCACTCGGTCCGTGGCTGCTGGCGTCGGTGCTGTCGGCCGGCGCCGGACTTGGCGCGGCCCGCCGCGCCACCGCCGGGTGGTTGCTCGACGAGCACGTTCCCACCCCGCCGCGGCCCGATCGGGGCCGTGGCCTGTTCGCCCGCCGCCGCGCCGTGTTCAGCGACCCGGCCAACTGGCGGGCGCTGGGCTATCTGCTGATCAAACTGCCGCTCGGGCTGCTGTCCCTCGCCGTCGGCGGCGGGGCCTACGTGTACGCGGTCGTGTTCCTCACCTATCCGCTGCAACGGCACGGGTTCGCGCCGTGGGGGCTCACCGTGGCCGGCTGGGTGCTCGGTGCGGTGCTGCTGCTCGCCGCCCCCGTGGGTGGTCCGGTCCGTGCTACTGGTGGATCGGGCGCTGATCCGTGGACTGCTCGGCCCGAGCCGAACCGCGCAGCGGATGCGTCACCTGCGGGAGACCCGCGACCGGGCGGTCAGCGACGCCGACGCGACGCTGCGGCGCATCGAACGGGACCTGCACGACGGTGCGCAGGCACGGCTGGTGGGGGTCGGCATGCAGTTGACGTTGGTCCGGGAACTGCTCGGCGCGGGCGCGTCCGTCGAGCAGATCCGTGCGGCCGTCGACACCGCGCAGGGGAACCTGACGACCGCGCTGGCCGAGCTGCGTGACCTGGTACGGGGCATCCGCCCGCCGGTACTCGACAACGGCCTGGCGGCGGCGCTGGCGACGGTGGCGTCCGGCAGCACCGTGTCGGTGTCGGTAGACGTCGACCTGTCGTCGCGACCGTCTCCCGCCGTCGAGCGCATCGCCTACTTCTGCGCCTGCGAGCTGCTCACCAACGTCAACCGGCACAGCGGTGCACGGCACGCGGCCGTGCGGATCACCGACAGCGGCGGGGCGCTGCGACTGCGGGTACGCGACGACGGCCGGGGCGGCGCGTCCCGGCGCCCCGGCGGCGGCCTGGCGGGGCTGGCCGAACGCATCCAGGTCGTCGACGGGACACTGTCGGTGGACAGTCCGCCCGGTGGTCCCACCGTGGCCACCGTCGACATACCCGTCGCTGCGTTGGAACGGAGCACCCGGTAGCCATGCGTGTCGTCATCGCCGAGGACTCCGCGATCCTGCGCGAAGGGTTGGCGCAACTGCTGACCATACGGGGGCACGAGGTGGTCGCCACCGTCGTCGACGCGCCGGCTCTGCTCGCCGCCGTGGCGACCGAACGTCCCGACGTCGCGATCGTCGACATCCGGCTGCCGCCCACCCACACCGACGAGGGGCTGCGTGCGGCGATCCGACTCCGCCGGGAGGCGCCCGGCGTCGGCGTACTGATCTTCTCGCAGTACGTCGAGACGAGTTTCGCCGCCGAGCTGCTCGCGGGCGGCTCCGACGGGGTCGGGTACCTGCTCAAGGAGCGGGTGGTGCAACTCGACGATTTCGTCGACGCGCTGACCCGGGTGGCCGCGGGCGGCACCGCGCTCGACCCGGAGGTGGTGACGCAGCTGGTCGGGGCGAGCCGGCGCCGGGACCAGCTCGACGCGCTCACTCCGAGGGAGCGGGAGGTGCTGGGGCTGATGGCGCAGGGACGTACGAACACGGCGATCGCCGCCGCGCTCTCGGTCACCGAACGGGCGGTGGAGAAGCACGTCGCCAACATCTTCACGAAGTTCGCCCTGCCGCCGTCCGAGGCCGACCACCGCCGGGTCCTGGCGGTACTGCGCTACCTGCGGAGTTGACCAGCCCGACGGTTCTTGTCGGTGCCGGTCGGCACCATGGCGCGGTGACCGTCTTCGCCTACCGCAGCCCGTACGCGGGGCCGCTCAGCAAACACATCCGTCGGCTGCCTGACCCGTCCGGCCTGCACTGGTTCCGGCGCGGCTGGTTCAACGCACGGGACGATCCCGAGGCGTGGCCGAGCGTGAGCTGGGCACCCGGGTCCGTGCGGCGGCGCAGCCACCCGACCTTCCAGGTCGACGACATCGGATTCCGCATCGCACGCTCTGCCGTGCACTGATCCACCTGAAAGAAAGCGAGCGAGTCGATGGCGATACCTGATCACATCAAACAGCAGATCATCAAAAACATTGACAAGAAGCGAGACAAAACTCTATCGAAGCTGTGCGAGGTTCTGGACTACCCCTACCACCCTGACACCAAAATCCTGATCTTTCGCGTGGAAGGTGACTCAGGCGCGTACGGTATGAACCTGCTGGCAGCGAACGAGCATTGGGACATGATCGAAGTCAACGCGGATGGAGAGGATCTGTACGGCACCCGATTCCTCCACTTCGGATTCAGCTTCTACGTCCTTGAAGACTGCGATGTGAGCCCAGCCAGGACGAGCCTGCTCGAACAGATAAGCTGGTCTGCCGGTCGCCGCGACCGATGTTGCGGCGAACTGGCAGGCCCGCGCCGGGGCGATGCGCGGTGGTGGTTCCGACGCCCTGCGAACGTGATTCGAGGAGAACCAGGCGCGGCACGCGCGTAATGAGTTGATCTCAGCAACGCGAATGCGTTGATTGGGGCGACATGGACGATCCGTCCGACGTGGACCGGGCTGGATTCGGGCGTGGAGCCCCGCAGGACTCTGGAGGCAGTGCCTTTGGCGTGGGTGAGTGCCCGTAGGATGCGCGCCGTGGGATACCTGGTAGAGCCTTCAGGCCGCCTGAACCTTCCGCAGTCGGACGACGCCGCTGCCGTCGCCGCCGTCAAGGCCGCCAGGGCTGAACGATGTGTGTGGTTCGCCCCGGATGAGTCTGCTGTAGTCGACACACTGGCCGACATCGCGGAGGAGGCGGCAGCCTTGATCATCCGCGACGGAGACTGGATCGAGTTCGGTTACGACGATGCGGGAGACCCCAAGTGGTCGGATCAGGCCACGGCCTTCTACGTCGCGATTGCGCCGTTCGTTCGCTCGGGAATCGTCCATATCGGGGGCGAAGACGGTTCCCGCTGGTCCTACACCTATGCTGATGGGCAGATCACTCAACAGGGTTGGAACGGTTGGGATGGATCCATCGAGCCGTTTGGCGAGCCCGTGGAGCCCCCTCCGCCCGACCAGCTATAGGCGTCCGCGGTGGTGTCGAGCGTTGTCGTGCTGTTTCTGGTCGCACTGACTCTGATCCGGCCGCGACCGGCGCTGGGCCACCATCGGAACGCGGCGGCACTCCGGGGAAGCTCAGCAATCGCGTCTTCGCTGGTAGACACGCTGTCTCTGCTGGCCGCTGAGCGGGAGGCCCTGGGCGCCCGCCGCGTAACCCGGGGCTGACCTGCGAAGACGCCGAATTTACCAGCTACGGCGGGAGTACTAGTCTCGGCGTATGGCGAGGTACTACGACGTGCACCCGGACAATCCCCAGCCCCGGGTCCTCCGTCAGGTCGCCGACCTGATCCGGGACGGCGGGCTGGTCGCCTACCCGACGGACTCGTGCTTCGCGTTCGGTTGCCAGTTGGGCAACCGGGCCGGGCTGGACCGGATCCGGGAGGTCCGTCGGCTGGACGAGCGGCACCACTTCACGCTGGTGTGCCGCGACTTCGCCCAGCTCGGCCAGTTCGTGCAGGTCAGCAACTCGGTCTTCCGGCTGGTGAAGGCGAGCACCCCGGGCAGCTACACGTTCATCCTGCCCGCCACCCGTGAGGTGCCGCGTCGACTGCTGCATCCCAAGAAGCGCACGGTGGGCGTACGCGTCCCCCGGCACACGGTCGCCCAGGCGCTGCTGGCCGAACTCGGCGAGCCGTTGGTGTCGAGCACCCTGATCCTGCCCGACGAGGACGAGCCGATGACCCAGGGGTGGGAGATCAAGGAACGGCTGGACCACGTCCTCGACGCGGTGATCGACGCCGGCGACTGCGGAAAGGAGCCGACGACCGTGGTCGACCTGTCGCAACCCGAGCCGGAGATCCTGCGCGAGGGGGCAGGGGACCCGTCCCGCTTCGCGTGAGTGCACCGCCGCCCTGATCGGCGTCCACCTGTCCGTCGGCTTTTCCTCCGCGGCCTCTCCTCACCGCCCTGGTGACACGGTCCGTCACGGAGCGCGTGCGCGGCCGGCACGACGGCTTGCGCAAGGTGGAAGGCGCGTCCCGTTGGCTGCGTCCGGTGAGATGAGCCGTACGCCACGCCGCCGGGACCGGGGGCGTCCGCAGCCGAGGCGGTCTCGATGTACCAGCAGCCCCTGCAACCTGTCGCCGGGTCGCTCGCGCTGAGCGCCGCCTGTGCCGCGCTGCCCCTGTTGACCCTGTTCGTCCTGCTGGGCGTCGTGCGGGCGCGGGCCTGGGTGGCGGCGTTCGGCGCGCTGACCGTGGCGGTCGTCCTGGCCTGGTGGCTGTGGCGGATGCCGTTGTCGCAGACGCTGCTGGCCGCCGGCCAGGGTGCCACCTTCGCTCTCTTCCCGCTCGTCTGGACGTTCGGCACGGCGATCTGGATCTATCGCCTGACCGTGCACACGGGGCACTTCGACACGCTGCGGCAGGGCTTCGCCCGGATCAGCGGCGACCGCCGCATCCAGGCCATGGTGATCGCGTTCTGCTTCGGGTCGCTGCTCGAGGCGTTGGCCGGCCAGGGCACGCCGGTGGCCGTCACCACGGTCATGTTGCTGGCCCTCGGTTTCACCCCGGTCCGGGCGGCCGCCGTGGCGCTGGCGGCGAACACGGTACCGGCAGCCTTCGGGCCGCTCGGCCTGCCGGTCACCACGCTGGCCGGCGTGACCGGGCTGCCCGCGCCGGAACTGGGCATGATGGCCGGCCGGCAGGTCCCGGTGATCGCGGTCGTCGTGCCCCTGGTCCTGCTCGTCGTCGTCGACGGCCGCCGGGGCGTACGGGAGCTGTGGCGCCCGGCGCTGGCGTGCGGCGCCGCCTTCGCGGTGGCCCAGTTCGTCACCGCGAACTTCCTGACGGCCGCGCTCGCCGACATCACGGCCGCGTTCGCGGGGATGGGTGCCCTGCTGCTCGTCACCCGCCGGCCGGCGGTGCGGCAGCGAGTTCCCGTCACGGTCGGCGGGGGCCTGCCGGAGGAGCGCGAGGCGCCGCCGGCGCCGGGCTCGCAGTGGCGGGCGTACGCGCCCTACCTGACGATCGTGGCGGTCTTCGCCGTCTCCCAGGTGCCGGCCGTCAAGCACCTGCTCGACGCCGGCACGGTGACGTTCGCCTGGCCCGGCCTGCACGTCGTCACGGCGTCCGGCGCGCCGTCACCGCTGACGACCTTCCGCTTCGCCTGGTTCGCCGCCCCCGGCTCGTTGCTGGTCGTGGCCGGCCTGGTCACGATGGCGCTGCTGCGGGTGTCACCGCGCGAGGCCGTGAGACAGTACGGGCGCACCCTGTTCGAGCTGCGCTGGGCCGTCCTGACGGTGGTCGGGCTGCTCGCCCTGTCGTTCACGATGAACGCCGCCGGGCAGATCGCCACCCTGGGTGTCTGGATGGCCGGTGCAGGTGGCTTCTTCGCCGTCCTGGCACCCGTTCTCGGCTGGCTGGGGGTCGCCCTGACCGGCTCGGACACCTCGTCCAACTCGCTGTTCGGCGCGCTCCAGGTGGCGGCGGCGCAGCGGGCCGGCCTCGACCCGGTCCTGCTCGCCGCGGCCAACGCCTCCGGCGGCACGCTCGGCAAGATGATCAGCTTGCAGAACTTGACGATCGCCGCCGCCGCTGTCGGACTCAGCGGCCGGGAGGGCGACCTGTTCCGGCGCATGTTCGGCTGGAGCGTGGCGCTGCTCGCCCTGATGTGCCTGCTGGTCGGGTTGCAGGCCACGCCTGTGCTGGCCTGGATGGTGCCCTGACGCGAGCCGGTCCCGGAGGGGTTGCCCCGCGCTCGTCCACGGTCCGTGACGCTCGATCACCGGTCTTGTCACGGGACTGTCATGAGATCGCAGGGTCTCCTCCAAGATTGACACCCAGAGTGATTGCGGCCCGTCGCCGGCGTCAGTGGCGGTCGAGCCCCGACGAACCGCACGTACGTTTCGTCACTCACGCAAGATCGCCTATGAACCGGAGACACCATCCCGAGTTCCCAGACCGCTGACCAGGTCGGGACAAATCGGAATTGCGGGCCCGCCGGCGGGAATACAGCGCCGGAACCGCGGCCTGCGTTCCCGCGAGCCCACGGAGGTCCACAGACCATGGCCGTGCCCGCCACAGGTACGTCAACTGACAGCAACACCCCGTTAGGAGAAGCGCCGGCCCAGCCGGGCCGCCGCCCGGGAGACGTCGACCGGACGGTGCTGGGGATCGCCGCCGCGGTGTCCGTGCTCTTCGTCGTGTGGGGCATCGTGGCCACCGACAACCTGGCGTCGGTCACCGGCGCGGCGCTCGACTGGGTGGTCAGGGCGTTCGGCTGGGTCTTCGTGCTGGCCAGCGCCGCCTTCGTCGTGCTGTCGGTCTGGCTGGCGTTGAGCCGGTACGGGCGGATCAAGCTCGGCCGGGACGACGAGAAACCGGAGTTCTCCACCGTCTCCTGGGTGGCGATGATGTTCAGCGCCGGCATGGGCATCGGCCTGATGTTCTGGGGTGCCGCCGAGCCGCTGTCCCACCTGGGGACGCCGCCGCGCGGTCTCACCGAACCGAACTCCCAGCAGGCCGCCCGGGTGGCCATGGAGTACTCGTTCTTCCACTGGGCGCTGCACCCGTGGGCCATCTACGCGGTGGTGGGCCTGACGCTGGCCTACTTCACCTTCCGCAAGGGCCGGCGCGGCCTGATCAGCAGCGCCTTCTTCCCGCTCATCGGCGACCGGGCCAACCGGGGCCCCGGCAAGGCCATCGACATCTTCGCGATCTTCGCGACGCTGTTCGGATCGGCGGTCTCCCTCGGGCTGGGCGCCCTGCAGATCAACAGCGGCCTGACGAACCTCTGGGACGTGCCGAAGTCCACCCCGCTGGCGATCGGGATCATCGCGGTGCTCACCGTGGCGTTCGTGGTGTCCGCCGTCACCGGCGTCAAGCGCGGCATCCAGTTCCTCTCGAACACCAACATGGTGCTCGCGGTGGCGCTGATGTTCTTCCTGCTCGTGGTGGGTCCGACGGTCTTCATCCTCAACAGCCTCACCGCCTCGACCGGCGGATACCTCTACGACCTCATCCCGATGAGCTTCCGCACCGGCGCTTTCGGGGGCGAGAAGTGGATGGCGGGCTGGACCATCTTCTACTGGGCGTGGTGGATCTCCTGGACCCCGTTCGTCGGCGCGTTCATCGCCCGCATCTCCAGGGGCCGTACCATCCGCCAGTTCGTCCTCGGTGTGGTGGCCATCCCGAGCCTGGTCAGCTTCGCCTGGTTCTCGGTGTTCGGCGGTACCGCCATCGACCTGCAGCTCGGCGGCACCGACCTCTCGGCCGCCGTGGCGGAGAGCCCGGAGGCCGCGCTCTTCGCGGTCCTGCGGGAGTTCCCGCTCTTCACCGTCACCGCGATCCTGGTGATGGTGCTGGTGGCCCTCTTCTTCGTCAGCGGGGCCGACGCCGCCTCGGTGGTGATGGGCACACTCTCCTCGCGCGGCAACCTCGAACCGAGGGCATGGCTGGTCTCCATGTGGGGCATCCTGACCGGCCTGGTGGCCGCCGTGCTGCTGCTCGCCGGTGGCCTGTCCGCCCTGCAGTCGCTGACCATCCTCGCCGCGTTGCCGTTCCTGTTCGTGATGGTCGGCATGGTCGCCGGGCTGCTGCGCGAGCTGCGTCGCGAACCCCTCAGCGCGACGATGGCCCCGGAGATCCGCGCCCTGGTGGCCGCCGCCGCGCGGCCGGAGCACGCGGACACCGACCCTTCCTGACCCATCCCGCGGCCGCGGGCCGTCCCCACACCGGGGCCGGCCCGCGCCCGCGTGGTGCTGGGCCCTTCGGTGGTCGGGCCGCTGTTCACGCTCCCGTTGTCCTGGTGCGGAGCCGCCGCCCCGCGCGATGGCTGCCCGTGGCACGCCCCGCGCCGCCGGCCCGGATGACCCGGCCGACGGTGGCGCTCACGGGCTTGTCGCCGAGGCCGTTTCCGGGACGAGGGTGGCCTGGCTGCGGTGCGCGACCGGGATGATCAGCGCCGACGCCACCAGCGCGGCGACCGCGATGCCGAGCCAGCCCCAGAAGCCGAAGGCGATGACCAGGCCGGACAGCACGGCCGGGCCGATGATGTTCTGCGTGATCACGTGCAGGTCGAACGCGCCCAGGTACTCGCCCTGCGCGTGCTCGGGGGCGAGGCCGAACGCGAGACCCCAACCCGAGGCGGCCTGCATCACCTCGGCCACCGACAGGATCAGCACCGCGGCGACGATCGCGACGGACACCAGCACCACGTTGTCGTCCAGGGCCGTCACCGCGATCACCGCACAGCCGCCGGCCAGCCAGTAGCCGGAGCGCCGCGCGAGCCTGCCGGCCCCTTCCACGGTGTCCGCGCCCCGGCTGGCCCGCACCTGGAACAGGATGACGAACACCGTGTTGAAGATGAGCAGCAACGGGATCAGGAAGTGCGGCAGCGAGGTGCGGTTGAGCGCCCACAGCGGCATCGTGACCAGGATGACGGTGACGTGGGAGGCGAGCACCGTCGAGACGCCGATGACGGAGAGGAAGCGCGGGTCGCGTACGGCGGCGAAGCGCTTGAAGCCCACCGGGACGGGACGCGACGGCACGTCGGGCAGGCGGGTGACCAGCAGCGCGGCGCTGGCCATGAGTGCGGCGGTGGTGAGCGGGATCAGGACGAGCAGCCGCTGGTCGAGCGCGGCG
The DNA here is from genome assembly GCF_055587185.1 of Micromonospora sp. NPDC048040. NCBI lineage: Bacteria > Bacillati > Actinomycetota > Actinomycetes > Micromonosporales > Micromonosporaceae > Micromonospora > Micromonospora sp. NPDC048040. The sequence goes on along the minus strand of NZ_JBVJGT010000011.1, from coordinate 140,958 downwards.
ACGGCGGCCACCCCGATGCCGATGCTGAAGCCGATGTTGAACACCGAGCGCATCATCGCCTTGAGCTTGACCCGTTCCTCGGCGGGCACGAGGTTGCCGACGAGGGCCCCGTTGGTCGGGCCGGTGCCGTACTCGATGAAGCCGACGGCGACCACCAGGGCGAAGAAGTGGATCGCGTTGTCCACCAGGGCGTAGAGGCCGAAGCCCACCGTCAGCGCGGCGAACAGCATGACGAGCAGCCTGCGCGCCCCCACCCGGTCGGCGATCACGCCGAACACGACCGACGAGATGAAGGCGGACAGGCCGGCGGCGGACAGGCCCAGGCCGACCTGCTTGGGGTCGAGGCCTACGCGGAGTGTGAAGTAGACGACGCTGCCGCTGAGGAAGACTCCCTTGCCGATCGATTCGGCCAGCCGGATCGCGATCAGTTTCCTGCGCAGCGGATCGGTCGGCACCAAACGGGATGAAAAATCAATCATTCGTGACAAGGGCATATTCGCACATCCTTGTGTGGTGGAGCGGCCGGCGTCAATCCTCGCGGCGGCGGGGCCGGGCGGGACAGGGCGTTCGGCGGACGGGGGTCGGGACGACTTCCCGGGTGGGCAGGGAACTTTCCCGGTGGACGGCCGGGGCGCGGTGCGCTAGACGCCCGGCCTGATCCGGGTGGACGGTGCGTCCCGGCGTGCGGCGCGGAGGCGGGACCTGCGGGTACATCGTCCCGGCATTCCCCGGTCTGTCGCGGCCTGCTCCGTCGGCCGAGAAGGGTAGCGGATGGTCGTATTAAATTGATTTCGGAAAATACGTCAGAAGATTGACATGGCTTCCGTCCGACTGACTTCATGTGTTGTTCTGTTCGCCGTCAGTAGATGTTCACGCCGACGCGGAGGTCGGCGCTTCCGCGACGCCTCCGGAAGGGAGGCGTCGCGGGCCGTTAGGACGGGGTGAGGTGTCGTAATGGTCAGCGTTGGCTCGACCTCGGAACTGGCTCATACGATGAGGCGGGGTCCGGGAAGTGTCGCGGACGAGGCAAAACCTCGCACCGTGACGGTGGTGCTGGCCGACGCTCAGCCGGTGGTACGCAGGGGCCTGCACGCCCTGCTGTCCTCCTCGGCTGAGGTCAGCGTGGTCGCCGAGGCGGGGACCACGCGGGAGGCGATGGCATGCGCGGCGTCGCTGCGCCCGGACGTGCTCGTGCTCGACATCGAGCTGCCGGGCTTCCAGGTGGGGGTGACGCTGCAGGAGATCGCCCGGATGTCGCCCTCGACCGCCGTGCTGGTCTTCACCGCGGTGGAGGACGAGGCGGCGGTCTTCGCGGCCATGCGGGCGGGCGCGCGGGGCTACGTGCTCAAGAGCTGCCCGGGCGACGGCATCGTGCGGACGATCCGGGGCATCGCGACGGGCGAGGTGATCCTCGGCCCCCGGGTGGCCGACCAACTCATCGGGCGGTTGGGTCGCGAGCCGCGCAACCAGCAGCTCTTCCCGGAGCTGACGACGCGTGAGCGGCAGGTGCTGGAACTGATCGCGTCGGGCATGCGAAACGTGGCGATCGCCACGCGGCTGAACCTCTCGCCGAAGACGGTCAGCAACCACATCTCGACCATCTTCAGCAAGCTGAACGTGTCGGACCGGCACGAGGCGATCGAGGTCGCCCGCAAGGCCAGGCTGGAGCGCCCCGGGCCGTACGGGTCGAGTCTCGACACGGTGTCCGGTGGCGGCGTGCCGCTGGCCCGTAGGCGTGGTGCCATGTCCCTGCCGGGGGTGGGCGGCTCGGCCGCCTGCGCCGGCGCGCGATCGATGGAGAGGTGAGCGGGATGACCCTGGATCTGGAAGCGATCGCGGACCGGCTGGAGCCGCGGTTCGGCAAGGCGGCGCACCGCTGGGTCGGCACGCTGCCCCAGCGACTGGACGAGCTCGTCGCGCAGTGGCAGCTCGACCTCGGCGACCGGCTCAAGTCCGGCAACTCCTCGGTGGTGTTCCGGTGCCGCGGCCCGCAGGGCGACGCGGTGCTGAAACTGTCGCCCGACAGCTACGCCGTACGGGAGGAGGTCGACATGCTGCGCCAGTTCGCGCCCGGCGGGCGGGTGCCGGCGGTGCTGGCGGCCGTCAAGGGCGCCGTCCTGTTGGAGTCGATCCACCCGGGCACGCTGGTGGAGAAGATGCCGCAGCCGCCGTCGCCGCGGGAGTACGCGGCGTTCCTCAACGACCTGCACGGCGCCGGCGATCCGGCCGCCGCGCCGCGGCGGCTGGAGGACTGGATCGACGTGCTGTTCAACTCGGCGGTGCGGCGGGGCGCCGACCTCGCCGGGTCGAAGCGGCTGCGCGACGACCTGTTCGCGGTGCCCACCGACACCGTGCTGCTGCACGGCGACCTGCACCTGGGCAACGTGCTCAGCGGCGGCGCGAAGGGGCTGGTCGCCATCGACCCGATGGCCTGCGCCGGCGACCCGTGCTTCGACGCGGTCGACTACGTGCTGGAGGGCCTGGACCGTGCGGAGATGGTGCGCCGGCGCGACGAGCTGGCCGCGGCGGCCGGCATCGACGTGGAACGGCTGGACATGTGGTGCCGGGTGACCGCCCCGATCGGGGCGACGTACGTCAGCAACCCCGGCCACTCCGCGGAGCTGGCCGCCTTCGGGCGTGGCGAATACTAGTCGTCGCTCCGTCGGGCTCGGTGGCGTACGTCGCCGGGCCCGGCGCGACAGTCGATGTCACGACTGGTCGTCCGCCACCCTGCCCTCGGGTCCGTCGGGCGAGGAAGGCATTGACGCTCGACAGTGCTCCGACTAGCGTGCCTCTTCACCGCGGCGTCATCCCGTGATGACACCGGGTCAGTCTGGGAGGCAATGTGAGATCAAGAGTCCTGATGGCTTCGCTGGTGGCGGCGGGCTGCACCCTGGTCGCCGTACCGGCTGCGGCGGCACCGGCGTCCACGTCGTCCGCACCGGTGAACGCGGCGTCCGCCGCGCCCGGCGTGCGGCCGGTGCCCGGCGAGTACATCGTCCGGCTGCGCCCGGGCGCCGAACCGCGCGGTATCGCCCGTGCCCTGTCGGTCAACCCGCGGTTCGTCTACGAACGGGCGGTCAACGGCTTCGCCGCCGAGCTGACCGCCGGGCAGGTGCAGGCGCTGCGCCGCGATCCGGCGGTGCTCGCCGTCGAGCAGGACGCCTGGCTCGACGGCGTCGCCGAGGGCACCCAGGCCAACCCGCCGTCCTGGGGCCTGGACCGGATCGACCAGCGCACGCTGCCGCTGTCCAACAGCTACACCGCCACCGCCACCGGCTCCGGTGTGCACGCCTACGTCATCGACTCGGGCATCGACGTGACCCACCCGGACTTCGAGGGCCGGGCGAGTTTCGACTACAACGCCATCGACCGGCGCAACACCGACTGCGACGGGCACGGCACCCACGTCGCCGGCACGATCGGCTCGAAGACGTACGGGGTGGCCAAGGGCGTCCGGCTGCACGCCGTGAAGATCCTCAACTGCCAGGGGTCGGGCAAGACCTCGGCGACCATCGCCGCGATCGACTGGGTGACCGCCAACGCGGCGAAGCCGGCAGTGGCCAACACCTCGTGGAACTGGACGTACTCCGACACGATGGCCGCCGCGATCACCGGGATGATGAACTCCGGTGTCTTCCTGGCCACCTCGGCGGGCAACACCGGCGCGGACTCCTGCGATCGGCTGCCCCGGGCGGTGACCGCCGCGGTGGCCGTCGCCGCGTCGACCAACACCGACGCCCGGGCCAGCTACTCCTCGACCGGCGCCTGCGTCGACCTCTACGCTCCCGGCTCGGCGATCCTGTCGACCCAACCGAACAACACCACCGCCGTCTTCAACGGCACCTCGATGGCCACCCCGCACGTCGCGGGCATCGCCGCGCTCTACAAGAGCGTGAACGGTGACGCCTCCCAGGCCACCCTGCACAGCTGGCTGGTCGGCAACGCCACCACCGGCGTGGTCCAGGGCGACCTGGCCGGTACGCCCAACCGGCTGGTCTTCACCGGCGGCCTCTGACCGTCCACAGACTGCCGCGGGGGTGGCCGGCACCTGCCGGCCACCCCACGCGCCGCTCCAGGTCGGGCCCGCCCGGCCCGAGCAGTCGAACCGTCCCTCATCGCCATCCGCCGGCCGGTCCTGTCGGGACCTGCCGGGCGTGCCCAGCCTGACCGGCCCCCGGTCCGACGGTTGACCCGCCGGACCGGGGGCCGAGTCGTGTCCGGCGAAGGCGTGCGGTGTCCGGCACCCGACCGGGAGGTTTTCCCTGGCGGGGCGGGGAAGGTCGCTCTGCCGGGCGGGACGTCCGGCAGACCACGATCGACGCATGGTTCGTACCGGTCTTGCTTCCTTCGCTCAGGAACGGCTCTATTTCCTCAACCAGCTTCAGCCCGGCAATCCGGCGTACGTGGTGGCCTTCGCGGTCCACCTGCAGGGCGCGCTGTGGCCCGAGGCGCTGCGCGGGGCACTGATCCGCGTCGTCGCCCGGCACGACGCGTTGCGCACCACGTTCGCCCTGGTCGACGGTGTGCTCACCCAGCGGGTGTCGGCCACCCCGCACGCGGACGTCGACGTCCAGGCGGGTGGGTGGGCCGACCGGGACACCCAGGAGAGCTTCCTGCACGCCCTCGTGGCCGAACAGGCCCGGCGCCCGTTCCGGCTCGGCGACGGGCCGGTGCTGCGCGCCTTCGTGCGCTCGTGGGGCCCCGACGAGCACACCCTCGCCGTGCTGGTGCACCACATCGCCTGTGACGGCTGGTCGGTGGGCCTGCTGCTGCGCGACCTCGCCGCCGAGTACAACGCCGCGGTGTCCGGCCCGGATGCCGCCACGTACGCCGAACCCGCGGAGTCCTACCTGGCGTACGCGCGGCGGCAACGCGAGTCCTGGGAGCGCGACAGCTCCGGGCTGGACTTCTGGCGCACCGAGCTGCGGGACGTCCCGCAGCTCGCGCTGCCCACCGACTTCCCCCGGCCGAGCGTGCTCAGCGCCCGAGGAGCGGTGCTGCGCCGCCCCGTCGAGCCCGAGCTGGTCGAGCGGCTCACCGCGTGGGCCAGGTCGCGGGGCACGACGCTGTTCGCGGTGACCCTGGCCGCGTACGCCTCGGTGCTGTCGCGGTACGCGCGCCAGGACGAGGTGGTGGTCGGGGTGCCGGTGGCCAACCGGATGGACGAGGCCGAGGAGCGGATCGTCGGCTGCCTGGTCAACACGCTGCCGATCCGGCTCGACGTGTCCGGCCGGCCGGGCTTCGCCGAGCTGGTCGAGCGGGCCCGCCGGGCCAGCATGGCCGCGTTCGCCAACCAGGACGTGCCGTTCGAGCAGATCGTGCGGGCCACCGTGGGGGAGCGGCAGCTCAGCCACGCGCCGCTGTTCCAGACCTCGCTGACGGTGCAGAACTTCCCGTTCGCGTTCCCCGAGTTCGACGGGGTGAAGCTGACCGAGGTCGATGTGGAGGTCGACGTCACCAAGTTCGACCTGGGGCTGACCCTCGACGTGTCCACCGCCGCGCCGTTCCTGCGCGCCGAGTACAGCACTGAGCTGTTCACCCCGGAGACCGTCGCGACGCTGCTCACGCACTACCTGGCCTTCCTGCGGTCGGTCGTCGACGGGCCGGACGCCGAGCCGTCCATGGTGGACGAGGCGGAGCGGCTGCTGCTGACCGCGGGGGTGAACCCGCCGATCCCGGAGGAGCCCGTCGACCACCCGTCGGTGCTGCGCCGGTTCGCCGGGCACGTGGCGAACTCCCCGGACGCCGTGGCGGTGCGCCACCGGGACGTGGAGGTCACCTACGCCGAACTGGACCGCTGGGCCGGGCGGATCGCGGCGGGCCTGGCCGACCGGGGCGTGCGGCGCGGCGACCGGGTCGGGCTGCTGCTGCGCCGTTCGCCCGCGGTCATCGCGGCGATCCTCGGCGTCTGGAAGCTCGGCGGCGTCTACGTGCCACTGGACCCGGAGTATCCGCAGCAGCGCCTCGAGCTGATCACGGCCAGCGCCGCCATGCCGATCATGTTGGTGGAGGCCGGCACCGCGGACGCGGCAGCCGCGTTGGCGCGGGGCCGCGACATCCGGATGGCCGACGCGCACACCCTCGACGGGGCGTCCGTGGTCGCCGAGACGTTCCCCGGGCCGGGCGACCAGGCGTACGTCATCTACACCTCGGGCTCCACCGGCGTGCCCAAGGGCGTCATCGTCGGGCACGGCGGCCTGGACGCGCTGAACAGCCCCACCCCCGCCGGTCTCGACATCACCGCCGACGACGTGTGGCTGGCCGCCAGCTCGTTCTCGTTCGACGCCTCGGTGTGGGAGATGTGGGGGGCGCTGAGCACCGGCGGCCGGCTCGTCATCGCCGACCAGGCCGACCTGGTGGACCGGGAGCGCCTCGCCGCGCTGGTGCGCCGTGAGGCCGTCACCGTGGTGTTCCAGACCCCGGGGGCCCTCTACCGGCTGCTGCCCCCGTACCTGCGGCTGCTGGGCGCGGACGAGGTCTCCAGCATCCGCTACGTCGTCCTCGGCGGCGAGGCGCTGAGCTGGTCGCGGGTCACGTCGCTGGTCGCCGGCGCGCCGGGCATGCGCGCGGTGTTCGTCAACATGTACGGCATCACCGAGGGCACCATCCACGTCACGATCGTCGAGGTGCCCACCGGCGAGCTGGCCCGGGTCACGGAGGGCGACATCGGTGTGCCGCTGCCGTCGGGGCGCTGCTACGTCCTGGACGAGGACCTGCGCCCGACCGGCCTCAACGTGCCCGGCGAGCTGTACTGCGGCGGCGTGCTCGTCGCGCACGGCTACGTGGACAACCCGGAGCTGACCGAGGCGCGCTTCCTGCCCGACCCGTACGGCGGGGGCGTCATGTACAAGACCGGCGACGTCGTCAAGTGGGGCGTCGACGGGAACATGGTGTACCTCGGCCGCAACGACACCCAGGTGCAGCTGCGCGGCTACCGCGTCGAGCTGGCCGAGGTCGAGGCCGCCTTCCTGACCCACCCGGCGGTGCGCTCGTGCGCCGTCGCGGCCGAGAACGACCACCTGGTCGCCTTCGTCGTCGGCGAGGTCGGCCCGGACGCCGAACGCGAGCTGCGCGCCCACGTGCGGGCGATCCTGCCGGCGTACATGGTGCCGTCGCGGATCCTGGCCGTCGCGGCGATCCCGCTCACCGCGCACGGCAAGGTGGACACCGCCCGACTGCTGGCCGACAGCCGCGCCGCGCGCACGGCCGCCGCACCCGCGACGCGACGCGAGCACACCGCCGGCACCGGGTTGGAGGAACGGATCCGGGCCGCCTGGGGCGAGGTGCTCGACCGGGGCGACATCGGGCTGCACGACAACTTCTTCGACCTGGGCGGGCACAGCTTCGCGCTGATCGCGTTGCAGCAGCGGCTGTCCGAGGAGGGCCTGGAGGTCTCCGTGACGGACCTGTTCCGCGCCGGCACGGTCGCCGGCTGCGCCGCGCACCTGCAGCAGGCGGCCCCCGTGGTCGCCGACGCGCACGCGGCGCAGCGCCACCAGGGCCGCGCCCTGCTCGCCGCCCGCCGGGCCGGGGGAGGCAGCCGTGGCTGAGTTCGACGACAGCGCGGCGGTGGCCGTGGTCGGCATGGCCGTCCGCGTCCCGGGCGCCGAACGCGACCTGGACCTGTTCTGGCACCACGTCGTCAACGGCATCGACGCGGTCACCTTTTTCACCCCCGAGCAGCTCGTCGGCTGGGGCGTGCCGAAGGACCTGGTGGAGCGGCCCGACTTCGTGCCCGCCCGGGCGGTGCTGCGCGACGCGGACCGCTTCGACCACCGGCTGTTCAGCTACTCACCGTCCGACAGCACGCTGATGGACCCGCAGCAGCGGATCCTGCTGGAGTGCGCCTGGGCCGCGCTGGAGCACGCCGGCCACCCGCCGGTCGCCGCCGACGGCAACCGCATCGGGGTGTACGTCGGCACCGGCCTGAACGTCTACCTGCTCGACAACGTCTGGCCCGACGAGCGCGCCGTCGAGGCGGCCGGCGGCCTGGGGCTGATCATCGGCAGCGACAAGGACTTCGCCAGCACCCGGATCGCGTACAAACTGAACCTGCAGGGCCCGGCGCTGACGCTGCAGACCGCCTGCTCGACGTCGCTGGTCGCGGTGCACCAGGCGGCGCAGGCCCTGCTGACGTACGACGCCGACCTGGCGCTGGCCGGGGGCGCCACGGTGGCCCCGCCGACGCGACGCGGGCACCTGCACGAGCCCGGCGGGATCTTCTCCGCCGACGGCCGGTGCCGGGCCTTCGACGCCGCGGCCGACGGGACGGTGCCCGGCGACGGCGCGGGCGTGGTGGTGCTCAAGCGACTCGCCGACGCGCTGCGCGACGGCGACACCGTGCACGCGGTGATCCGCGGCTGCGCGGTCAACAACGACGGCGCCCGCAAGGCGGGCTTCACCGCGCCCGGCCCCACCGGCCAGGCCGGCGTGATCTCGGCGGCGCTGAGCGTGGCCGGCGTCGACCCGGACACCATCGGCCTGGTCGAGACCCACGGCACCGGCACCGCGCTCGGCGACCCGATCGAGGTGGCGGCGCTGCGGCAGGTCTTCGACAGCGACCGGCCCGACCGGGCGCCCTGCGCGCTCGGCGCGGCCAAGTCGGTCGTCGGGCACCTGGACACCGCCGCCGGGGTGATCGGCCTGATCAAGACGGTGCTGGCGCTGAAGCACCGCGTGATCCCGCCGATCGCCCACCTCGCCACGCCCAACCCGGCGGTCCGGCTGGACGGCTCGGTGTTCGAGCTGCCGACGGCGGCCCGGCCGTGGGCGCCGATCGACGGCGTACGCCGGGCCGGGGTCAGCGCCTTCGGCATCGGCGGCACCAACGCCCACGTCGTGCTGGAGGAGGCCCCGGCCGCCCGGCCCCGGCCGCGCCGCCACGTCACCGAGCTGGTCCTGGTCTCCGCCAAGACCGCCGCCGCGGCGCAGGACAGCCTGGACCGCGCCGTCGCGTGTGTGGCCGGGACCGCGCCCGGGGAACTGGCCGACCTCGCGTACACGCTGCGGACCGGCCGGGCGGAGCTGCCGTGGCGGGCCGCGTTCCTGACCGGACCGCACGCCTCGCCGCCGACGGTCCGGCAGGTCGTGGCCAAGGCGCGGGCACGTGGTGTGGCGCTGCACCTCACCGGGGCCGGCGAGCTGACCGGCAACCGGCCCAACTACGACGCCGACCCGGTGTACCGCCAGGTCGTCGACGAGGGTGTGGCGCTGCTGCGCGGGCGCGACCTCGACGAGGCCGTCCGGGAGCGCTGCACCCGGCTGCTGGCCTGCGTCGGCCTGGCGCGGTCGCTGCGCAGCCGGGGCGTGGCACCGCGCGCCCTGGCCGGCGTCGGTCTCGGCGCGGTGGCCTGCGCGGTCGTGGCCGGGATCATGTCCGTCGCGGACGCGCTGGCGCTGATCCGCGGCGCCGACGTCGACGGCAGCCGGTTCGGCCCGCCCGACCTGCCCGTCCACACGTCCGGCGGCGAGCCGCTGACCGGGTACGACGACCTCGCGTACTGGCGGGCGCAGGCGGCCGTACCGCCCGCGCCGGCGACGCTGCCCGTCGACCTCGACCAGGTGCTCTGGATCGAGGTCGGCACGAGCGTCACCCCGCACCTGGGCCCGGACCAGCCCGCGCTGCCCGCCGACCGGCACGCCCGGCTGCTGGCGACCGTCGGCGCGCTGTGGCAACTCGGCGTCGTCGACGCCTGGGACCCCGCGCACGACGCCGGCCGGCGCCGCGTGCCCGCCCCCACCTACCCCTTCGCGGCCACCCGGCACTACCTGGACGCCCCCGCGACCCGACTCGACTCAGAGAGGCACCACTGATGCGCGACGTAACCGACCGGACCTGGGTGGCCGAGCTCGAACAGCTGTGGATGGAGGTGCTCGGCGTCGACACCGTCGACGACGAGGACGACTTCTTCGACCTCGGCGGCCACTCGCTCAGCGCGCTGCGGCTGAGCACCCTCATCCGCCAGGAACTCAACCTCGCGGTGATGTTCGGCCACGTGCTGGAGAACCCCCGCTTCGCCGACCTGCGCGACATCGCCGGCCAGGTGCCGCTGGACCGGCCCGTGGCGGAGAGCGTCTGATGGCCGCCCCCGACCTCACCGCCTGGGCGCCGCTCGCCGCGCAGGTGCTCGGCCTCACCCCCGAACACCTCCGGGACGCGGCGGCCACCGAGTCGTTCGTCGGCCTGGGCGGCACCTCGCTGCAGGCCATCGCGCTGGTCTCGCTCGGCCAGCGGGAACTGCGCGCGCACGTGGAGAGCGCCCGGCTGCTGTCGGCGCTGCCGCTGGCGCAGGCACTGGCCGGCGCGGTGGACCACGTGGACACCGCGCCACCGCCGGCCGCCCAGCGGCCCACCGAGCTGGAGCTGCTGCCCGGCCAGCGGTCCATGCTGGCCGCGCACCTGCTCGACCAGGACGCGCCGTACCACCTGATGTTCACCCTCGAGGCGGACGGGCCGCTCGACGCGGCCCGGACCCGCGCGGCGCTGCGCGAGCTGACGACCCGCCACGAGGCGCTGCGCACCCGGTTCGTCCGCGACCCACGCCAGGCCCGGATCGTGCTGCCCGCGCCGTACGAGCCCCGGCTGCTGCACCAGACACTGCCCGGCGACGACCCGGTACGCGCCGTGCACGACCTCTACGGCCGGTCGGCCGCGCAGCTGCTGCGCCCCTTCGAGCAGCCGCCGGTCGTCTTCGTGCTGACCCGTGCCGGGCAGCGGGACCTGCTCACCATGCTGGTGCACCACACGGTCAGCGACGGCTGGAGCATCGGGGTGCTCTGGCGCGAGTTCGCCGAGCTCTACGCCGGCGCCGGTCCGGCGGAACCCGCGCCGTCGCCCGACTGGATCGGTTCGCGGCTCGCCGCGCGGGAGAAGGCCGGGGCGGTGGACGAGGCGCTGGCCCGGATCGCGGCCCGGCTGGACGGCGCGCCGTGGACGGTGGCGCTGCCCACCGACCTGCCGCCGGTCGTCGAGGCCGACGGGCGCGGCGCGCGCCTGCACTTCCACCTCGACGCCGAGGCGGCGCAGGCCGCGACCGAACTGGCCCGGCACTGCCGGGTGACGGTGACGTCGGTGGCCATGGCGGCGTGGGCGCTGGCCGCGTCCCGCCGCGCCGGCCTGACCGACCTGGTGCTCGGGGTGCCGGCGGCGGGCCGGTTCGAGGCGGGCATGGACGCCATCGTGGGCCTGTGCACCCGGGCCGTCCCGGTGCGCTGCGCCGCGCCCGACGACGTCAGCGTGCGCGACCACGTACGCGGCGTGGCCGATGCGATGGCCGAGGCGGCTGCCGACGCCGACGTGCCGTTCGAGCGGGTCGTCTCCGGGCTCGGCGTCACCACCGACCCGGGCCGCAACCCGCTCGCGCAGCTCGGCTTCGCCGCCCACCACGAGCTGGTGCCCGACGAGCTGGTCGAGGGCGGGCGCACCTGGCGGGTGCACGAGGGCCACTGCCACGGCGCGGTGTTCGACGCGCTGCTCTACCTCCAGTCGTGGTCCGAACGACCCCGCTTCGCCCTGGAGTACGCCACGTCGGCGCTCACCGCCGCCGACGCCGGGGAGCTGGCCGAGTCGTTCCAGGCGGCGCTGCGGGAGCTGGCCGCCGACCCGGACGCTGCCCTGCGCGACGTCACGACCCTGTCGACGGGGCAGCACGCCCGGCTGCGGACGCTGGGCGCGGGCGGGCCGCACGACACCGCCGACGACGTGTGGAGCCGGTTCGCGGCGCACGCGGAGGCCACGGGCGAACGGATCGCGCTGGTCGACCCGCACGCCGGGCTCACGCTGACCTACCGCGAGCTGCACGACCACGCGGTCGAGCAGGCGCGGCTGCTGCACGCGCACGGCGTACGCGCCGGCGACGCGGTGATCCTGGAGGTGCCGCGCTCGGCGGCCGAGGCGGTCGCGGTGCTGGGTGTGCTGCGGCTGGGCGCGCACTACGTCGCGGTCGACCAGCACGCCACCGGCGAGTGGCGGGCGCACCTGGCCGCGGCCGTCGCGCCGCGGGCCCGCCTCGGCGCGGCCGGGCCCGGCCCGGAGTGGTCGGGCGCGGCCGACTGCCCACTTGCCCGCCTGGGCGGGTCGGCGCAGCCGGGAGAGGGCCCGGTCGAGGCGCGCGGGGGTGCGCCTGGCTGGGCCGGCTCGGCGACGGCCGACCTCGCGCGGTCCGACGGCGGCCCGGCCGAGGCGGCGCCGGCCGACCCGGCGCGGGCCGCGTACGTCTCCTTCACCTCGGGCTCCACGGGGGTGCCCAAGGGTGTGGTCGTGCCGCACCGGGCCGTGCTGCGGCTGGCCGACGACCCGCGGTTGTTCGCCGACCGGCGGGCGGGCATGCGGATGATGCGGCTGTCCCCGCTGGCGTTCGACGCGTCCACGCTGGAGCTGCTGGTGCCGCTCGCCAACGGCGACACCGTGGTCGTGTTCCCGCCCGGCGAACCGACGCCGAGCGGCCTGGCCGGGTTCCTGCACACCGCCGGGATCACCCACGCCTGGCTCACCTCGGGCGTGTTCCACCTGGTCGCCGACCACCGCCCGGACGCGTTCGCCGGGCTGCGGCAGCTGTTCACCGGCGGCGGCGTGGTCTCCCCGGCGCACGTGCGCCGGGTGCTGCGGGCCTGCCCGGAGCTGCGGCTCACCAACGGCTACGGCCCCACCGAGAACACCACGTTCACCACGACGTACTCGGTCGAGCACGCCGACGCGACGCCCGACCCGCTGCCGATCGGTGCGGCGGTGCAAGGCACCGACCTGTACGTCGTCGACCCGTCGGGGCGCCTCGTGCCGCCGGGCGCGATCGGCGAACTGTGGGCGGCGGGCGGCGGGCTCGCCGACGGCTACCTCAACGACCCCGTGCGCACCGACGCGTCGTTCGTCCGGCACGCGGGCCTGGGGGTGCGCCTGTACCGCACCGGGGACCTGGTGCGCTGGGGCGCGGACGGGCAGCTGCGCTTCCTGGGCCGCAACGACCGCCAGGTGAAGATCGCCGGGCACCGGGTGGAGCTGGTCGACGTCGAGCGCCGGCTGCGCGCGCGGCCCGGGGTGCAGGACGCGGTGGTGTTCACCACCGGCGACCCGGTGACGGGGTCGGGCGTACGCCTGTGCGCCGCGTTGAAGCCCGCGCCCGAGGGCCTTGTCGTGGCCGACGTGCGCCGCGCGGTGGAGGCCGAGCTGGCCCCCTACGCCCGGCCGCAGCAGTGGGTGACCGTGGCCGAGTTCCCGCTCGACCGCAACGGCAAGGTCGACCTCCGTGCCCTGGGCGCGCTGGCCGCGGTGCCGCAGCCCGCCGTTGCCGCGACACCCGCCGTTGCCGCGTTGCCCGCCGCTGCGACGGCGAGCGACGAGGCGACCGCCGCCGCGACGGCCGGACAGCCGGCGCGGGTTCCGGCCCAGCGTTCCGCGTCGCTCGCCGAGTTCGAGGAGCTGGTGACGGGGGCCTGGGTGGAGGCGCTGGGCACCGACGACTTCGACGTCGACGAGGCGTTCTTCGACGTCGGCGGGGAGTCGCTGCGGCTCGCCATCGTGCGCCGGCTGCTCCAGGAGCGGCTGGCCGGCCGGGCCGTCGCGCTGACCGACCTCTACCGCTTCCCGACCGTCCAGACGCTGGCCCGGCATCTGCACGCACAGACCGAAGGAGCAGGCGCATCCTGATGAACGGCGACATCGCGATCGTAGGCATGGCGGGCCGGTTCCCCGGTGCCGCCGACGTCTGGGAGTACTGGTCCAACGTGGCCGCCGGGAAGATCACGATCAGCGAGCTGACCCGCGGCGAACTGCTGGCCGCGGGCGTGCCCGCCGACCGGCTCGACGACCCGGCGTACGTGCCGGCGCGTGGCGTGCTGGCCGACCCGGACCTGTTCGACGCCGCCTTCTTCGGCATCACGCCGAGGGAGGCCGAGACCATGGATCCGCAGCACCGGCTGCTGATGCAGACGGCGTGGGCCACGCTGGAGTCCGCCGGCCTGGCCACCCGCGAGCCCTTCGGCCGGGTCGGCGTGTTCGCCGGGGCCGGGTTCAACTACTACGCGCTGCACCACGTGTTCGCGCAGCCCGGCCTGGTCGAGACCCAGGGGCTGCTGTCGGTGGTGCTGGGCAACGAGAAGGACCACCTGGCCGCGAAGATCGCGTACCGGCTGGACCTGGGCGGCCCCGCGATCACCGTGCAGACCGCCTGCTCGACGTCGCTGGTGGCGGTGCACCTGGCGTGCCAGAGCCTGCGCACCGGCGACTCGGACGTCGCGCTCGCCGGCGGCGCCTGCGTGGCCGTGCCGCAGCAGGCCGGCTACCTCTACGAGACGAAGGGCATCATGTCGCCCGACGGCACGTGCCGGCCCTTCGACGCCACGGCCGCCGGGACCGTCCCCGGCAACGGCGTCGCCATGGTGGCGCTCAAACGCGCCGAGGACGCCCGCCGCGACGGAGACACCGTGTACGCCCTGATCAAGGGCTCGGCGGTGAACAACGACGGCGGCATGAAGGTCGGCTACACCGCGCCCGGCATCGCCGGACAGATCGACGTGCTGACGCGCGCGTACGCCGCCGCCGGCGTCGATCCCGTGACCGTCGGCTACCTCGAGGCGCACGGCACGGCCACCGAGGTCGGCGACGCGATCGAGCTGGCGGCGCTGACCGAGGTGTTCCGGCGCGGCGAGCAGCCGTGCTCGATCGGCTCGGTCAAGGCCAACGTCGGCCACCTCGACGCGGCCGCCGGCGTCACCGGGCTCATCAAGGCCGCGCTGGCGCTGCACTTCCGGCAGATCCCGCCGCTGGCCGGCCTCAAGCAGGCCCGTCCCGAACTGCTCGACGGGTCGACCCCGTTCACGGTGGACAGCGTGGCCCGGCAGTGGGACTCCGCCGGCGGCCCGCGCCGGGCGGCGGTCAGCTCCTTCGGCCTCGGCGGCACCAACGCCCACGTGGTGCTGGAGGAGGCCGACGGATCGGTCGCGCCCGGTCCCGCCGTGCTCGACGGTCGCACCGAGCTGATCGTGCTGTCCGGGCGCAGCCCGGAGGCGGTCCGCGAGGCCGCCGAGCAGCTCGGCGAGCACCTGCGGCAACGCCCCGACCTGGCCGTCGGCGATGTCGCGCTGACGTCGCAGACGTACCGCAGGCACTTCCCGCACCGGCTCGCGGTCGCCGCGCGGGACGTCCCCGCGGCGCTGACCCGGCTGCCCAAGGCGTCGGTCCGCGAGGCGGCGCGCCGGCCCAGCGTGGTGTTCCTGTTCCCGGGTCAGGGCGCCGAGTTCCCCGCCATGTCGCGGGGCCTCTACGACCGCTACCCGTCCTTCCGCGCCGACCTCGACCACGGGGCGGCGCTGCTGGCCCCGGTCCTGGGGCTGGACCTGCGCGACGTGCTGGTCGACGACGACCCGCACGGGATCGTGCACCGCACCGACGTCACCCAGCCCGCGCTGGCGCTGCACGAACTCGCCCTCGGCAGACTGCTGGTGTCGTGGGGCGTCCGCCCGGCGGCGTTGATCGGCCACTCGATCGGCGAGTTCGCCGCCGCGGCGCTGGCCGGCGAGATGGCCGCCGACGACATGCTGCGCCTGGTCGCGACCCGCGGCAGGCTGATGCAGGACGCGCCCGAGGGCGGCATGCTGGCCGTGCTCGCGCCGCCGTCCACCGTCGAGGAGCACCTGGCGGGCCTGGACGGTCTCGACGTGGCCGCGTACAACACCCCCGAGTTCACCGTGCTGGCCGGGCCGGTGGCGCAGCTCGCCGAGTTGCGGGAGCGCCTGGCCACGGCCGAGGTGCACTGCCGGGCGATGCCCGCGCAGCGCGCCTTCCACTCGCGGATGATGGCCGACGCGGCACGACTGCTCGGCGCCGAGGCGGACCGCATCGCCCAGCGACCCCGCACCGTACCGGTCGTCAGCAGCATCGACGGCGTACTGCTCGGCAGGGGGCTGCCCCGTGCCGAGGGCTACTGGGCCGCGCAGTTGCGCAGCCCGGTGCGCTACCACGACGCGCTGCTGACCGCGCTGGACCTGCCCGACCCGGTCCTGGTCGAGGTCGGGCCGGGCACCGCCCTGACCGGCATGGCCCGGCAGACGACGGCGGGCTCGGGCTCTGCGCGGCCGGGGCGGTGGACGCAGGACCGGGGGCGGGTGCCCACGTTCGCGCTGCAACCCCGGCCGAGGGCGCAGGTCGACGCCGGTGACGTGCTCGCCGGACTCGGCGGGCTGTGGGCCGCCGGAGCGGCCGTGGACTGGACCGCGGTGCGGGGTGAGAGCAGCGCACGGCGGGTCGCGCTGCCCACGTACCCGTTCGCCCGCACCCGGCACTGGCTCGACCCCGTACCGGCGGCGCCGGCCACCGACATCGCGGAACCGGAGCAGCCCGCCGTCGGCGCCGGAGAGACCGAGGTGGTGGACGAGATCATGGAGCTGTGGGGCCGGATGCTCGGCACCCCCGACATCGACCCGGACGCGAACTTCTTCGTGCTGGGTGGTGAATCGCTGCTGTTCATCCGCATGATCACCCAGGTGCAGCGCAGGTTCGGGGTGCGTGTCCCGGTCGAGGCGTTCTCCGCCGACCCCACGCCGCGCACGCTGGCCGGGCTGGTGACGGCATGAGCGGCCACGACGATCTGGACCTGGTCGCGGCGGTGGCCGCCGTGCTCTGCCACCGCCTCTCGGCCGCGACGTCGGTCGCCGTGCACGGCCCGCGCGGCGACGTCCTGGTGCGCGTCTCCCCGGACAGCACCCTGACCCAGGTACGCGCGCAGACGCCCGGCCGGCAGCCGGAGCCGCCGTCCGCGGACGTCGTGCTGGCCGAGCCCATGACGGGTGGGCCCGGGGCGTCGGCGGTTCTGGCCGGGGTGCCGGTCAGGTTCACCCGGCACCATGGCGATCCCGCGTACCTGCAGGAGCGCCTGGACACCCTGCACGCCTGGCTCGCCGCCCATCCGGACCGGCCGGTCCGGGACGCCCCGCTGGTCGGCCCGGCGGAGCGCGCGACGCTGCTCGGCTTCAACCCCGCGCCGGTCCCCGCGCCACGTACGCCGGTGCACGAGACGATCTGCTGCCAGGCGGCGCTCACCCCGGACGCCGTCGCGCTGCGCGGCGGCGGACGGGACCGCACCTACCGCGAGTTCCTGGACGAGGCGGCGACGCTGGCCGGGCGGCTGCGCGCCGAGGGCGTGGGACCCGGGTCGGTCGTCGGGCTGTGCACCGAGCGGAGCCCCGAGATGGTGGTCGCGGTGCTCGGCGTCCTGCTGGCCGGCGGGGCGTACCTGCCGCTGGATCCGTCCCACCCCCGCGCCCGGCTGGACCTCATGCTCAGCGCGGCCGACGCCGCGCTGGTGCTGGCCGACGACGCGGGGCGGGCCGCGCTGGGCTCCGGCGGCCAGCCGTCCGTGCCCGTACGGCCGCTGACGGGCGGTGACCTGCCCGCCGCGCCGGTCGACTGGCGCGGCTACCGGGCCCCGGCGGAGGTGGTGCAAGGGCTGTCGTACGTCATCTTCACCTCCGGCTCGACCGGGGCGCCCAAGGGCGTGCAGATGACGCACCTGTCGCTGGCCAACCGGCTGGTGTGGATGCAGGACGAGTACCGCATCGGCCCCGGCGACGTGGTGCTGCAGAAGACGCCGCACACCTTCGACGTGTCGGTGTGGGAGCTGTTGTGGGCGTTCATGACCGGCGCGACACTGGTCACGGCCGAGGCGCAGGCGCACCGCGACCCGCAGGAGATGGTCGACGTCATCGCCCGCGAGTCGGTGACCACGGTGCACTTCGTGCCCTCCATGCTCGCCCTCTTCGTCGAGGAGGCCGGCCTGGGCCGCTGCACCGGGCTGCGCCGGGTCGTCTGCAGCGGGGAGGCGTTGCCGCCGAAGCTGGTCAACAAGCTCACCGCCGTCCTGCCGCAGGTCGAGGTGCACAACCTGTACGGGCCCACCGAGGCCGCCATCGACGTCACCGCCTGGCCGTGCCGCCGGCCCGAACCGGACGACACCGTCCCCATCGGCCGGCCGATCACGAACGTCGCCGCGTACGTCCTCGACGAGCGCGGCGCGCTCGCCCCGCTGGGCCTGCCCGGGGAACTGGTCCTCGGCGGGGACTGCCTGGCCCGGGGGTACGCCGGGCGGCCCGACCTGACCGCGGAGCGGTTCGTCGAGACGGATGTCGCCGGCCGGCCGCAACGGGTGTACCGCACCGGCGACCTGGCCTGGTGGTCGCCGGGCGGGCATCTCCACTACGGCGGGCGCATCGACACCCAGGTGAAGGTCCGCGGGCAGCGGGTGGAACTCGGCGAGATCGAGTCGGTGCTCAACCGGCACGCGCTCGTCGCCAACAGCGTCGTGCTGTTGCGCGACGACCTGGGCGCCGCGGCGACCCTCGTGGCGTACGTGGTGACCGAACGCGACGCCGACCCGCAGCGGGTGGCCGAACGCGCGCTGCGCGCCTTCATGGCGCAGCAGTTGCCCGACTACATGGTGCCCCTGCGGTACGTGGTCCTGCCGGAGCTGCCCGCGACCGCGAACGGCAAGGTCGACCGGCGTGCCCTGCCCGCCCCGCCGGCCCGGGTCCGCCGGCGCGTCGCGACCGCCGACGTCGCCGCCGAACTGTCGAGCGTCGGGCGTCGGTGACCGAGGCCGGGTGGCTCGTCCGTGGCCGTCGGCGTGACCGGTGGGCTGAGTGGCCTCAGCCCACCGGTCGGGCTGTGGTCGTGCCGTCGTTCAACGAGCAGCCGCGCTGCGCGTCGTGTCGTCGAAGGCCGCCTCGACCAGCAGCGCCTCGACGCCGCGCAGCAACCCCTCGGCCCGCAGGGGCGGGAGGTACCGGGTGTCGGCGGTGACGATCAGCTCGACCGCGCCGGGCGCGTCGCGCACCTGGAGGCGGCAGCGCCAGGGGAACTGCGCCAGGTCCGGCAGCCACCGGACGGTGCTTCGGGCCAGCATGGCCCGCACGTCGGCCTCGTCCGGGCCGGCCGTCGAGGGTCGGGCGGGGCGCGACAGGCGGGCGTCGTTGAGGTAGCAGAACGGGGCCAGGAAGGTCCGGTGGTCGTGGCCCAGCTCGGTGACCGCCTGCTCCCACGCCGCCGGGTCGTAGTAGGCGTGCCGGTAGGCGTCCAGGGCCGAGCGTCGCGTACGGGACAGCAGCTCGGCGAAGCCGGGCCGGTCGGCCAGATCCACCCGGCAGAACCCGATCTGGTTCAGGGTGCCGACGGCGCGGTCGTGGTCGGGCTGGAAGCGGTTGTTGGCCATGACGACGATTCCGCAGGCGCCCCGCCCGCTGCCCGCGTCCAGCACGGCGGCGGTCGCCGCCAGCAGGGCGTCGGAGGTGCTGACCCGGTGGCGGGCCGCCACCAGCCCGGTCGCGTGGTGCAGCGCCGGGGACACCAGCGAACCGCGCAGGTGACGGGACTCCGCCGCGGTCGGGTCGGGGTCGGACAGGCTCCCGGTGAGGCCGTCCAACTGCCGGACCCAGTACGCCACGGCCCGCAGCGAGCGCCCTGTCCCGACGCGGCGCTCCCGCTCGGCGAGGTCCAGCGACTGAAGACCGGGCGGCGTGTCCGGCGCGCCGCGCAGCAGGAGCGTCCGCAGGTCACGCAGCACGGTGTCGGCGGCGTGCAGGTCCACGACGGAGTGGCTGAACACCGCGACGATCTGTCGTACCCGGTCGTCGACCGTGACCAGCGCGACGCGCAGCGGCCACTCGGCGACGTGGTCGAAGCGCGGCTCGCGCAGCCGGGCGGTCAGGGCGGCCGCGGCACGCCGGCCGTTCGGGTCGTCGGCCGGTCGGGCCACGGCGTGGACGAGGACCGGCAGCCGGCCCGTCGCCGCCGCCTCCTGGTGCAGCTCGCGGTCCCGGAGGCGGAACCGGGTACGCAGGGACTCGTGCCGGGCGACCAGCGCGCCGACGGCGTCCAGCGCCCGGGGCACGGTGACGTCGGCCCGTGCGGGGACCGTCAGGGTGCGGGGGAGGGCCAGCACCCGGTAGACGGCGGGGGAGTCGAACTCCTCGACGGTGCGCCACATCGCGCGTTGCCCCCAGGTCAGCGGCGCACTCGCGGCGCGTCCGCCCTGGAATGACGCGTACGCCACCTGCTCGGTGCCCGTGACGTCGCCGCCGCGGTCCGGCACGCGGTGCCCGGCCACGACGTCGTCGTCAACGCCGCCGCCGGGGGCGACCGGCCCGGCGGCGGCCGGGAGCCCGGCGCGGGCGGCCGACCACGGCCACGGCACCGCCGCGAAGGCCGCCTCGACCAGCAGTTCCTCCAGCCCGCGCAGGAACGGCTCGACGGCGTCCGTCGGAAGGTGGCGGGTGTCGGCGGTGAGCGTGACGCCGACCCCGGCCGGCTCGTCGACCACGTGGGCCAGCAGGTGCCAGGCCGCCTGCTGGAGGCCGGCGGTCCAGGAGAAGGTGCTGCGCTCCATGGCCGCCCGTAGCTCGCCGGGGGTCACCCGGGGCGCCGGCTCGGCACCGCTGGTGGCCAGCCGGACGTCGTTGAAGTAGTGGTACGGCTGGAACGCCGAGTCGAGGTCGACGCCCTGGGCCTCGAAGGCGTGGCGCAGGGCGGGCGGTGCGTAGTAGGCGTGCCGCAGGCCGTCCAGGGACGCGGCCCAGACCCGGGACACCAGCTCGCCGAAGTCGGGACGCCCGGTCAGGTCCACCACGCAGAAGCCGATCTGGCCGAGGTTGGCCACCGCGTCGGCGTACTCGACGCGGAACCGGTTGTGGGCCATCGGGAACAGGCCGCACAGCTCGCGTCCCGAATCGCGGGCGGCCATCGCCGCGTACCCGGCCAGCAGCACCGCCGACACGCTGACCCGCTGTCGGGCGGCGATCAGCCGGGCGGCGGTGTCGATGGCGGAGGAGACCAGCACGCCCCGGCGCAGCGGAGGATCGAGCCCCGGCCCGGTCGGGGTCAGCGGCCGGCGGGGCAGGCGCTGGAACTGCCACAGCCAGTACGCCACGGCCCGCTCCGAGCGGCGCCGGTCGGCCCCGTGCTGGTGGCGGGCCACCTCCGCCGACTGGGGGCCGGGCGGCGTGGGCAGGGGGCCCCGGAGCAGGATCAGCCGCAGGTCGCGCAGCACCACCTCGGCGGCGTGCGCGTCCACGGTGGTGTGGCTGAACACCACCACGATCTGCCGTACCCGGTCGTCGACCGTGACCAGCGCGACCCGCAGCGGCCACTCCTCGGCGTGGTCGAACGCGACGTCGCCGAGGCGGCCGGCGGCCTCCCGGGCGGCCCCGGACCCGTCGTCGGCGCCGGCGCACACCAGCAGCGGCAGCACCCCGGCCGCCGCCGTCTCCTGGCGCGGCTCGCCGTCGCTCACCCGCAGCCGGGTGCGCAGCGCGGAGTGCCGGCCGACCAGCTCACCGACCGCGCGGGCCGCGGCGGCCACGTCCGCGCCGGCCCGCGCGGACACCGCCACTGTGCGCCGCAGGTTGAGGAAGCGGTGGTTGGATCCGAACCGGGTGAGCGCCCGCCACAGCACCTGCTGGGCCCAGGTCAGCGGCGCCGTTCCGGCCCCGGCGCCGGCGAACTCGACGTGCACGAGGGCATCCGACGCCCACTCGGCGGGCACGACCATGTCGGTGAATCGCATTCCCGACCGTACGACGGTCCCGTCCGGTTCCGGATCGCTCGATCATCTTGTCCATCGTGGACCGATCAGCCTCCGGATCGCTCGATCATGGTGTCCACCGTGGACCGATCAGCCGATCCACCCGGTTGGTTGCGGCGTGCAAACTACTGGCTCCCGTCCGTCACCGCAGCAGAGGGTACCCGTGACCAACGTTGACGTACCGTCGCGGAGCCCTGCCCTCGCGCCGGCCGCCACCCGTCCCCCCGCCGACCCCCGCCTGTCGTTCGGCCAGGAGCGGATCTGGTTCACCGAACAGCTCACCCCCGGCACCGCCGCGTACGTCGTCCACTCGACCACCCGGCTGCGCGGGCCGCTGGACGTCGACCTCCTGCGCGCCGCCCTCGACGCCACCGCCGGCCGGCACGACAGCCTGCGCATGCGGTTCGTCGAGAACGCCGACGGCGAGCCCGTCGTGCACGTGCTCCCGCAGGTGCGGGTGCCGGTGACCGTCACCGCCGCACCGTCGGAGGCCGCCGCCCGCGCGCTGGTGGCCGCCTCCGTCGCCACCCCCTTCGATCTCGGCCACGCCCCGCTGCTGCGGGCCCTCGTCGTCCGGCTCGGCGACGAGGAGCACCTCGTGCACCTCGCGATGCACCACATCGTCAGCGACGGCTGGTCACTGGACCTGCTCCTCGGCGAGCTCGCCGCCACCTACGCCGCGCTGCGCGACGGTGGCGTCCCACCCCCGGCCCCGGCCGTCGACTACGTCGACTACGCCGCCTGGCAGCGGGACCGGCTCGACGGGCCGGCCACCGGCGACGGCTTCGCGTACTGGACCCGCGCGCTGGCCGGGGTGCCTGCGCTGGAGCTGCCCACCGACCGGCCCCGGCCGGCCGTGCAGTCGTACGCCGGCGCCACGTACCGCTTCGCCCTCGACGCCGACCTCACCGACGGCCTGCGCCGGCTCAGCCGCGCCCACCGGGCCACCCTCTACATGACCCTGCTCACCGGTCTGCAGGCCGCGCTGTTCCGGTACAGCGGCCAGCGGGACTTCGCCGTCGGCACCCCGGTCGCCGGCCGGGTGGTGCCGGAGCTGGAGAACCTCGTCGGTCTCTTCGTCAACACCCTCGCCCTGCGCGCCGACCTCTCCCCGGTCGCCGCGACCGCCGACGCCCCGGCCGCCGAGCCCAGCTTCGCGGCCCTGCTGCGGCGCACCCGCACCACCGTGGTCCGGGCCCTGGCCCACCAGGAGATCCCGTTCGAACGGCTGGTCAAGGAGCTCAACGTCGCCCGCGACGTCAGCCGCGCCCCGGTGTTCCAGGTGTTGTTCACCCTCCAGAACTACGCCCACGGCGGCGACCGCTGGCCCGCCGGCCTGCACGCCGAGGGCGTCGGCACCGACGCCGCCACCGCCCGCTTCGACCTCTCGCTCTACGTGGGCGAGACCGCCGACGGCCTGCGCTGCATGGTCGTCCACAACACCGACCTGTTCGACACCGCCACCGTACGCCGGCTGGCCGGCAGCTTCGAGACGCTGTTGCGCGCCGCGGTCGCCCGCCCGGACCTGCCCGTCGTCGACCTGGACCTGATCGGTCCCGCCGAGCGGGACCGGGTGCTCGCCCTCGCCCGACCCGAGCGTGGCGACGCCGGCGCGGACCGGGCACGCCATGACCACCGCGCCGACCACCCGGCCGCCGGCGACGGCGTCACCGGCCCGGCGGACACCCTGGCCGACCTCGTCACCCCCTTCGTCACCGCCACGCCCGACGCGCCGGCCGTGGTCTGCGGGCCGGACACGCTCACCTACCGGGAGCTGGACCGACGGGCGAACCGGCTGGCGCACGTGCTGCGCGCCCGCGGTGTCGGCCCGGAGCGGCTGGTCGGGGTCCTGCTGGAGCAGTCCGTCGACCTGGCCGCGACGCTGCTCGGGGTGCTCCGCGCCGGCGGCGCGTACCTGCCGCTGGACCCGGAACAGCCCGCCGCCCGGCTGGCCCTGATGCTCGCCGACGCCCGCCCGACGGTGGTGCTCACCAGCGCGGACCTGCGGGACCTGCTGCCCGCCGACGCCCCGGCCGCCTGCCTCGACGAGATCGCCGTCGAGGCCGCCGCCGCGCCCGACAGCGCACCGGAGACCGGGGCGACCGGCGGAAACCTCGCGTACGTCATCTACACCTCCGGCTCCACAGGCACGCCGAAGGGCGTCGCCGTGGGGCACCGGCAGGCGCTGCGCTACCTCGACGGGGTGGCCGACCGGTTCGCGGTCGTCCCGGCCGCCCGGTACGGGCTGCTCCAGTCGATGTCGTTCGACTTCAGCGTCACCCTCTTCTACCTGGCGCTGGCCACCGGCGGCGCGGTGCACCTGCTGCCCCGCCGCGGCACCGGCGCCGAACTGGCCGAGCGGCTGCGCGACGGGCACATCGACTACCTCAAGATCACCCCGTCGCACCTGGCGGCGCTCACCGCCGACGCCGAGCCGGCCGAGCTGCTGCCCGCCCGCGCGCTGATCCTCGGCGGCGAGGCGTCCGACCTGGAGCGCGTCGGCCCGCTCGCCGACGCCGGCCCGGCCCGGGTCTTCAACCACTACGGCCCCACCGAGGCCACCGTCGGCGTGGCCACCTACGAGGTGGAAGCCGACAGCCCGCGCACCGGCCCCGTGCCGATCGGTCGGCCCCTGCCGCACGCCCGCGTGTACGTGCTCGACGAGCGGATGCGCCCGGTGCCGGTCGGGGTGGCCGGCGAGCTGTACCTCGGCGGCGACCGGCTCGCGCGCGGCTACCTGAACCGACCCGGCCTCACCGCCGAGCGGTTCGTGCCCGACCCGTACGGACCCCCGGGCGCCCGCCTCTACCGCACCGGCGACCTGGGCCGCTGGAACGCCGACGGGCAACTGGTCTTTCTCGGCCGCCGCGACCACCAGGTGAAGATCCGCGGCTACCGGGTCGAGCTGGGGGAGATCGAAGCCACCCTGCGGAACTGCCCCGGCGTACGGCAGGCAGCGGTGCTGCTGCGCGACGACCGGCTGGTGGCCTATCTGGAGCCGACGCCCGGCACGGACGGGCCGGACCCCGCGCGTCTGCGCCGCCGTCTCGCCGACCGGCTGCCCGAGCACATGGTGCCGACCCGCTGGACGGTCCTGGACCGGCTGCCGCTGCAGGAGCACGGCAAGGTCGACCGGCGGGCCCTGCCCGAGCCGACCGACGCGCCGCCGGACGGCGAGCGGGTGACGCCGGTCGGGCCGGTGGAGACGCTGGTGGCCGGCATCTGGCGGGCCGTGCTGGGGGTGGCCGAGGTCGGCGCCACCGACGACTTCTTCGACCTGGGCGGGCACTCGCTGCTGGCCACCCAGGTGGTGGCCCGGCTGCGCCGGGAGCTGCCCGTCGTCGTGGGCGAAGCGCCGGCGGTCAGCGTGATGGACCTCTTCCGCCACCGCACTGTACGCGAGCTGGCCGCCCTCGTCGCCGGGGCCGGCGCCGGCCCCGCCGGGCTGCTGCACGAACTGACCCCGCCGGTGCCGTCCGCCGACCGGGTCGCCACCCTGGTCTGCGTCCCGTACGGCGGCGGCAGCGCCGTGGTGTACCAACCGCTGGCCGACGCGCTGCCGGCCGGGTACCGGCTGCTGTCGGTGGCCGTGCCCGGGCACGACATCGGCCTCGCCGACGAGCCCGCGCCCGTCGCCGACGTCGCCGCCGACGTCGTCGCGGAGATCCTGGCCCGGGTGGAGGGCCCACTGATCCTCTACGGACACTGCGGCCCCGGCGGCGCGCTGGCCGTGGAGGTCGCCCGCCGGCTGGAGGCCGCCGGCCGGGACCTGCTGGCGGTGTACCTCGGCGCGGTCTTCCCGTTCGCCCGGCCGGCCGGCGGGCCGCTCGGTCCGCTGCTGCGGCTGCGGCTGGCCGAACGCCTGCGCAGCGACCGGATCTACCGCACCTGGCTGCAGGCGCAGGGCACCGCCGTCGGGTCGCTCGCGCCCGACGAGGTCCGGTTCCTGATCCGGGCGATGCGCCACGACGCCGAGGTCTCCGAGGACTACTTCACCGACGTGATGCGCCAGCGGGTCACCCCGCTGCGCGCGCCCGTCATCTCGGTGGTCGGCGAACGCGACCGCAGCACCGACTACCACGAGGAGCGGTACCGGGAGTGGCACCTCCTCACCGACCGCACCGCGCTGGTGGTGGTCGACGAGGGCGGGCACTACTTCCTCAAGTACCGGGCAACCGAGCTGGCGGAGATCGTCACCGACGTGCACCGGCGCCTCGACGGGCCGCCACCCGCGCCGGCCGAACCGGACGCCGCTCGGCCCGCCTGGCAGCTCGCCGCCGTCTCCCACCGGCCCGCCGGCCCCCCACCACCGGGCGCCGACACCCCGGCGGACGCCGCGCCGCCGCCCAGCATGCGCCGCTTCGGCCTGGTCGCCGCCGGCCAGATCGTCTCCGGCCTGGGCACCGCGCTGACCACCTTCGCGGTCCCGCTGTGGATCTACACCGAGACCGGGTCGCTCGCCCGGTTCGCCCTCTTCGCCGTGCTGGGCCTGCTGCCCGGCCTGCTCGTCGCCCCGCTGGCCGGGGCACTGGTCGACCGGACCAGCCGGCGACGCGTCCTGCTGCTGGCCAACGTCGCCGCCGGGGGCGCGAACGCGGTGCTGGCCGGGCTCGTGCTGGTCGACCGGGCCGAGGTGTGGCACTTCTATCCGCTGACGGCATGGCTGTCGGTGGCGCTGGCGTTCCAGCGCCTCGCGTTCGTCTCGGCGCTGCCGCAGCTGGTGCCCAAGCGCTACCTCGGCCACGCCAACGGCCTCACCCAGACCGCCGTCGGCCTTACCCAGTTCACCGTGCCGCTGCTCGCCGTGGCCCTGCTGCAGGCCGTCGGGCTGCGGGGCATCCTGCTCATCGACGTGGCGTCGTACCTGTTCGCGATCGGTGTCCTGGCGGTCGTGCGGTTCCCGCGTACCCTGGCGCTGCAACGGCGCGAGGGCATCGGCGCCGAGATCGTCGCCGGCTTCCGGTACTCGCTGCGCCGCCGGGAGTTCCGCGCCATGCTGGCGTTCTTCGCGGCGCTGAACTTCTTCCTGTTCCCGGTGCTTTTCCTGCTCTCCCCGCTCGTGCTCGGCTTCGCCGGCCTGGACGAGGTGGCCCGGGTCGCGCTCGCCGGTGGGGTCGGCGCGGCCGTCGGCGGCCTGGTGATGCTGATCTGGGGCGGCCCCCGCCGACGCCGGATGCGGGCGGTGCTGCTGGGCACCTGCGGCATCGCGGTGGCCGCCGTGCTGACCGGGCTGCGACCGAACCTGCTGCTCATCGGCGCGGGCGCGTTCGGCATCTACCTGGCCCTCGGCATCGTCAACGGCGTCTACCACACGATCATCCAGACCAAGGTGCCGGCGCGCGTCCACGGCCGGGTCTTCGCGCTCAACCAGATGGTCGCGCAGTCCACCCTGCCGCTGGGCTGGGGCGTCGTCGCCCCGTTCGCCGCCCGGGTCGCCGAGCCGATGCTGCTGCCCGACGGCGCGCTCGCCGCCACGGTCGGCGCGGTGATCGGCGTCGGTCCGGGCCGCGGCCACGGCCTGCTGTACGTGCTGTTCGGGGTGTGCATCGCGGCGACGGCGCTGGTGTCGCTGCTCACGCCGACCCTCGCCCGGTTCGACGACGAGGTGCCCGACGCGCCGCCGGACGACCTGGTCGGCATCGAGGAGCGCCGCGCCCGGGTCGCCGGTGTCCGGGAGCGCCGGGAACCCGCCGCCACGACCGGACGGAAGGCCGCCTGAGATGACCGCGACGACCACCGGCCGGGCCACCCTCCGTACCGTGCCCGAGCTGCTCGACTGGCGCACCAGCCTGCACCCCGACCAGGTCGCGGTCGAGGTGCACGGCGTGGCGACGCTGACCTTCGCCCAGTGGTCCGCCGGCGCGACCACCGTGGCCGCCGCGCTGCGGCACCGGGGCCTGTCCCGCGGCGACCGGGTCGGCCTGCTGTTCGGCGCCCGCGACTGGACCCGGTTCGCCGTGGCGTACTGCGGGGTGCTGCGGGCCGGCGGCGTCGCCGTGCCGCTGTCCGACCGGCTCGCCGCCGGGCAACTCGGGTACGCGCTGACCCACTGCGCGGCCACCGCCGTCCTGCACGGCGACGACACCCCCGCCCCGCCGGTACCGCCCGGCGTGTCGACCTGGACGGTGGGTGACCTGCTCGCCGGTCCCGGAACCGGCCTCGACCCCGCCGGCCCCCGCCCGGGCGACCTCGCCCAGATCCTCTACACCTCGGGCACCACGGGCCGCCCGAAGGGAGTGGCCGCCAGCCACGCCAACCTCACCGTGGGCGCGCCGACCCACCCGCGCCGGCTGGCGCTGGCCCACTCGCGGCGGTTCCTGCACGCGTTCGCCATCGGCACCAACGCCGGGCAGACCATGCTGGCCAACGCGCTCACCGCGAAGGCCGCCGCGTTCACCCTGCCCCGGTTCACCCCGGCCCGGTTCGCCCGGCTGATCGAGACCGCCGGCACCGGGACCGTCTTCGTCGTCCCGTCGATCGCCGTCGAGCTGCTCGACTCCGGGGCGCTGCGCGGGCGGGACACCGGCGCCGTGCAGCTCATCGGCTCCACCGCCGCCCCGCTCGCCCCGGCGGTCGCGGCCCGGCTGGCCGAGGCGTTCCCGCAGGCCACGATCGTCAACTACTACACGTCGACGGAGGCGGCCCCGGCCCAGACCACGATGATCTACGACCCGTCCCGTCGGGACGCGGTCGGGCGGCCGGTGGGTGGGCAGTTGATGGTCGCCGACGCCGACGGGAACCCGCTGCCGGCCGGGGCCACCGGCGACGTGTGGCTGCGCGCCCCCCACCCCCGCGCGTACTACCGCGACGAGGCGGCCAACCGGGCCACCTTCCGCGACGGGTGGGTCAGGATGGGCGACGTCGGCCGGATGGACGCCGACGGCTACCTGTACCTCACCGACCGGCACCAGGACGTCGTCAAGACCGGCGCGTTCAAGGTCTCCACCATCGAGGTCGAGGCCGCCCTGCACGAGCATCCCCTGGTCGCCGAGGCGGCCGTCGTCGGCGTCCCGCACCCGGTGCTCGGTTCGGTCGTGGCCGCCGCCGTCGTGCCCCGCCCCCCGGCCGGCCCGGACGGGCTGTCCCTGCCGGTGCTGCGCGGTTTCCTCGCCGACCGGCTGGCCGACTACCAGCTGCCCGCCCGACTCCTGCTGCTGGACCGGCTGCCCCGCAACGAGGGCGGCAAGGTGCTCAAGCGGCAGCTCACCCACCTCTTCGACAACTGACCACCAGCACGACCATAGGAGCACATGTGGGTACCGCCGAGGCGACCTCCGCGCAGCACGCCGTCTGGTTCACCGAGCAGGCCGGCGTCGCCGGCACGGCCTACCACATGGCGTTGGGCGTACGGTTCGCCGCCGAACTCGACCGTCGGGCCCTCGTCGCGGCGTGCGCCGCGGTGGCCGAACAGCACCCGGTCCTGGCCGCCCGCGTCGTCACCGACGACGACGGCATCCCCCACCTGGCCCCTGCGGACACGCGCCCGGCGGTCATGGTCGGCGAGTGGACCGACGCCCGCGTCACCGAGGAGATCGCCCGCCCGCACGACCTGGGCACCGGCCCGCTGGCCCGGTTCACCCTGCTGACCGCCGCCGACGGCAGCCACCTGCTGCTCGTCACCGCGCACCACCTGGCCTTCGACGGCACGTCCAAGGACGTGCTCGTCCGCGACCTGGCCGCCGCCTACGCCGCCGCCCGCGCCGGCGGCCCGGCCGCGCCGTCACCCCGCGCCGACGGGTACGCCGGCCTCGCCGCCGCCGAGCAGCAACGCGTCGCGGCCGACCTGCCCGCCGCCCGCGACCACTGGGCGCGGCACTGGTCCGGCCCCGGAGACGTCGTCCTGCCCGGCCTACGTCGGCTGCCCACCGCCGCGGAGCCCGGCGAGGCCGTGCCCCTGGACCTGCCCGCCGGCCTGGTCGACGGCGTCGACCAGGCCGCCCGGTCGATCGGGGTGACCCGCTTCGAGCTGCTGTTCGCCGTGCTGCACGCCCTGCTCGGGCGCTACGGCAACCAGGGCGCGCCGGTCGGGGTGGCCCTGTCCACCCGCACCCCCGACCAGGCCGACCGGGTCGGGCTGTTCGTCAACGAGCTGCCCGTCGCGGTCGCCCCGGCGCGGGGCACGTTCCGCGACCACGCCCTCGCCGTCCGGGCCCGGCTGCGCGAGACGTACCGGCACCGCGCCGTGCCGCTGGCCCACGCCGTGCCCGGGTTGCGGCCCGCCCCGGCCCTGACCCCGGTCAGCGTCGCCTACCGGCGGCGCGGTGCGGAACCGACGTTCCCCGGAGTGGCCAGCGAGGTCGACTGGACCCTGTTCTGCGGCGCCGCCCGCAACGCCCTGCACGTGCAGATCGTCGACGCCCCGACAGGCGTCACGGTGAGCCTCCAGCACAGCCCGGCGGCCATCGACACCGACTCCGTACGCCGGATCGGCGGGCACCTGCGCACCATGCTCGCCGCGGCGGTCGCCGAACCCGACCGCCCTGTGGCGGACCTGCCGCTGCTGCCCGCCGACGAACTCGACCGGGTCACCCGCGCCGTCAACGACACCGTCCGGGCGTACCCCGCCGTGACGGTGCCGGTCCTGTTCGCCGCCCGGGTCGCCGCAGAACCGGACGCGCCGGCCCTGGTCGACGGCGACATGACGCTGACCTACGCCCAGCTCGACGCCGCCGTCCTCCGGCTCGCCGCGCTGCTGCGCCAGCGCGCGATCGGCCCCGGCACACTGGTGGCCGTCGCGCTGGACCGCTCCTGGCAGGCGGTGGTGGCCGTGCTGGCGGTGCTGCGCTGCCGCGCCGCCTACCTGCCGGTCGACCCGGGCAACCCGCCGGCCCGGCGGGAGGCGATCCTCGCCGACGCCGCCCCGGCGCTGGTCGTGACGGGCCCCGCCGTCGAGACGAGCCGGCCGACCCTCGCCCTCGACGGGACCGACCTGCTCCACGGCCCGGTCCCGACCGGGCCCGCCGACGGGCCGCCGGACGCCGACGATCTCGCGTACGTGCTCTACACCTCCGGGTCGACCGGCCGGCCCAAGGGCGTGGCGGTGCGGCACGGCGCGTTGGCGAACCTGCTGCTGGGCGTCCGCGACCTGCTGGGCAGCGGGCCACGGGACCGGTGGCTGCACCTGACGTCGCTGTCGTTCGACATCTCCACCGTGGAGGTGTTCCTGCCGCTGGTCACCGGCGGCCGGGTGGTCGTCGCCTCGGCCGTCAGCGCGCTGGACGGCGCGGGCGTGCTGCGGCTGGTCCGCGACACCGGCGTGACCCACGCCCAGGCCACCCCGTCCGGCTGGCGGGTGCTGCTGGACGCCGGCCTCGGCGTGCCGGCCCCGGGCGCCGGGGACACGCCGGCGCCGCTGGTCGCGGTCGCCGGCGGGGAGGCGCTGCCGGTCGCCCTCGCGCGGGACCTGCGGGCCCGCACCGCCCGCCTGGTCAACGGGTACGGGCCCACGGAGGCGACCGTCTACGCGACCATGGCGGAGATCCCCGCCGGTCCCGACGAGGTCACCATCGGTCGGCCGCTGCCGAACGTGCGGGCGTACGTCCTGGACGAGGCCCGCCGACCGGTGCCGCTCGGGGTGCCCGGCGAGCTGCACCTGGCCGGCGCGGGGCTGGCCACCGGCTACCTGGGGCAGGACGACCTCACCGCCGAGCGGTTCGTGCCGGACCCGTTCGGGCGGGCCGGCGAGCGGCTCTACCGCACCGGCGACCGCTGCCGGTGGCTGCCCGACGGGCGGATCGAGTTCCTCGGTCGCGTCGACGACCAGGTCAAGATCCGGGGGCACCGGGTCGAGCTGGGGGAGATCGACGCCCGGCTCCTCGACCATCCGGCCGTGGCCGCGGCGGCCACCGCGCTGCGGCACGACGCGGACGAGCCGCGCCTCGTCGCGTACGTGGTGTGCCGCGCCGGGGCCGCCGCGCAGCCGGCGGAGCTGCGACAGCACCTGGCGCTGAGCCTGCCGCAGGCCGTGCTGCCCACCGACTACGTGACGCTCGACCGGCTGCCGCTGAACCCGAACGGGAAAGTCGACCGGGCCGCGCTGCCCGCCCCCGCGCCCCGGGAGCCGGTCGGGGCGGCCCCGGGCGGGACCGCTGCCGACGGAACCGGCGACGACCCGGTGGTGGAGCAGCTGCGCCAGATCTGGCAGGAGGTGCTGCGCGTCCCCGACATCGGTGTGCACGAGGACCTGTTCGACCTGGGCGGGCACTCGCTGACCATCACCCGGATCAGCGGCCGGATCCAGCAGCGGCTCGGGGTCGAGGTGCCGCTGGACGACTTCTTCGAGACCCCGACCATCGCCGAGATCGCCGAGATCGTCCGGCAGTCCGCAAAGGAGTTCTGACATGGGTGGCACCGACCTGCGCGAGCGGATCGCGGAGCTGGTGAGCGAGGCCACGACCGGGGAGGTCGCGGCGGCCGACGTGCTGGCCGGCGGGTCGATGGTCGCGCTCGGCGTGGACTCCCTCGGCCTGCTGCGCCTGGTCGACGCGATCGAGCTGGAGTACGGCGTCGAGGTGGACCTGAACGGTCCCGGCCGCACCCTGGACACCCTCGACGACCTCGTGGCGCTGGTGAGCGCGGCAGGGGCCGGGCGAGCTGCCACCGGATCCGGTGGGACGGGCGGGCCGCTGAGCTGATCCGCCCGCGTCCCTTTCCCATCGTCCGCGACGCGCAAAGTCTGACGGGTCGCGGGCCGTGGCCCGGTCCGGGGGATCGCGGTAGATGGCGTGGCTGTCCATCATTGGTGCCATGACGTCAGTAGGTCGCCAGCGGGTACGGAATGCGGACCGTCGAGCGCACAGTCGTGTCGAGCAGCGACTGATCAAGTCCGTCGCCTGCGGCGAGGTGCTCGACCTGGCCGGTGACGGGCCGGTCGACGAGGCAGCGATGCGGTCCTGGGGCGATGAGCGGACGGTCTCGGCTTCGGTCATCCGCGAGCTCGTCCGCGGCCGTCTGGTCAGCGAACCCGACCCACACGGCCTGCGGCTACGCGGAGCCCGGATCGCCGGTCAGATCGATCTGGAGAACATCACCGGTGACCTGGCGCTGGAGCTGCGCGACTGTCTCCTGCCCAGCGGCCTGAATCTCCGCAACGCCCAACTGTCGGCGGTTGCCCTGACCGGGTGCCGCATCGAGCAAGCGGCAGATTCGGACGACGCGCCAGTCGACGCCACACGCTTCGCCGCGCGGGTGCTCTCGCTCGAAGGGAGCACCGCCACCAGCGCCAGCGAGCTGGGCACGGTCCGGCTCCTCGCAGCCCACCTCGGCACACTGGACTGCAGCGGAGCGCGGCTCGAGAACGCCTCCGGACCCGCCCTCGACGCCGACGGGCTCAAGGTCGACCAGAGCGTGTTCCTGCGCGGGTCCACCGCCACCGGCGCCGGCGAGCGAGGCACGGTCCGGCTACTCGGTGCCCACCTCGGCGGCCAACTGAACTGCAGCGGAGCGCGGCTGCGGAACACCACCGGACCCGCCCTCAACGCCGACCGCCTCCAGGTCGACCAGGACGTGTTCCTGCTCGGCGGGTTCACCGCCACCAGCGCCAGCGAGCAGGGCACGGTCCGGCTACTCGGTGCCCACCTCGGCACATTGCACTGCACCGGGGCACGGCTGATGAACACCAGCGGACCCGCCCTCGAAGCCGACCACCTCCAGGTCGACCGGGACGTGGCCCTGGACGATCGGTTCACCGCCACCAGCGCCAGCGAGCTGGGCACGATCCAGCTGCCCGGTGCCCACATCGGCGGCGTCCTGTACTGCGGCGGAGCGCGGCTGGAGAACGCCACCGGACCCGCCCTCAACACCGACGGCCTCCGCGTCGACCAGGACGTGATGCTGGACGACGGGTTCACCGCCACCAGCGCAGACGGCCGGGCCGTGCTCGTGTTGACCGGTACGCGGATCGGCGGGACCTTCCGCCTCGACACCGACCGAACGACGCACACGGCACCGGACCAGGGATCGCTGATCGAGTTGGACGGGCTCACCTACAGCGGGCTGCCGCGGCCAGCGTCACTGCCGCGCTGGCTGACCCTGCTGCGCGAGCACACCCCCGGCTACGCAGCCCAGCCCTACCAGCACCTCGTCGCCGCCTACCGTGCCGCCGGCCACGACCGCGACGCCCGCACGATTCTCATCGCCCAACGCCGCGACCAGATCCAGCGCGCCGGCCTGTCCGGCTCCGAACGGGCCTGGGGCCGCCTCACCGGCATCACCCTCGGATACGGCTACCAGCCCTGGCGCGCCCTGCTCCTGCTCCTCGCCACGCTTGCGGCCGCGGTCACCCTCAGCGTCACCGGCGGCCACCACGGCGGGCTGGCCCAGAAGCCGGCGATCACCGGAGAAGCCGCAGCCGCCGCCTGCACCGCCATCGACCAGATCGGCGTGGGCCTCGACCTCGGCACCCCACTGATCAAAACCGGCGCCCGCGACCGCTGCCAACCCACCGACACCCCCGCCGGCCAAACCCTCACCATCGCCAGCTGGTTCCTGCAACTGCTCGCCTGGACCTTCGCCACCCTCTTCATTGCCGGCTTCACCAGCGCAGTCCGCAAGACCTGACTCAACCCACCGAGCTACAGAGCACCTGACCACGAAAACGTCCTACCTTGACTGACAGGCTCCGCGGCGCCGCTGGCTTTCGATATCGGATGTCCGTCAAAGCGGATCAGGCCCACGCCTCGGCCGGGTGAACTGGGAGGGCAGGGCGAACATCGTCCGGTCCTGGAGTTGGTGAAGTGCCGCTGCTTGCAAGCAAACACCACCTTCGATACACAATGGTCAGTGAGAAGGAGCGCGCCGGAACGACGATCATTGTGATCCGCCGACATCGATGGAGGCCCGTCCATGACGTTGACCCCGGCGGCTGACGGCGGTTGCGGCGAGTCGTCGACGCCAACCCCGCCGATCCAGTCTCCGAGGCCGGTGAATTCCGACGTCGAGTGGGACAGCTTCGACCCCCAGGCATACGTCCGGCACAACTACGCGGTCCTGCGTGCCGACGATCGTGAGATCCTCTGCCGTACCAGAGATTTTCTCGCCGAGGCGAAGCTCTCCGGCGCGCGCTGTGTCGACGTGGGGTCGGGGGCGAACCTCTACCCGGCGCTGTCGCTTCTGCCGTTCGCGCGCACGATCGACCTGTGTGACTGGTCGATGTCGAATGTGCGCTGGCTGCGTACGCAGGTCGACAGCTACGACGAGCTCTGGGACCCGTACTGGCAGGTGTGCGCGGAGCATCCGACGTACTCGGCGCTGACCGATCCGCGGGGCCGCCTGGCGCGGGTGGGCCGAGTGCTGAGGACCAGTGTCTTCGACGCGCCGAGGCACGCCTGGGACGCCGGCACGATGTTCTTCGTGGCCTGCTCCATCTCGGCCGACCGCGCGGAGGCCGAGCGCGCGATCGGCCGGTTCCTCGACGCGCTGCGGCCCGGCTCGCCCTTTGCCGTGGCGGTCATGCTCGGCTCCCGCGGCTACCGCGTCGGCCAGCGATTGTTCCCGGCCGTGGCGCTGCAGCGCGCCGAGGTGGTGGCCAGCATCGCGGCCGGCGCGTACGAATTGGCCGTTCACGAGGTGCGGCTCACACCGCCGCTGCGTGACGGGTACCTGAGCATGCTGCTGACCACCGGCCGTACCCGCGGTTAGTGCCGACGCCCGATCATGGGAGGCGCCGGCGCCGTGGGATTCACCCGGCCTACCAGTACGGGCATTCACGCCGCCGATGGGCCGGGTTGCCGACACGCGGCCATCGAAGCTGTTCGAGTGGCACTCGACTGGCCCGCTACCATGTTGTTGCGCGTCATTGTGGATCACCGTAGATCATCGTGTGAACGGCAACATCGGCAGTTTCGAGTCGACGACTACAGCAGACGGCGGTGAATCGTGCGGATACAGCCACGCCAGGAGATTCTCGACATCTGGCGGGCCACGGTGCGTAGTTGCTGGCAGAACGGTGAATGGCACTGGGGTGGTCGAAGTGGCAGCAACTCGATCAGCGATGCGGAGCAACTACTGACCCTGCTGCTCCCGGCGGCGAGGGTTCCCGTGCTGTCGCTCGACGACCCGGATCGCGCCGACGAGGAGGTGATCGAGGCGCTCAGCCCGATCGGCGGCGCGATCGAGATTCCCCGCCGGCTGGTCAGCGTGATCACCGACTACTTCACGCGGTACACCGACGACACCGGCACCCCGATCTTCAGCGGCGGTAGCTACCTCGCCCCGCTGGAGGGCGGCTCGGAGCTCACCGACGAGCAACGCTCCCTGGACATCGTCGACTCGTTCGCGGTGTCCGTCACGCTGACCCTGGCGACGATCGGCTTCGTCAAGGTCTACCGTGGCGCCACGAAACGACGTGACCTGCTGGCGCAGCTGGACGCCCTGGAAGCGATGGCCAGCGCGCGGCTCACCGCGGCCATGGTCGGCCTGCTCCGCAGCTTCAGTACCTTCGTCTTCACCGCCAGCGACGAGTACGGCGTCCGGCTGTGCGACATGATCAACCAGGACGAGTTGCCGCGCCGCGAAGTCGTGGCCGCGCTGCGCGAACAGCTGCGGGAAACGATGGCCAGCCTGCGCAGCGTGGTCATCGGGTCGGGCCGGGTGACCGAGGACCTGGACAACAGCGAGATGCTGTTCGAGTGCGGCTGGTCGTGGGGGATCATCGCCGGGGCCGAGGAGGTCCCGACCACCGAGCCGATCGGCCTGCAGCGGGAGGGCTCGGCGGAGAATGCCCCCTACCTCTACTTCACCGTCATCGCGATGGACGCCATCGAGGACCTGAACTCCGAACGCACCCGCCTGCTCGGTTTGCTCAACGAGGAGCAGCAGCGGCTGTCTCGGGCGCTGCAGCTGCGCTGGGAGCTGACCCGGACCTACTGGGCGACGGTGGCGACCTTCGGCAACCGACGGCGGTGGCCCATCGAGGACATTCCCTGGCGGACGACCGACGGTGACCGGACCGACTACTACACCCTCCAGGCCACGTCGCTGGCGGTGAAGGGCCTGATCGCCGGCGGGCGCGGCGCCGACGAGGAGCTCGGCCGGATCGCCTCGGTGCTGGTGGAGCTGGCGCAGCGGGCGCGGATCACCCGGCGTGCCTCGCCCGACGAGCCGGCGCTGCTCCTGCACGCGCCGGGCAAGCGGGTGACCCTGAACGACGACACGTCGAAGCCGATCATGACGTGGAACGTGAACGAGTACTCCACGGTGCTGCTCCAGCGGGCGGCCACCGTCGCCGGTCTGCTGAGCAACGCCCGGCGGCGCAGCGAGCTGCTCGAACTGGCGGACGAGGTGTGGGATCACCTGCTGCTGCGGCGCATCCCTGACGGCCAGCACCGAGGGTTGTGGGATCACGCCGGCGGCGCTTTCCCCGGGTTGGCGCCGAAGCCGGACGCACCCTCCTGGTACCTGACCGAGCGGGTGGTGGAGGCGCTGGTCAGCGCCGGTCAGCTGCTCTGGGATCGGCCGTTCCCACGGGCCGGCCGGCTCGCCGCGTACGCGCAGGATCTCATCGACGAGGCCGAGTACCTGTTCGACCGGGAGTTGATGCGCGGCACGTTCGCCGGTGAGGCGATGCAGCGCAGCATGCGCAGCATTCGGGCCAGCCTGCGCCGGGCGCAGCTGCTGGTGGACGAACGCCCCGGCACGGCGGCCGCCCTGGCGAACACGCTGCTGCTGCTGCTCAACGACATTGCCACCGGGCAGCAGAAGGCCAGCGAGGGGATCTGAATGCTGGTCTTCGTCACGTCGCACAAGGGCGGTACCGGGCGCTCGGTGACCGCGGCGAACATCGCCTACCGCAGCGCGTTGTCCGGCCGCCCCACCTGCTACCTGGACTACGATTTCGGCTCGCCGACGGCCGGTATCACGTTCCAGATCCCGCAGGCCGTCAACGGGGTGGAGGGCGCCGGGCCCAACGGCGGCGGCCTGCACCGGTATCTGCGCGGGGAGATCCCGTCTCCGGAGCAGTTGGACGTGTGGGCCACGTCGGAGCGGGCCAGCCTGCGTCAGCGTCCCATCGGGTCCGGCCCGCTGGTGCTCCTGCCCGGGCAGCGCAACGGCAGCGAGTTCGGTTTCACCAACGACATCGCCAAGCGCTGCGCCGAACTCTTCCTCCGTCTGGAGGAGGAGTTCGACCTGACCCTGGTGGACCTCAGCGCCGGCCGGTCGTACGCCAGCCAGATCGCGCTGGCCGCCACCGCCACCCCGACCCTGCGCAAGGTCACCGTTCGCTGGTTGGTCTTCCACCGGTGGACTCCCCAGCACGTCACCGCGGCCGCGGATCTGGCCTTCGAGGCAGGCGGGATCGTGGCCATGGGCAAGGAGTACGGTCACGAGCCGGACCGGCTGCGGGAGTCGCTGCGGTTCATCCGCACGGCGGTGATCGATTCACGCGGCCCCGAGGTCGGCTACCTCGACCTCGCGCAGCAGGCCTTCCTGCGCAAGTGCGACGCGGAGCTGTCGGAGCTGGCCCGACGGCGGGGCGTCGGGCGCACCACGCTCTTCGGCGCGGTGCCGCTGGATCCTCTGTTGCAGTGGCGGGAGCAGCTCATCTCGGACCACGACGTGCAAAGCAAGATCGCGAACGTCAAGACCGTGGACGCCTTCGTGGATCTGACCGAGAAGCTCTTCGACGAGACGGCATGGGAGACCGTGTGATTGGCGTGGATGTCAGGTTCCAGGAGGCAGCTGCGGTGCGACGTACAGAGAGCGTGGCGTACTCGCACCTGTCCGTGGAGTTGGGGCACTTCTACGCGGAGGACTTCGGCGACGGATGTCAGGAGCTGCGGCGCAAGTTCGCGCGGATCGCGGACTGGTCGGCCGCGATCCCGGCCCTGGCCCGACGAGGCCTGCCCCCACACCGGCAACCGCGGATCAGCACCTGCTTCATGGTGGACGACTACTTCCACCGCTTCGGTACCCCTCGTGAGGTGATCCCGCAGGTGCAGAGCGCCGCGGCGGAGCACGGCCTGATGCTGGACTACGTGGCCCGGGAGTCCAGCTTCGCGCGGCACGACGGCGTCGAGCTGGCCCAGCTGGTGGTCGACACGCTGGTGGTGGAACCGCCTCGGCACACCACCGGGAGCCGCCCACCGCTGAGCGAGTCGGGTTGGCTGTCCAACGGTAAGCGGTCGCCCGGGCACGTCGACGCCCCGGCGATGACCCTGCCGCGGCCGTGGTCCCCGCCGGTGCAGTCCGGCGATCCCCAGCACTCCATCTTCGTCGACATCGAGCTGTGGTCCGACGAGCCGAACACCCGGGTGTGGGCCTGCGCGCTGCTCGCCTCGGTCTGGCAGTTGACCCGGCTGGGCGTGCTACGGCACCGGGGTGAGACGATGAGGCAGCCGTGCCGGCTTACTGGGGAGTTGCCCACCGACTGGGACGAACTGCCGGCGATCGTCCAGCTGAATCCGGTCGCCGCGCCGTTCTGCGCGTACCGCACGTTGACCCTCATGGACACCCAGTACCTGCCGGTGGAGCTGGCCGTACGGACCATCCTCGGCCAGGTGGCGGTACCGCCGGCAGTCGCGCAGCAGGTCGCCAAGCGGGCCGGCGGCGAGGGCCTGCGGTTGCCGAGCGAGCTGGTCGACCGGTTGAGCTACGTGTTCATCGGCGAGTGAGCGCGGTCAGCGACCGCACGGCTGCTTGACCGCCACCCGGTCGGCCAGGTCGCGCAGCAGCGCCATGTTGTTCACGCTGATCTGATCCCGGATCCAGTTGACCGACGACTTCCACTGCCGGCTGAACCCGGGCACCTGCTCCAGGCGGTCCCAGATCGGCCGCAGCCGCGGGTGGACCCGAGCGCCGGGCAGCCACAGGTGCAGCAGGTGCTCCAGCACCGGCCGCAGCCGCTCGATGTGCTCCTGCCCGGAGGCCGGTCGGGTGACCGCGGCCTCCACCAGGGAGGACAGCATGGTCAGCAGCCAATCGTGCAGCGCGAGATCTTCGCAGAGGCCGGCCACGGCGGCCGGCACGTCCTGCGGGCCGACCACGAGTTCGACCGTGCGCAGCGTGGGGGAGTCCACGGTGACCACCGCCGAGACGGCCCGGCCCGGCTGCTGGTCGACCTGCGCGGTCCAGCGCAGCCGGGTGCGCGCCGCGCGCAGTGGCGGGTGCCGGTCCAGCAGGTCGGACATCTGTACGCCGTCGAGTACCCGGCCGGTGATCGCCTCCAGGTTCAGCACGTCCGCGTTGTTGCCGTGCAGGAAGCCTGCGGTCAGGTCCGCGACGTCCAGCCTGCCGACCGTCTCAAGGACACCGGGGTTGGCCAGATAGTGCGACCATGGCTGGCGGCGATCTCCAGCGACGACCTGGATGACCGAGGAGGCCTGGACGATTCGGCCACCGGTGACGATGGCCCGGGTGACCACCGCACCCACCCCGCGCAGTTGGCGCTTCCTGGCGCTGGGCAGCCAGCAGTCCACGCCGGTGCGGACGTCGGGCGACACCGCGTAGAGCGAAGGGCGTCGGGAGGTCAGCACGACCTCGCCCTCGACCAGGCCGAGCACCTCGGAGCTCTGCTCCTGGGTCAGCGCCGTGCTGTGCTGCAGCAGGCTGGTGTGCACCTCACCCACCGTGAGCATGGCTTCCTCCGCATTGCCGGCACCGGTCCGCGGTCGCCCCGCGGAGTGCGGTCCCATGGTGATTGACGTACGCCGCCGTGACCCGCACCGACACGGATCCGTGTGGGATTGCCGAAACTTGTCGTGAGCACGGGATTCGGCTTGCCCGGATCCGGGTCTGTCCTGTGGCCATCATAGGCCCACCGTTGGCGGGATTCCCATGTACGGCGGGGGGGGTGCGGGTGTTTGCGGGTCAGAGGGATGTGAAGGCAACTGATATTTTCATTGGTGCGGTCGCCAGCTACCCCCTGGAGTTTGCCGTTCATGAAGGTCTACATTTCGGCCACCCAAAAGGACCTGCTGGAATATCGTGCTGCCGTGCACGTCGTGGCACGTCGTCTGGAGATCGAGGACGTGGCCATGGAGGCGTACGGCGCCGACGTCCGGCCACCGCTGGAACGCTGCCTGGCCGACGTTCGCCGGTGCGATCTCTACGTGGGGCTGTTCGCCTGGCGGTACGGGTTTCGGCCGCCCGGCCAGGATTCCTCCATCACCGAACTGGAATACCGTGAGGCACTCGCGGCCGGAAAGCCCTGCCTGATCTTCCTGCTCGCCGAGGACACACCCTGGCCGGTCGGCATGATCGACCGGGACGCCGACTGGCAGCAGATCGTCGCGCTGCGCCGGGAGCTCAAGGAGCGCCACCTCTGTGCCTTCTTCTCCGGCGTGGACGACCTCGCCGCCAAGGTGACCGTGGCGCTGGCCGAGGTGCGCAGCGGCCGATCCCCGGCGCGCGAGCCCGCCGACCCGGACACCCACCTGCCGGAAGCCGTGCGCAGCCAGTACTACAAACAGCTGGCGCTGAGGTATCAGGCCGTTCCGCTGGACGCGGTCTCACCACGCCCCACCATCGGATATCTCACGGTCGGGTTACCGAAGATGTTCGTGGAGCCCCGCGTGCACGAGGACACCCGGCCGGAGATGCCACTGGCCTGGTGGCGGTGGGCCAGCTCCTCAGGGGACGATCATGCCAGCGGGCTGCCCGGGGTGGTCAACCCGGAGGAGGTGGAGCGGCTCTGGGAAGAGTACGCGGCCAAGGACGCGCTGGCCCTGTTCGACGTGGTGTGCGATCCGGGCCGGCGGGCGATCGTGCTGCTCGGCGACCCCGGCTCCGGCAAGTCGGCGGCCGCGCGGTACCTGGCGCTGGCGCTGGCCGGCGTCTGCGCCGAGCCCCGGCTGGCGGCGCTGGAGCGGTACCTACCCGTCCTGATCGAGCTGCGCTCCTATGCCGCGCACTGCGGGGACGGGCGGTGCGACGGCCTGCTGGACTACGTGGGGCACCGCCACCAGCAGGGACTGGCCGGAATCGACCAGGGCGTGCTGGAGGCGTACCTGCGTCAGGGCGGCCAGGCGCTGTTCCTGTTCGACGGCCTGGACGAGGTGTTCGACCCCGCGCAGCGGGAGGAGGTGGCCGCGCAGATCGCCACGTTCGCCAGCGAGTACCCGGGGGTGCGGACGATGGTCACCTCGCGGGCGGCCGGGTACCTGCGGCACACCTTCGCCAACGCCGGCTTCGACCACTTCACTTTGGAGGATCTCGACGACGAGCGAATCGTCCGGTTCCTCGGCAACTGGTACCGCTACGTGATGCCCACACCGGCGGCGGAAGCGGACCGGCAACGGCGACAGATTCTTGACGTGGTGCGCAGGTCCCGAGCGATGCACGAGATCGCCGGCAATCCCCTGCTGCTGATGCTCATGGCGATCGTCGGCCGGGGCCACCCGCTGCCCCGCAACCGGCACCGGCTCTACGCGCACGTCACAGACGTCCTGATCTCCGAGTGGGACGTGACCAAACAGTTACGGGAAAGCCACAGCGACGTGCCGTTGCTGGACCTGCAGGCGAAGCGCCGGTTGGTGCGCCACCTGGCGTATTGGATGCAGTTCCGGGAATCCGGCCCGGCAGGAAACTACATTGAATCCGACGAACTGGCGCGCATCTTTCGGGACGACCTCGTCGCGTTCTACGGTTTCGAGAACGAGCGGGCGCTCGCCATGGCCTACTCGATGATCGACAAATTGCGTCAGCGAAGCTTCATCCTGGAACGGTACGGACTGCGACTGTTCGGGTTCGTGCACCGCACGTTCCTGGAGTTCTTCTGCGCAGAGGAGATCGTGGACAGGTTCGAGCACGATCCGGACGCCTGGGGCCTCGACCAACTGCGCGCGCTGTTCCGGGAGCACTGGGCCGACCCGTCCTGGCGGGAGGTGCTCCGGCTGGTCGCCGGCGCCCTGCCCGCCCAGACCGCCAACGACCTGGTCATCCTGCTCGCCACCGAGGCCAACCAACCCTGGCCGCCGCTGAACCTGGCCGGCCCGCCATGGAACCTGGTGCTGGCCGCGCAGTGCGTGGCGGAGGCGCCGCAGCCCGCCGAGCTGGCCGGCGCGGGCGACGCGGTGCTGTGCCAGGTCGTGCGGCTGGTCGAACACGGCATTTCCGCCGACGACCCCAACCTGGTGGAGCTCACCGAGCAGGAGCTGCTGTCCTCGATCCGGGCGCTCGGACCGAGCTGGCCCGGCCGGGAGGCCTTCCTGCACTGGTACCGCCGTCGCGGGGTGCGGACCAGTTGGCGCTCCGGCTCCGCATTCGCCACCCGGATCGCCGCGGCGCTCTCCACCGCCGAGGAGCAGCTGGAGGAACTGCTGGTCCGGGAACTCGGGCAGGGCCGCGAGCGGCAGGCCCACCTCACCCTGGTCGCGGGGCTGGCCGAGACCGCCGGCCGGCTGGGCACCACCACCAGCCGCGGCCGCCGCCGATGCCGGGACCTCCTGCTCGCCCAGGCACAGGCCGAGGTCTCCACCGCGGTGCGGCAGGCCGCCGTGCGGGCTCTGGTCGCGCACTTCGGCGCCGACCCCGACCACGTCGACGTGCTGCGCGACCTTGCCGACTCACCCGATCTCGCGGTGCGCGCGCTGGCCGTGCAGTCCCTCGGCGGCCGGACCGAGCTCTCCGAGGACGTCCGCCAGGTGCTGGCCAGGGCCACCGAAGACCCCGCCACCGCGGTGCGGCGGGCCGCCGCCGGAGTGCTCACCACGCGCTGCGCCGACCTGCCGGACGCCCCCGAGACACTGCAGCGGCTGCTGGCCACCGACACCGACCCGGGCGTGGTGCAGTGCGCGCTGGAGGGACTGCTGGCCCTGCCGGAGCACGCCGAGACCGCCCGCATCCGGGCGCTGGAGCGGGTGACCGGCGACTCCCCGGACGAGGTGCGGCGCTGCGTGGTGACCGAGCTGCTGCCGGGGCGGTCCGGCCCGGAGAGCACCGAACTGCTGCTGAAGCTGGCCTGCTCGGACACCTCCGCGCGGCTCCGCGCGGTCGCCGTGCAGCGGCTGGCGCTCGTATCCGACCCGGAGGGGCGCTGCCGAGCCCGGCTGGTCGACCAGATCGAGCAGGACGAGGACGCCTCCGTGCGTGCCGCCGCCGTGACCGCGCTGATCGACCGGGACCGCGCCGACGACACCGCATGGACCGTGGTGGCGCACGCGGCCCGTGCCGACGAGGACGCGACGGTACGCCTCGCCGCGGTGCGCGCGCTGGCTGAGGCGTACCCGGACCACCGCACCGGGGAGCTGCTGCTGGAGAAAGCTCACCGCGACCCGACCGCGAGCGTCCGGCTCGCCGGGGTCGACCTGCTCACCAGCCGGCCGCTACTCGGGCACGCCACTCGTGCTCTGCTCATCAGCCGCGCTTCCCAGGAGCGGGACGCGATCGTCCGGCTGCGGGTCACCCTCCGCCTGACCCGCCTCGCCGACCCGCCCGACCCTGAGGTGCTGGAGTGCCTGGCCGAACAGGTCAGCCGGGACCCCGACCCGAACGTGCTGCGCGCGGCCGCCCAGGCGCTCGCCCGCCACGGCGAGGCCGACGGCCTGATGGAGACACTGTGCCGGCGGGCCCGCCGGGACAGCTACGTCGGCATCCGGCTGGCCGCCGTGCAGGCCCTCTGCGCGTACGGGAGCCCCGATCTGGTGACCGACGTGCTGCTGGAGTGCGTCGAATCGGACAGCGACCCTACCGTGTTCGACGCGGCGGTGTGCTGCCTGACCGAGCAGGGCTCGGCATCCATGGCGGTGACACTGCGGCTCCTGCGCCGCCTGGCAGACCAGGACCCGGCGATCCGCGCCCGCATCGCCGCCGCGCTCGGCGCGCACTTCGGAGCCGACCCGGAGGTCCGGGTACTGCTGGTGGGGTTGGTCCGCGACGACCCGGACCTCGAGGTGCGACGTCGGGCCGTGGAACAGCTGGGAGCCACGCTGGCCGGCCGAGTGGGGGTACAGGAGCTGCTGCTACGGCTGGCCGACGACAATGACTGGGAGATCCGCCGGACCGCGCTGCTCGGGTTGACCCGCCACTACTCTCGGGACGCCCGGACCCGGGTTGTGCTCGCGCGGCTTGCTCGCCAGGAGGACGACGCCACCGTACGGCGGCTGGCCGGGCAACTGCTGGCCGCGCTGCCCGACACCAGGCCCGACGACTTCCCGTGACCGGGCCCGACCGGACGCCCGGGCGGGCGGTGCCGTCGCCCGTGAGCAGGTCGAGCCGGACGGGGCACCAACCGTAGCCCGTCCGCCGTCAGC
The DNA here is from genome assembly GCF_055587185.1 of Micromonospora sp. NPDC048040. Classification (NCBI taxonomy): domain Bacteria; kingdom Bacillati; phylum Actinomycetota; class Actinomycetes; order Micromonosporales; family Micromonosporaceae; genus Micromonospora; species Micromonospora sp. NPDC048040. The sequence goes on along the minus strand of NZ_JBVJGT010000011.1, from coordinate 96,206 downwards.
AACACGCTCGCACCGACCGTGGCATCAGCTTGCGCGTGTCCCGTACCCGCACGGGCGACCGGTCCCGGCTGCGGAGACGGCCTCCGCCCGAGCGGGTCCCCGCCGCCAATTCGCCCGAGCTGGTAGCGCGTCGGCGGGTGCGCCGAGCGCGGCCCTGATCGACCTCGTCAAATATCATGAGGGCCATGACAGACCCGGTCGCCGGCTCGCGCCGCCTGGTCGAATGGTGGCTTCGAGTCGTGTTCGGAGTCATCGGACTGGCCGCCTTCATTCTCGGCTACGTCGGCTTCGAGCGCCTGCTCCAGGCTCGGCCGGACACCGCGCACGACCCGTACGACGTGCTCTACTACGACCTGCAACTCTTCGTCTTCGGCGCCGAACCGTTCCAGGACGCCGGACCGTACCCGTGGCAGCTGCAGGTCGCCCGGTTCGCGGCCCCGCTGTTCACCCTCCTCGCCGTGGCCGAGGCCAGCCGGCTGCTGCTGGCCGCCGAGAGCCGCCGCCTGCGGGCCCGGCGGTCCCGTGGTCACGTCCTGGTCTGCGGCGACTCCCAGTTCGCCCACATGCTCGCCGACCGGCTCTTCGCCGACGGCGAGCGCGTGGTCGTGGTGCGCTCCGAGCCGTTCGGACCGCTGGAGTACCGCTTACGCCGGTATCTCGGCGTCATCGGCGACCCGGCCAGCCCCCAGGTGTTGCGCGGCGCCGGGCTGCCCCGGGCCCACACCATCTACGCGTGCAGCGAGGACGACGACCGCAACCACGCCATCGCCAACACCGCCAGCCGGCTCATCCAGGACCGACGGCAACCACCTCGGGTCTACGTCCTGGTCCACGACTCCGAGATGTGCCTGTCACTGCAGGCCCGACGACTCGGCGCCGCCGGATCCAGCCGGCTGCGGCTGGACTACTTCCACGTCGACGACGTCGCCGCCCGCGCACTGCACCGGCACCACCCGCTGCCACACGCGACCGGCCGACCCACCAAGGTCCTCATCGCCGGCACCGGCACCTTCCGCCGAGCCCTCCTGGTGGAAACCGCTCGGCACTGGCGGGCACGCCACGCCGACACCCCTCCCGGCCAGTTCGTGCCACCCCTGCGGGTGGACCTCGTGGCCCCGGACGCCGACACCGAACTCGCCGTCGCGGCGTCCCGCTACCCGTTCCTGACCACCGTCTGCCGGCTCACCGCGCACAACCTGGACCTCGACGGCCTCGTCGGGCTCGACCAGCTCGACCGCGGCCGCTACGACCGCATCTACGTCTGCGCACCGGACGAAACCAGCGGCCTGCAGTTCGTGCTGGACACGCCCGCCCTCTGGCAGAGCGCCGAGAGTTCCGTCTTCGTGCCGGTCTACCAGCAGGCAGCGCTCGCCGCCGCCTTCCACGGCGACTCCCGCCACGACCTGCTCGACGAGGTGCACGGCAAGCTCCGCCTCTATCCGGTGCTGACCCGCGCCTGCGATGCCCGGTTGATCGCCGAGGACCTCACCGAGCGGCTGGCCCGGCTGATCCACGAGCGGTACCTCCAGGCCCAGCAGGGCGCCGGGGTGCGCCCCGGCGACGCGCCGGCGATGGTGGACTGGTCGCGACTGCCCGAGTCGCTGCGGCGCGCGAACCGGGCCCACGTCCAGGACATCGCCGCGAAGCTGTTGAATCTCGGGTGTGTCGTGGCGCCCCGGCGTGGCGGCACCCGCGACGCCTCCGCCGCCGGGCAGGTCATCGACGACCGGATCGAGGAACTCGCCCGCCTCGAGCACGAACGGTGGTGCCGGGAACGGCGAGGGGAGGGCTGGACGTACGGCGAGCCCCGCGACGACGCCCGGCGGCGGCATCCCGCCTTGCGGCCGTGGGACGAACTTCCCCCTGACGTCCAGGAGCAGAACCGCGAGGAGATCCGGGCGCTGCCCGACGTGCTGTCCGACAGCGGGTTCGAGCTGATCCGGCTGGCACCCGCGGTGCCCGCGCAGCGGAGAGGACCGGGGGATGCCGGCTGATCCCGCACCGCTGCGCGTCGGCATGACCGGGCACATCAACCTGACCCGCGACACCGAGCTGCTCGTCGCCGACGCGCTCCGCGTCGAGTTGCGCCGGATCAGCGACCGGCCGGTGCACGGCGTCACCTGCCTGGCGGCCGGTGCGGATCAGGTCTTCGTGCGCACGATTCTGGAGATGGGCGGCACGCACGAGGTGATTCTCCCGGCCCGCGACTACCGGACCGCCGTGATCAGCCCGGAGAACCGGACGGCCTTCGATGAGCTGCTCGCCCGGGCGGCGGCGGTCGTCCACACCGGCTACGACCGCTCGCACACCGCCGCCTACGTGGCCGCCAACCGGGAAATGGTGCGACGGGTGCAGCGACTCGTGGCGGTGTGGGACGGCGAACCTGGCTGCCACGCGGCGTCGACGGACCGGACCGTCGACTGGGCGCGGCGCTACGGCATCCCGACCACGATCCTCTGGCCCGTCGGCGCCCGCCGGATGGCTCTCGGGGACTGACAGGCCAACGGCGGGCGGGTGCCTGCGACGAGAGCTGGATGTGTGGGTTCGAGAACCTGAACACGTGGGTCGGGTGACGCCACGATTTTGTTGGCAACGATTTTCATTGTAACCTCCAGGGCTCGAGGGGTCAGGCCTGTGGCGTCACGGCCGGGCGGCAGGCCACGCGGACGACGAAAACGGATCTCATTTTCTGGAGGTTAGGTGGGGCAGGCGGTTCTGACCACAACCGACCTGCGGGTACGCGGGAACGGTCGCGTACTCGTCTCCGATGTCAACCTGACGTGCGCGGTGGGCGAGCGTGTCGCGTTGGTCGGCGCCTCCGGGTCCGGCAAGAGCCTCACCGCGAAGGCCGTGCTGGGTGTCCTGCCCCTGGGCCTGGTCGCCGCCGGCAGCATCCGCATCGCCGGCGAGGAGGTGCGCGGTCTCCCGTGCGCCCGCCGCGGCGCCGCGCTCAGGCCCGCTGCGGTGCTCCAGGACCCCGCACTGGCACTGCACCCCTTGGTCACCATCGGTGAACAGGTCGCCCTGCCACTGCACCGCGACGTCCGACGCGCCGACACCCGGCGGGCGCGTCTCGAACTGCTGGCCGCCGTGGGCCTGCCGGACCCAGAGCAGGTCGCCGGCCGCTACCCGAGCCAGCTCTCGGGCGGGCAACGCCAACGCGCCTGCCTCGCCGTGGCCCTGGCCGCCCGCCCGCCACTGCTGATCGCCGACGAACCGACGACCGCCCTCGACGTCGTCACCCAGGCCGCGATCGTGCGGCTGCTGCGGGAGCGTACCGGCGGCCCGGACGGCCCGGCGCTACTGTTCATCACGCACGACCTCGCCATCGCCGCCGAGCTGTGCACCCGCATCGCGGTAATGCACGAGGGGCGCGTCGTCGAGGACCGCCCGGCCCTCGACGTGCTGCACGACCCCCGGCATCCCCGGGCCCGTGACCTCGTCGACGCCGCCCGGCTCTCGACGGACGCCCTGGCCGCACGCCGATGACCGTCATCGAGTGCCACCGGCTTCGGCACGCCTACCCGCCGTCCCACCGCTCGGCGGCCGCCGTGCCCGTGCTCGACGGCGTCGATCTCACGGTCGCCGCGGGTGAGCGCGTCGCGCTGGTCGGCCGGTCCGGGTCCGGCAAATCCACTCTGGTACGGGCGCTGCTCGCCCTGGAACCGGTGGAGGCCGGGACGATCCGCTGCGACGGCCGGGACGTGACGCCCGGACCGGTTCACCGGCTGCGCTGGTTCCGCCGGGTCGTCCAGTACGTGCCGCAGGACCCCGGGTCCACGCTCGACCCGCGCGCCCGGGTCCTCGACATCGTCACGGAGCCGATTCGCCGGCTGTGCGGGGTCACCGACCGGGCCCGGCTCACCGCTGTGGCCGTGGCGGCGCTGGAGGCCGTACGGCTGCCGGCGGACCTGCGGACGGCCCGCGCCCGGGATCTCTCCGGTGGGCAGGCCCAGCGGGTGGCGATCGCCCGGGCGCTGAGCCCCGAGCCGCGACTGCTGATCGCCGACGAGCCGGTCAGCGGCCTCGACGCCCCGCTGCGGGCGCACGTCGTCGACGCCCTGCGCCAGGCGTCCGAGACCCAGGGGACCGCGCTGCTGCTGGTCTCCCACGACCTCTCCGCGGCGGCCGCCCTGTGCGACCGGATCACGGTGCTGCACGAGGGCCGGATCGTCGAGGACCGCCCGACCGGCGACCTGCTCGCCGGACCCGAACATCCGGAGACCCGCGCGCTGCTCGCCGCGGTGCCCCGGTTCCCGGCCTGAAACACCGGAATCCCCCTACCCATCGGAGAGTCACATGCCTTCAACCCGCCTACGCCTCGCCGCCGCCGTTGCCGGCGTGCTGCTGCTGAGCGGCTGCTTCAACGCCGGCGGCGACACCGCCGGGGCCACCGGCGACGACCGGATCTCGGTGGCGATGCTGTTGCCGCCGCGCAGCGGGCTGACCCCGTTCAGCGACGACGCGTTCAAGCTGTCCCGCTGGTCGACGGCCGAGACCCTGGTGACCCTCGACGCCGACGGCATCGCGCAGCCCGCCCTCGCCACCGCCTTCACCCCGCTCGACGACCCGAAGACGTGGCGGTTCGAGATCCGCAACGGGGTCACGTTCCACGACGGCAGCCCGCTCACCGTGGCGTCGGTGGTGGCCGCCCTGACCGCGGCGACCAGGGCCAGCCCCAAGCCCCGCATCCTCGACGGCGTCGAGCTGACCGTGCAGCCGGACCCCGCGGCCGCCGACAAGGCGGTCCTGGTCACCACCCGGGAAACCGACCCGCTGCTGCCGCAGCGGCTGTCCAGTCCGCAGCTCTCCATCCTGTCCACCGCGGCCTACGGAGCGAACGGCGTGGTCAACCCCGCCGGGCACGGCACCGGCCCCTTCAAGCTGATCTCCAGTAACACCACGACCGCCAAGCTGGACCGATACGACGGCTACTGGGGCGGGCCCGCGAAGGCCGCCGGGATCGATGTCAGCTTCGTCCCGGACGCCACCGCGCGGGCGGCGGCGCTGCGGACCGGCACGGTGGACGTGGCGGAGGCCGTCCCGGTGTCGCAGGCCGGTCTGCTCGACGCCGACAAGGTGTTCGAGGTCCCGATGCCCCGCACCAACACGCTGTACCTCAACACGAAGAAGGGCCCGTTCGCCGACCCCGCCGTGCGGGCCGCCGCCCGCCAGGCGATCAACCGCGAACCGATCGTCGACACCGTCTACGAGGGCCGCGCCGACGTCGCCGCCGGCCTGCTCGGTCCCGCTCTGCCCTGGGCGGCCGAGGCACGCCTCGAGCGAGAGAACACCGCCGCGAAGAAGGTGAACGGCACCCCGATCGTGCTGGCCACCTTCACCGACCGGGCCGAGCTGCCCGAGGTCGCCGTGCAACTCCAGCAGCAGCTCGAAGCCGTCGGCTTCGAGGTGCGCCAAGAGGTACGCGAGTACGCCCAGATCGAGGCCGACGCCCTGGCCGGCAGGTTCGACGCCTTCGTCCTGTCCCGCGCCACCGTCCTGGACTCCGGCGACCCGGTCGCCTACATGTACAGCGACTTCTCCTGCGAGGGCTCGTTCAACATCGCCCAGCTCTGCGACCCGGCCATCGACGCTGCCCTGAGGACCGCCGCGGCCACCACGGCCGGACCGCAGCGACAGGGGGCCATCATGCGGGCGGAGAAGCTGATCCTGGAGTCGGACGCCGCGATCCCGCTGCTGCACGAACGGGTCATCCAGGGGGAGTCCGGCGCGTTCACCGGCGTGGAGCGCGACTCGCGCGAGCGTACGCTGATCACGGCCCGAACCGCGCCAGCGTGACCGGCACACGCCTTCTGAACGCCGCGCCCCGGCCGTTTCCCGGGGTGGCCGCCCTGTCCCGGATCGGCGCGGCCGGGGCGGTGATCGCCCTGGTCGGCGTCCTGCCCTGGCTGTCCGGGCGCGACCCCGCGCTCACCGTGCTGCGTGGGCGTTCCGCCGAGCGGGAGGCCACCCCCGAGGCGCTGGCGGCGGTCCGCGAGCAACTCGGCCTCGACGCGGGACCGCTCGCGCTGCTCGGCCGCTGGCTCTCCGGTCTGCCGCGCGGGGACCTCGGCACGTCCTGGGTCAGCGGCCGGCCCGTGCTGCCGGACCTGCTCACCGCCACCGGGGTCTCGCTGACCCTGACGGCCTTCGCTGGGCTGGTCGCCGCCGTGGTGGCCGGGCTGCTGACGCTGCCCGCGCTCCGGACGGCGCTGCGCGGCACCCCGCGACGCAGCGGCGGGGCGGGGGCCGCGGCCCTCACCGCGCTGCCGGAGTTCCTGCTCGCCTCGGTCCTGCTGATCGTCGGGGCGGTCGGTCTGCGCGCTTTTCCGCCGTACGGGTGGGACTCGGCGCACCACGCCGTGCTGCCGTCGCTGGCGCTGGGACTCCCGGCCGGCGGGCTGATCGGGATGCTCCTGGCCGACGCGGTGTCCCGTGCCGCGGGGGAGCCGTGGACGATCACCTGGGCGACCGCCGGGGCGGGCCGTGCCCGTACCGCGGCCGCCCTGCTCCGGCGGGCGCTGCCCGCGCTGCTCCCGCAGATCGGGCTGGTGCTCATCGGCCTGACCGGTGGGGGCGTCGCCGTCGAACGGGTCTTCGCCGTTCCCGGGCTGGGCCGGGCGACCCTGGGCGCGGCCCAGACGCAGGACCTCCCGGTGCTGCAGGGCGGCGTGCTGATCCTGCTCGTTCTCGGCGTCGTGGCCGGCATCGGCGTCGAACTGCTGCGCCGTGCCATGCTCGGCCCCGCGCTGCGTTCCGGCGCCCTGCCGGTGGCCGCGCACGCCCCGGCGCCGCACCGCGGCCTGTGGATCACGACCGGCGTGGCGATGCTCGTGCTCACCGTCCTCGTCGTCGCCGGGCTGGCCGGCGACCCGTACGCCGCCGACCGTGGCCGGTTGACGGCTCCCTCGTGGGACCTGCCGCTGGGCGCCGACGCCTCCGGGCGGGACCTGCTCGCCCGGCTGGGCCACGGCGCGGCCACGACCATCGGCACCGCGCTGCTGCTGTGCGCGGCGTGCCTGCTGATCGGGCTCGTGGTCGGACTGCTTCCCCGGGCGGCGACCGGCCCGATCGAGATGGCGAACGCGGCGCCGCCGGTGCTGGCCGGGCTGCTCGTCGTCGCGGTCACCGGCCCGTCGACCGGGGCCGCTGCCGCCGCCGTGCTGCTGGTCGGCTGGGCGCCCCTGGCAGCGCACACCGCGGCTCTGGTCGTGGAGGCACGGGCACAGCCGTACGTGGCGATCCTGCCCGTGCTCGGTGTCGGACGGACCCGGATCCTGTGGTGTCACATCCTTCCCGGCGTGCTCGGGCCGCTGACCCGCCACGCGCTGCTGCGCATCCCGGGCATCGCGCTGGCCCTGGCGGCACTCGGCTTCCTCGGCCTCGGTCCGCAACCGCCGACCCCGGACTGGGGCCTCGTGCTGTCCGAGGGCATGCCGTACGTGGAACGCGCCCCGTGGACGGCTTTCGGACCGTGCCTGTCGCTGGTCGCCCTGTCCGTGCTCACCGTCACGGCCTCGGCACTGCGGCGTTCCCGCTGAGAGACACCGCCCCACCAGGCTGTCAACAGATGGCGGGATGGACGCGGGTCATGGTGGACTGGTAGCCGCCACCGGGCCAGGCCCACGCTCCGGTGGCGCTGGTGCCCTCCGCGTCGAAGGTCCCGCGATACCTCGCCGGCGAGCCTGGCTCGCCGAACCAGATGGTCAACTCGCGGTCGGCGACCTCGTAGACGTACTCCAGGATCTCTCCCGTGCTGCCGAAGAAGTGCGACTTCAGGGTGCCGCTCGCGGGGTCGTGTCCGATGTACTCGACACCGGAGGTGGTGTCGTCGCCCTGGACGAGGTGGACGCGCTGGACCAGGAAGTGGCCGCCGGGCATCCACTCGTAGGTGACGGTGCCATGGTGCCCGGGCCCGGAGACGTGCCAGGTGCCGACCAGTACGTCGAGGGTCTTCAGGGTCGGGTGGGGGGTGCCGGCGGACGGCGCGCCGCCGAGGATCTCGTCGGTCATGGCGGTGATTCCTTTCACGGGTCGGGCGTGTGAAACGGTTGGGGTGTCAACGGGTGGGGGTGGGGCGGCGCAGCTGAGCGCGGCGGCCGTAGGCGACGACCGCCGCGAGCAGCAGGAACGCGGCTGGCACCGCGGGGTTGGCGCCGATCAGCACGTTGGTGACCACGGCTCCGGCCATGAGCCCGGCCAGGCCGAGGGCGGCCAGCGCGGCCAGCCGCGGAACCAGCAGACCGAGGGCGCCGGCCACCTCGCACACGCCGACCAGGTAGCGCAGCCACTGCCCCGCACCGATGTCGGTGAACAGGTCGACCATCCGCGCGTCGCCGATGAGCTTCAGCACCCCGCCCGAGACGAACTGCACGGCGAGGAACACCTGCACTATCCACCGGGCGATCGATCCGGTGCGGCGCCGACCGGTCGGGCGGCTGGCGGGACGGGTGGTGACGTTGGTGGTCATCGGGCTCTCCTCGTCGGATCGTCGTTGTACCCGGGACGTCGGAGCCGGCCATCCGTTCTCTACACGCCGGTCGAGAATCTTTGCCAAGATCTTTTCCGCCGGTGACGGAGGCGCCGGGAGGATGGGGGCGGCCGGCGGGGAACAAGGCCGGCGTTGTGGGCAGCCGGCGGAACGTGTGGCGCGCGGAGGGCACACCGCACCCGCTGGTGCGCGGGCCGCCGGCCGAATCCGATCGTTGTGATCTGGTATCAATGTCCGATCGAGCGAACGCGGAGGGTGACGGTGAAATACATGGTGATGACCTACGGTGGCCCGTCGGCCTGGGAAGCACTGGCCGGCACCGGCCCGGACGCGATGTCGCCCGAGGAGATCGCCGCCCACTTCGAAGCGATGCAGGCGTTGCAGAAGGAACTGGCCGCCACCGGCGAGCTGGTCAGCGCCTTCGGGCTGTCCGAGCCGGCACGCGCACAGACGGTCGACCTGCGCGGCGGCACGCCGGTGGTCTCCGACGGGCCCTACGCCGAGACCAAGGAGTTTCTCGCCGGGTTCGGCATCATCGATGTGGCGAGCCACGACCGTGCGGTCGAGTTGGCAGCCCGGTTCGCCGGCGTCGTGTCCACCCGCGTCGAACTGCGGCCCGTGCACGGATGAGCGATGACCTGCTGCGCGAACTGGCGCCACAGGTCCTGGCAGCGGTAACGCGCCGCTACGGGCACTTCGACGAGGCCGAGGACGCCACCCAGGAGGCGCTGCTGGCGGCGACGACGCAGTGGCCCGCCGAAGGCGTACCGGACAACCCGCGGGGTTGGCTGATCCGGGTCGCCTCCCGACGCCTGATCGACCACCTGCGCAGCGAGCAGTCCCGTCTGCGGCGCGAGGCGACACTCGCGGCGCAGGTACCACCCGCCGACTGGCTGGCTCCGGCGGCCGACACCGGCGAGGCGTCCGACGACACCCTGACGCTGTTCTTCCTGTGCTGCCATCCCGCGCTCACGGCGGCCTCGCAGATCGTCCTGACCCTGCGAGCGGTGGGCGGGCTGACCACGGCGGAGGTCGCCCATGCCCTGCTCGTGCCGGAGGCGACGCTGGCACAGCGGATCAGCCGGGCCAAGCAGCGCATCAGGGACTCCGGCGCCAGGTTCGAACCACCCACCCGGCACGACCACGACGGTCGGTTGCGGGCGGTGCTGCACGTGCTCTACCTCATCTTCAACGAAGGGCACACGGCGACCTCCGGCGCCGCCCTGCACCGCACGGACCTGGCCACCGAGGCGATCCGGCTGGCCCGTACGGTCCACCGGGCCCGCCCCGGCGACGCCGAGGTCGCCGGCCTGCTCGCGCTGCTGCTGCTCACCGACGCCCGGCGGGCGGCGCGCACCGGCCCCGCCGGTGAACTGGTGCCGCTGGCAGAGCAGGACCGCGGCCGCTGGGATCACCGCACCATTCACGAAGGCATCACGCTGCTCGCCGCGGCACTGGCGCACCGCCGACCGGGTCCTTACCAGATTCAGGCGGCGATCGCCGCGGCGCACAGCCAGGCCGCCCGTGCCGAAGACACCGACTGGCCGCACATCCTCGACCTGTACGACATGCTCCAGCGTTTCGACGACAATCCCGTCGTGACGCTCAACCGCGCCGTCGCCGCCGCCATGGTCCACGGGCCCCGGACCGGCCTGACACTACTGGAAGCGCTCGACTCCGATCCCCGGATGACGGGCAACCACCGCCTGGCCGCCGTGCGGGCCCACCTGCTCCACCAAGCCGGTGATCACGAGGCTGCCGTCGCCCATTACCAGGCCGCGGCGCGGCAGACGGCGAGCATTCCGGAACGCGAGTACCTGCTCCGGCAGGCCCGACTCGCCGCCCGGTGACCCACGGTGTGGACCGGCGGTGGCTCAAGGGGCACCGGTCCGGGCTCCCACGCCATCGACTCCGCAACCCCAAGTTGGACATTTATCCATTTTCGGGAGGTTCGGTGTGCTTGGCTGCGAGGAGGAGCGGCGGCCCGACCGCGGAAGGGACTGACATGCATGGGCGTGAACTGCGCAGCCTGCTGCATCCGTTCCTCCTGCTCCTGATCTTCGAGCGACCCGGTTACGGGTACGACCTGATCGAGCGACTTGAAGCGATGGGAATGTCCGACGTGGAATCCGGTCAGGTCTACCGGGTGCTGCGCGGGCTGGAGCGCGACCGTTCGCTGCTGTCGATGTGGGAGGCCGCCGAGGCGGGCCCGGCGCGTCGGCGCTACGAGCTGACGGCGAAGGGACGCAACGACCTCCGGTCGTGGATCGCCCGCCTGGCGCAACTGGACCACGTCATGGATGCCTTCCTGCGGCGCTCGGCGGACGCCTTCGACAGGCCGCGGGGCGGCTCCCGGCATCGCTCCTGTCGACAGGCCGGTAGCCGCCGTCGGCCGTCCGTTCCTCGGTCACCCGTCTTTGCAGGTGCAGGAACCGCACCCTGATCCGGACGACTGCGCTGTCCGGCACCTCCATCAGGCACTCGGTCTGCTGCCACGGCGACTCGGCCGAACCTGCCACCGTGCTGTCGGCCAGGCCGTGCGCATCCGCCCAGGCGGGGGGCACGAGGACACCGAACTGCCAACGGACGCGGTTCTTGCCCGATGACCGCCGGTAGGGGTAGAGCAGGTAGCCCTCGTACAGGACCGCCTCGGCGCCGTCGATGCCACCGCCGCGCGGATGCGTCTGCATGGTGCTCCCTCCGTGGTGCACGCAACCAGCTCCGGTGAGCCGTCACCCCGGTCCAGTCCATCCGGCCGGGTGGTCGTGAGTGCTCGTCGTCCCTGTGTGACGACGGCACTCACCGGATCGGGTGAGCATGGTCCGGACGTGGGGATGCTCGTGCTGTCGACGGGCGACTGGCCGAGGGCATGAGCCGGCGCAGGGGGAGCGAGGTGGGCGCCGACCCCGCCGGCGAACGAGGTCGCCGCGTGGCACGGGTGGGTGTCAGGCGAGCAGCCGGCGGATCTCGGCGGCGGCGGGATGGTCCGGGGCGGCGGTCAGGAAGCGGCGCAGGGTCACCTCGGCCCGGGCCCGGTCGGACCGCCGCTGGGCCAGCCCGAGCACCAGCAGCGCGTCCGGCGAATCGGGGACGCGCGCCAGCACCTGCCGGGCCTCCCGTTCCGCGCCGGCCGTGTCACCGGCGCGGACCAACGCGAATCCCATCCGCAGCCGCACGCCGTCGTCGTCGGGACGGGTTTGCAACGCCTGCCGGTACAGCTCCGCCGCCGCGTCGAAGCGGCTCTGCTGCTCCAGGTCCCGGGCGAGCAGCACGGCCACTGCCGCCGGATCCGGTGGCTCGCCGCCCTCGGTCGACCCGTCGAGGCGGGCCCCGGCGGCCGCCACCGCCACGACGACGGCGACCAGACCGAGCGAGCCGGCCCGCCAGGCCAGGCGGGCCGCCGCGACGCCCGGCGCCGGTTCCGTCGGTGCCGGCGTCGGCGCCCCCCGGGCACGGGGGCGCAGCGTCCGAACCGCGGCGTACCCGGCGCCGACCAGCGTCAGGGCTGGTACGACCCACAGCAGCAGCCCGGAACCGCGCACCGGCGGATCGGCCAGCACCTCCTCGCCGTAGCGCTGCACGAACCAGCGCCGGATGTCGTCCGGGTCGCGGCCCCGTGCGAGCTGGTCGGCCACGACCTGCCGCATGCCGGCGGCGATCGGGGAACGCGAGTCGGCCACCGACTCGCCCTGGCAGGACGGGCAGCGCAACCCGAGGGCGACCGACCGGACCGGATCCTGCCGTGGTGCGGGCTGGCCCGCACGAACCATGCCGAGGACCGCCGCGGCCAGCAGGACGGCCAGCACGGCGCCGCCGAGGGCGTGACGCCGCCTCATCCGGCCAGCAGCGGACCGAGCCGCTGTTCCAGCCACTGCCGGGTGACCACGCCCTGGCGCCGGTCCACGACCCGCCCGTCCCGGTCCACCAGGAAGGTCTCCGGCACGCCCCGGACCCCCCAGCCGATCGCCAGCGTGCCGTCGGGATCCGGCACCACCGTCATCGCTTCCGCGCCGGTCTCGCGCAGCAGCGCCCGTACCGCGTCGGGCCCGTCGCGCAGGTTGATGCCGACGATCCGCAACCCGGCGGGCTGCCCCCGCCGGCCGGCCTCCGCCAGCAGCGGCAGCTCGTCGCGGCAGGGCCCGCACCAGGATGCGAACACGTTCACCAGCACCGGATGCCCCCGCACGTCGGCGAGGTTGAACCGGCCCCCGTCGAGGGTCGTGCCGGCGATCGGCGGTGCGGGTTCCCCGGTCGAGGCGCCGACCGGCGCCGATCGGTCCGGCGTGCCGAGGCCGGCGGCGAGGCCGGCGCCGACGGCGGCGGTGACCACCAGCACCAGCGCCGGCCACAGCCGCGCGCGGAGCACGCTCACACCCGCACCTCCGGCCGCGTGACCGCCGCCGCGGTCGGGACGGCGGCCCCGGGCGCAGGGCGGCGCCGCACCGCCGCCGGCACCGCGAGCAGCCCACCGGCCGCCGTCAGCCCGCCACCGACCCACAGCAGAGCCACCAGCGGATTCACCGCGAGCCGTACGGTCGCGCTGCCGCCGTCCGCGCCGGCGGCGATCAGCGTGACGTAGACGTCCCGGACCACTCCGGTGCGGATCTGCGGAACGGTGACGGCGGTGTCGTGGGCGGGAAAGTAGCGCAGGGCCGGCGTCAGTGTCCCGCCGCCGTCGTGCTCGAGCCGGGCGGTCACCGCCATCCGATCCGTGTCGCCCGTTCGACGCACCTCCAGCAGCCGCACCTGGACCCCGCCGACGCGCAGGGCCTCGCCCACCCGGATCTCCCGCTCGATGCTGCTGCCGTACGCCGACGAGCCGGCGACCCCGACGGCGACCAGCGCGATCCCGGCATGCGCCAGCAGGCCGCCGAGCCTCGCAGCGCTCAGTCGGGGGGCGGCCGTCACGATGCGGGCGGCCCGGGCGGCCTGCCCCGCCACGCCGGTGAGGACGAACGCCGCGGCCCCGAACGCGGCGAGGGCGGGCGCACCGGGGCGGCCGGCCCAGCCCAGCACGGCCACGACGGCCAGCGCGACGCCGAACGGCACGCCCAGCCGGCGCAGCCCGCCCGCGCGCCGGGCCGACACCACCGCGGGCACCACGCCCATCACCAGTAGCACCACGACGGCCAGCGGCACCGCGGTCCGCTGGTAGTAGCGGGGGCCCACGGCCGTGCGGATCCCACCGAGCGACTCGGACAGCAGCGGGAAGATCGTGCCGACCAGCACCATCGCCGCGATGGTGAGCAGCAGGACCCCGTTGACCAGAACGGCCGCGCCCCGCGACAGCATCGGCGTGCGGCTCCGCGGGACCGCATCCGGGCCCCGCCATCCCACCAGCACGGTCGAGACCGCGATGGCGAGCAGGACGAAGCCCAGCAGCATCGGACCGAGCGGCGACTCGGTGAACGCGTGCACGCTGGCCACCGCGCCGGAGCGGGTGAGGAACGTGCCGAGCAGCACCAGCAGGAAGCTCGCGCAGGCCAGCACGACGTTCCAACCCGCCCGCGCCCGCGCACCGCCGAGCGCCGTGTGCAGCAGCGCGGTGGCGGTCAGCCAGGGCAACAGGGAGGCGTTCTCCACCGGATCCCAGGCCCAGTATCCGCCCCAGCCCAGCACGGCGTAGGACCACCAGGCGCCGAGCCCGATCCCGGCGGTGAGCGCCGACCAGGCGACCAGGGCCCAGGGCCGGGCGGCGCGCAGCCAGTGGTGCCCGTCCCGGCCGGCGAGCAGCCCGGCGAGCGCGAACGCGAACGGCACGACCAGGCCGATGTAGCCCACGTAGAGCAGGGGCGGGTGCACCCCCATCGCGGGGTGCTGCTGCAGCAGTGGGTTGGGTCCGGGACCGTCGAGCGGCACCGGCCGCACCTCCCGGAACGGGTTCGCCGCGAAGTAGGTCAGCGCGAAGAAGAACATGCCGACCGCGCTGACCACGAGCATGGCGTACGCGTGCAGCCGGGCCGGGTACCGCGACGCCCGAGTTGCCAGCAGCGCGGCGATCGCGCAGTGGATGACCAGCCACAGCAGCAGCGAGCCGTCCAGTGCCGACCAGAGGCTGGTGACGGTGTAGTAGACAGGCACGTCCCGTCCACCGTTCTCGGCCACGAACCGGACGCTGAAGTCGTGGCGCAGCAGGGCGTACTCCAGCACGGCGCCACCGAGGACGGCGGCCAGGAAACTGGCGACGGTCGCGGCGCGTGCCACCCTGACCGGCCCGCCGGACAGCCCGGCGCGCAGCCAGAGCAGGGCGGCGAGGGTGGCCGTGACCAGGCCGGCGGCGAGGCTCGCGGTGCCGAACTCACCGGCCATCCGCCGGCCCTCCCGGGGTGGTCGAAGGCCGGTACTCGTTGCCGTGCCGAACGACGACCTGATCCGCGTCGAAGACCCCGTCGGCGGAGAAGCGGCCTTCGACGACGGCCGCCTCGCCCTCCCGGAAGGTCTCCGGCGGCACACCGCGCTGCCGCACGGCGATCTCGTGGCCGTCCTCCGCGAGCCGGAACTCCGTCCGATCGGAGGCACGGCGCAGCGAGCCGGGTACCACCTGGCCGCTCACCCGCAGCCGTTCCTGACGGACCTGCGGATCCCGGGACACCTCCGCCGGGGTGCGGTAGAAGGTGAGAGTGCCCTGCATGGCGGCGGCCGCCAGCAGGGCACCGGCGGAAAGGCCGACCAGGCCGACTGCGATCCGGCCGATGCGGCGGGTCATCCCGTCCGGACCGGCGTCCGCGCCGCCCTCGCCTGCTGCACGGCAGGGGCGTACCGGCGTTCCAGGGCTGCCAGCCGGCGCAGCAGGACGCAGAGAGCGGCGGCCGTCGCGGCGGCGACCGCGAGCAGCAGAGCCGCCCCCATCCGGGGGTCGATCGGGGGGCGCTGCGGCGCGAGCACCGTCGCCTGCTGGTGCAGGGAGCGCCACCAGACGACCGAGAAGTGCACCACCGGTACCAGCAGGAACGCGGCAACGCCGACGGCGGCCACCGGACGGGCGACCCGATGGTCGGCGCTGTCCGCCGCGGCGTGCCGCTCGCTGAGCAGGCGGCGCAGCGCCAGGTAACCGGCGTACACCGCCAGCAGCAGGGCGCTGCTCACCAGCCGCGGATCCCAGGCCCACCAGGTGCCCCAGACGAGATGGCCCCAGACGGCGCCGGTGGCGATCGCGGCGGCGGTCAGCACGACGCCGATCTCGGCCGCCGACCGGGCCAGGCGGTCGAACCGCAGATCCCGGTTGAGCAGGTAGGCGCCGCTGCCGAGCAGGACGACCGCGAAGGCGGCGTAGGCCACCCACGCGGCCGGGACGTGCAGGTACATCAGCCGCTGCGCCTGCCCCTGGAGTTGGTCCGCAGGCGCCACCAACCCGCCGGTCAGGGTCGCCGCGGCAGCCAACCCGCCGGCGGTCCAGGCCAGGGTGCGGCGGCCGGCGGCGGCCCGCGGGGTATCCGCGACGAGATCGAGGACCCGCTGGTGCATGATCTCCCTGTC
This sequence comes from Micromonospora sp. NPDC048040, assembly GCF_055587185.1. Classification (NCBI taxonomy): domain Bacteria; kingdom Bacillati; phylum Actinomycetota; class Actinomycetes; order Micromonosporales; family Micromonosporaceae; genus Micromonospora; species Micromonospora sp. NPDC048040. The sequence goes on along the minus strand of NZ_JBVJGT010000011.1, from coordinate 80,239 downwards.
CGCGCCCCGACCGGGCGCTTCCGCTGACTATCGCTCGAACAGGACGCTAGCGGCCCAAAGAAGGCGATAGACGGCTTTTGGCGTAATTGCGGCACCAAAGCGGTTGGTGCCGCTACCGTCCCTGGCGGTGGACAGGTCAGCGGCGTCAACGGCCGGTGGGACCGCGCGGCGGTCGCACCGTCGCACCGTCATGGCGCTCGGCACCCTGGCGGCGCTGTTCGCCCTGACCTCCTGTGCCACGGACGCGCCGTCGACGCTCGACACCGCGGGGACCGGCGCCGAGCGCGTCGAGCGGACCTGGTGGCTGCTGTTCTGGATAGCCCTGGCGGTCTTCGTCGAGGTGATGGCGCTGCTGGCCTGGGCGCTGCTGTTCCGCCGCGCCCCGACGACCCGGGTCCGGCACGGCCAGCCACTGCGCTTCGTGGCCGTCGCCGGCGCCGGCGTTCCGCTGCTCATCCTGGTCGCGGTCTACGGCGTCGGGCTGCGGGACCTGGCGATGCTCAGCGCCGGCCCGGAGCCGCAGGCGCCGACCATCGAGGTCACCGGCCACAAGTGGTGGTGGGAGGTGCGGGTGCCGGGAATCGCCGGGGCGACCGCCAACGAGCTCCACATCCCGGTGGGGGAGCGGGTCCGGGTGCGGCTACGGTCCGCGGACGTGCTGCACAGCTTCTGGGTGCCGCAGCTGATGCCCAAGACCGACCTGATCGCCGGCGAGACCCGTGAGACGTGGCTGGAGGCCGAGCGGGCGGGCACCTACCGTGGCCAGTGCGCCGAGTACTGCGGCACCCAGCACGCGCACATGGCGTTCCTGGTGGTGGCTGAGCCCCGCCCGCAGTTCGACGCCTGGCTGGCCCGACTCGGCTCGCCGGCCCGGCAGCCGCGGACCGACGCCGAACAGCGCGGGCGGCAGGCGTTCGTCCAGGGCACCTGCGCCGGGTGCCACGCCGTCCGCGGCACCGCCGACGGCCGGGCCGGTCCCGACCTGTCCGACGTCGGTTCCCGCTGGAGCCTCGGTGCCGGCGCGGTGCCGAACGACGCCGGCCACCTCGGCGGCTGGATCGCCAACCCGCAGACCGTCAAACCCGGCAGCTACATGCCGCCGCAACCGATCGATGCCGCGCGGCTGCCGGACCTCATCGCGTACCTGCAGTCGCTGAAGTGACCACACGGGGGAGGTGACGACATGTCGACCGCTGCCGCACCGCCGACCGGCGCGACCCGCGAGGACCTGGCACGGCTGCAACAGCACTGGGGCGAGCGGCCGTCCCTGGTCGCCTGGTTCGGCACCGTCGACCACAAGAGGATCGGGCGGCGCTACCTGGTCACCGCCGGACTGTTCTTCGCCCTCGCCGGCATCAGCGCGCTGGCGATGCGCACCCAACTGGCCCGCCCCGAGTCCACCCTGCTCACCCCGGACGAGTACAACCAGCTGTTCACCATGCACGGCACGGCGATGATCTTCCTGTTCGCCACCCCGATGCTCTTCGGCTTCGGCAACTACCTGGTCCCGCTCATGATCGGTTCGCGGGACATGGCGTTTCCGAAGCTGAACGCGCTCGGCTACTGGATCTTCCTCTTCGCCGGGCTGTTCATGTGGGCCAGCCTGCCCTTCGGCGCCGCCCCGAACGCCGGCTGGTTCGCGTACGTGCCGTTGGCCGGTGAGCAGAGCCTGCCCGGGTTGAACATCGACGTCTACACCCTCGGGCTGCTGTTCCTCGGCATCGCCACCACCGCCGGCTCGATCAACTTCATCGTCACCGCGCTGAAGCTGCGCGCCCCCGGCATGTCGCTCGACCGGGTGCCGCTGTTCGTCTGGGCGATCGTCGCCACCGCGTTCATGGTGATCTTTGCGTTGCCCGCGTTGAACCTGGACAACGCGATGCTGTTCCTCGACCGCCGGTTCGGCACCCACTTCTTCGATCCGGAGGCCGGCGGAAACGTGCTGCTCTGGCAGCACCTGTTCTGGATCTTCGGCCATCCGGACGTCTACATCATCGTGCTGCCGGCACTGGGCATCGTCTCGGCGGTGCTGCCGACCTTCACCCGTCGGGGCGTGGTCGGCTACGCGCTGATCGTGCTCTCCATCGTGTCCATCGCGATCATCTCCTTCGGCGTGTGGGTGCACCACATGTTCGCCACCGGGCTGCCGCAGCTGTCCTACAGCTTCTTCAGCGCGGCCAGCACGATCATCACCATCCCGTCGGGCATCCAGATCTTCGCCTGGCTGGCCACCATGCTGCTCGGCCGGGTGGTCCTCCGGGTGCCGATGCTGTTCCTGATCGGATTCCTGGTGACCTTCGTGGTCGGTGGCTTCACCGGCACCATGTTCGCGATCACCGCCTTCGACCAGCAGATCACCGACTCGTACTTCGTCGTGGCGCACTTCCATTACGTGCTCGTCGGCGGCGCGCTGTTTCCGATCCTCGCCGGCATCTACTACTGGCTGCCGAAGATCACCGGCAGGATGTACCACGAGCGGCTCGGCCGGTGGGCGTTCGGGCTGGTGTTCACCGGCATGCAGGTCACGTTCTTCCCGATGCACCTCTACGGCCTGTGGGGCATGCCCCGACGCGTCTACACCTATCCCGGAGAGCTGGGCTGGGAGCGGTGGAACCTGGTCAGCACGGCGGGGGCGTACCTTCTCGCGGTCGGGCTGCTGCTCGTGCTGATCGGGGTCGGGCACGCGATCCGGCGCGGCCGGCCCGCCCCGGCCGATCCGTGGGGCGGGGACAGCCTGGAGTGGGCGACCCCATCACCACCGCAGCCCTACAACTTCCCGGTGCTGCCGCGGGTGCACAGCCTGCATCCCGTCTGGGACGCCCAGAGCATGGAGTCGATGGGCGCAGGCGCCACGGGTGACCGGATCCTCGCCGACGGCCGGACGACGCTGATCACCAGCGAACTGGACGGCCGGCGCGAACGCGCGGTCCAGATGCCCGAGGCCTCCCTGCAGCCGCTCCTGGTCGCCGTGGAGCTGCTCGTCTTCTTCACCGCGATGTTGTTCGCCTGGTACCCGGTCGCCGCCGCCGCCGCGCTGGCCGTCGCCGCGACGCTGGCCGTCTGGCTCTGGCCGCCGCGCCGGCTGGAGGCGGAGCCGGGGGTGACCGGATGAGAGACGCCCGAGGCGGCCTCGCGGCGGCCACCGGCGCCGAGGCGCTGACCACGGAACTGCCGGTCGGCCGCTCCATCGGCTGGTGGGGAATGGTCATGTTCGTCGCCACCGAGGCGACCCTGTTCGCCTACCTGCTCGGCAGCTACTTCTACCTGCGCTTCCAGCACGGGTCCCCGTGGCCCCCCGACGGAATCGCCGAGCCGGCGCTGCTGCGCCCGCTGGTGATGACCGCGGTGCTGCTGCCCAGCAGCCTGCCCCTGATCTGGGCGGAACGCGGCATCCGCGCCGGGCGGCGCCGGCGGCTGAACATCGGCGTCGCCGCCACCCTGCTCCTCGGGCTGACGTTCCTGGCCCTGCAGGCCACCGAGTACGCCGAACTGCTGCGTGAGTTCACCGTGACCACCAACGTCTACGGCTCGCTGTTCTACGTCATCACCGGGTTCCACGGCCTGCACGTGCTGGTCGGGCTGACCATGCTGAGCCGGCTGCTCGCCGCCTCGCTGCGCGGCGGCAGCCTTGGGGGCCACCGCCACGACCGGGTCCGCAACACGGCCATCTACTGGCACTTCGTCGACGCGGTGTGGGCCGCCATCCTGTTCACCGTCTACCTCTCGCCGTGGCTGTGATGAGCGTCCAGCCCGGTCAGCGCGCCCGCCTCGCCGGCGGGCTGCTGCTCTGGTACGGGGTCCTCGGCGGCGCGCTCGCCTGGGCCGTGCACCTGATCGTCGCCTGGGGCGTCGAGGAACTCACCTGCGCCTCCGGCTCCACGCGCGTCGGCGCCGTGCCGCTGCGCCTGGTCGTCACCCTGGCGGTGGTGCTGCCGGCGCTGGCCACCGTGGGATCGCTGCTCGCCGCCGGGCTGGCCTGGCGGCGCATCCGCCAGGACGGCGCGGACCGGTCTGTTTCCCGCACCAGGATGCTCGCCGTCGTGGGGATCTGGCTGAACCTGCTCTTCCTGACCATCATCGTCCTGGGCGGGGCCGCCCTGCTGGTGCTGGCGCCATGCCAGGGATGACCGCGACCGGCGGCGTGCCGCAGGAGGCGTCCGTCGTGGCCGGGCTGCTCGACATCCTGCTCGTGCTGACGCTGGCTCTGCTGGCCGCCGGCTACGGTCGCGGCGTACACGAGCTCTGGGCGCGCCGCGGCGCGGGACGCGTCCTGCCGGGCTGGCGGGTGGGCACCTTCGGCCTCGGCGTGCTGGTCGCGCTCGCCGCGCAGGGCCCTCCGCTGACCGACCTGGCCGGGCGGTCGTTGACCGGGCACATGATCCAGCACATGGCACTGCTGCTGGTCGCCGGGCCGCTGCTCGCCGCAGGCGCCGCCGGGCTGCCGCTGACCCTCGCCTGTCCGCAGCCGCTACGGCAACGACTGGCCCGGCTCCGGGCCGCCCCCACCGCCCGGTGGCTGCGCCGGCCGATGACCACGGCTGCGCTGGCCGGTGGGGTGCAGACGCTGGTGCTGTGGGTCTGGCACCTGCCCGGGCCCTACGTCGCCGCCCTGCAACAGCCGCTCGTGCACGCCGTCGAGCATCTCTGCTTCGTCACCGCTGCCTGGCTGCTGTGGGCGCCGGTGCTCGGCGCGCCGCAGCACCGCCTGCCCGCCCCGATCGCGGTGCTGCTCCTGGTCGCCACGATGCTGCCGGCCTCGGCGCTGGGCGCGGTGCTCACCTTCGCGCCGCGACCGGTCTACCCGGCCGAGGCGCTCGGCCCCAACCCGCTCACCGATCAACAGGTGGCGGGCCTGCTGATGTGGGCGCCGATGGACGTGGTCGTGCTGGTCGCGACGTTGACCATCTTCCTGCGCTGGCTGCTGCGCCTGCACCGGCAGAGCCCGGACCGGGTGACCCCGCCGGAACAGAGCGGCCCGGTCGTCACCACGCATACCGGAGCGGGGGCGCGATGACGCGAAGAATCCGGTCGCTGTGGCCGGTCCTGTTGGTGTTGCCGGTCGTGCTCGTCGCGCCCGGCTGCGCCAGCACCGCCCCGCCGCCACCGCCGGAGGTCCGCGTCGGCTTCCCCGAGCGCGGCGCACAGCTCATCGTCGAGCACGGCTGCGGCTCCTGCCACGTCATCCCGGGCATCGACCGGGCGAACGGGCTGGTCGGCCCGCCCCTGACCCGCTTCGGCGCCCGCTCCTACATCGCCGGCGCGTTGCCGAACAACGCCGACAACCTGCGGCGCTGGATCGCCGACCCGCAGGCGGTCGAGCCCGGCACCGCCATGCCGGACCTGGGCATCGACCCGATCGACGCGCAGGACATCGCCGCCTACCTGTACACACTGGACTGAGGCCGTGGACCAACCAGCAACGATCACCGCCGGACGGGGCCGCAGGACGCGGCTGCACCCCCGGCGGGCCCTCGCCGTCGGTGCGGTGCTGGCGCTCGCCGCCGGACCCGGCGTCGCGGCGCAGCCCGACCCCCTACCGGCCACGTCGGCACCGGCCACGTCGGCACCGGCGGACCGCGGCGCCGAGCTCTACCGGCAGCGCTGCGCCAGCTGCCACGGCCCCCAGGGCCAGGGCGCCCAGCGGGGGCCCTCCCTGATCGGTGTCGGGCCCGCCTCGGTCGACTTCCAGGTCTCCACCGGCAGGATGCCGCTCTCGGTCGAGCGGCAGCAGCCCCGACGTGCCGAGCCGGTGTTCTCGGCCGGCGAGATCGCCGCGCTGGTCGGCCACGTCGGCACCTTCGGCGGCGGCCCGCAGATCCCGCAGGTCGTACCCGGCAGCGTCACCAACGGCCGGGAGATCTTCGCCGCCACCTGCGCACCCTGCCACGGCGCGACCGGGGCGGGCGCGTACCTGACCGACGGATCGATCGCCCCACCCCTGTACGACGCGACCGCGGTGCAGGTGGCCGAGGCGGTGCGGGTCGGTCCCGGTCTGATGCCGGTCTTTCCCAGCCAGGTCCTCAGCGACCAGCAGGTCAACGACGTGGTCACCTACGTACGGAGGTTGCAGAGCGACCGACTGGACCGGGGCGGGAACCCGTTGGGCCGGTTGGGCCCGCTGGCTGAGGGACTCGTGGCGTGGATCGTCGTGCTGGGGCTGCTCGTCGCGGCAGCGCGCTGGCTGGGCGGGAGGGCTGGCGAGTGAGCGACAGCGGCGCACCGGTGCCCGACCGGGGTGTGACCCGCCGCATCGTCGCGGCCTTCCTGGTCAGCGCCGCCGGAGCGGTCGGCTTCGCGGTGACCTACGTCCTCGGCGGCCAGACGCAGTGGGAGGGCGTCTCGCTCGCGGTGGCCTTCGCCGGTCTGGCCGTGGGTCTCGCGGTCTGGGGGCGGCGGCTCGTGCCGTCCGGCGGCTACGTCGAGGAGCACGCCGGGTTCACCCCACCGCCGCGCACGCAGGCGCTGGCGGCGGCGGAGCTCACGGCCGAGGACAGCCCGCTGCGCCGCCGTGGCCCACTCGCCGCGCTCGGGCTGGCGCTGGCCGCCCTCGGCGTCACCGCGCTCTTCCCGCTGCGCTCCCTGCTGCCGTTCGACCGCGCCCGCCCGGTGACGGCACGGAAGGACACGCCCTGGGCGTTCGGTGTGCGGCTGGTGACCCGCGAGGGGCGACTGTTGCGCCCCGAGGACGTGCCGGCGGACACGATGGTCGCGGTCTTCCCGGAAGGCGACGTCGACGCCGGTGACGGGCCCGCCTTCGCGGTCCGCCTCGACCCGCGACGCTTCACCCGGCCACCGGCCGGCGGTCACCTCGACGGCTTGGTCGTCTACTCGCTGCTGTGCACGCACGCCGGCTGCCCGGTCCGCCTCTACCTGGCAGGTACCGGGCAACTGCTCTGCCCCTGCCACCAGTCCGCGTTCGACCTGCTCGCCGCGGCCCGTCCGGTGTCTGGGCCGGCCGCCCGGGCGCTGCCCGGGTTGCCGATCGAGGCCGGTCCGGACGGCCACCTGCGCGCCACCGGTGACTTCACCGCCCCACCGGGCGCCGGCTTCTGGGGCCGGCCGTGATCGTCGACCGGTTCGCCCGCGCCCTCGACGACCGGCTGCGGCTGTCTCCCGTCGCCCGCAAAGCCCTGGCCAAGGTGTTCCCCGACCACTGGTCGTTCATGCTGGGCGAGATCGCGCTCTACTCGTTCGTCGCACTGATCCTCACCGGCGTCTACCTGACCCTCTTCTTCGACCCCAGCGTCGCCGAACGCGTCTACCAGGGCAGCTACGCGCCGCTGGATGGCGTCCCCACCTCCGCCGCGTACGCCTCGACGGTGCGGTTGAGCTGGGACGTGTCTGCCGGGTTGCTGATCCGGCAGACACACCACTGGGCGGCGCTGGTCTTCGTCGCCGCGATCGTGGTGCACCTGATCCGGATCTTCTTCACCGGGGCGTACCGCAAGCCGCGCGAGATCAACTGGCTGATCGGCGTCACCATGCTGGCCCTGGCCCTCTTCAACGGCTTCACCGGCTACTCGTTGCCGGACGATCTGCTCTCCGGTATGGGCCTGCGGATCCTCGTCTCGGTGACGGAGTCCGTCCCGGTGGTCGGGCCGTGGCTGGCGTTCCTGGCTCTCGGCGGCGAATTTCCCTCCGACGAGATGATTCCCCGGATGTTCGTCAGCCACGTGCTGCTGGTCCCGGCCATCCTCGTCGCGCTGGTATCGATCCACCTGGCGATCATCGTGCGGCAGACGCACAGCCAGTTCCCGGGCCCGGGACGGACCGAACACAACGTCGTCGGCTCCCGGCTCTGGCCCAGCTACGCCCTGCGCTCGCTGGCCCTGTTCGCCTGGGTGCTCGCCGTGCTGTTCGCCCTCGGCGGGCTGGTGCAGATCAACCCGGTGTGGATCTACGGACCGTTCGAACCGGCCGAGGCCACGGCCCCCGCCCAACCCGACTGGTACGTCGCCTTCGGCGACGGGGCGCTGCGCCTCTTCCCGCCGTGGGAGATCCGAATCGCCGGGTACCTCGTGCCCGCCCCGTTCGTCCCCGGGGTGGTGCTGGGCGGGCTGACCTTCCTCGCCCTGTACGCCTGGCCGTTCGCCGAGCGGCTGCGCACGAAGGACCGCCGGCCGCACCAACTGCTCGACCGCCCCCGCGACCACCCCGCGCGCACCGGCGTCGGCGTCACCGCCATCACCTTCTACGGGGTGCTGACCGTCGCCGCGGGCGACGACCTCATCGCCCGGCTGCTGGATGTGCCGACCCATGACGTGCGCTCGCTGCTGCAGGTGCTGGTCCTGCTGCTGCCCGTGGCGGCCGGGCTGCTCGCGTACCTGGTGGCGCGGGCCCTGAAGGGCGGCGACGCCGCCGGGATCGGCGATCTCACCCGCGCCGACCTGCGGCGGGCCGTCGGTGGGCCCCGCCGTGGGGGCGAGGCGGGGCGGGCGTACCGGCCGCCCGCGCCTGCCGCGCAGGCGCCGCTGCCGGGCGAGCGGATCGAGGTGTGGTCCGAGGGCGACCTGTGGCGCTGGCGCTACCGCGACGACGCCCGGGACGTCACCATCCACGGAAACCTGTCGGGGGAGTCGGAGCAGGAGGTGGCCCGGGCGTCCCGGCTGGCGTACCCGGGGGTGGACCGCGTCGTCGTTCCCGGGCCCCCGCCGCCGGCTCCCGGCCTCCGGTCCGCGCTGCGCCGCTGGGGCGACGCCGCGCTCGGGGTGTCCCTGCTGGTGACGGCCCTGGCGCAGCGGCGGCGGGAGCGCAGACCGGACCGTCCCGGCCCGGACGGCGACCGGCCGGACGGGCGGTCGGGGCCGTCGGACTGACCGGTACGGCGATGACGGAACTGCGGGGACGGCACGGGACTTGTCTCGGTGGCGGTCAAGGCGGTTCTGCTCCACGTCACCGCGGTCGTCGGCCTGCGCACCACAATCCTGGCCACCCACGCCTCGGGGCTGTGTCGAAGTCTGTCACAGCCGCCCGTTGATGGCGGCGACGTGCCCGGCGGCTTCGAAGCACTGGAGACGGGCGGCCGGCCCGGGCGCGGCGGAAGCGCCGTCGACACCGGCGCGACCGGGCCGCTCACCGGCGGCCTTCGGCGGGTGGCGGCGTGAGCTACGCGACGTTGCTCTGCCTGGGCCTCCTCGGCGAGCTGGCCTCGACGGCGCTGGCCGGTGCGCGGCGTGCTTGCCGATGGTTGCCGCGGGCCGCTCCCGGCGTGATCCTCCTGCCACCGGTGTCTACCGCGCTCGACGCCGCCCTTGCGCTGCAGGTGTGGCGGCCCGTCGTATGGCAGTGTGTGGAAGGCCTTAGCCAGCGGCTTTGGCGATGATGCGCTCCATCTCATCTCGACCGAAGGCCCGCAGGGTCGTGGTACGGACGTTGCCCGCCCCGCCGAGCTGCAGGAGCGCTGCGGCGGCGGTTTCGTCGTCGGGCGCCTCGACGACGGCCACGACGTCGTACGGACCGACGGTCCAGTAAATGTTCAGGAGATTCGCCCCGAGATTCTGGGTCGCTGCGGCGAAAGCCTCGGCGCGCTTCGCGGTGTCCTTGTAGCCTCGGATCCCCTGATCGGTCCAGTTCAGCAACGCGACATACGTTGGCATCGGTCCTTCACCTCCATGAAGAGACCTCATCGTAAGGTTAATTCAGGGCATAACAGCCGGAATCCGCATCAAGTACGCACCAGAACGAGTGCCCTCGTCGTCCCGTGGGCGGATCCCCTCCGGCAACTCTCACCTCTCTGGCGCGCCCCGCTCAGCGGCCTCCCGTCGAGCAGCCGTACATCCAGCGATGGCGACCCGACAAGTCCGACCGATATCCACGCCGCTGCACGCCCACGAACCAACCCCACCGCTACGGCCGAAATGAATCAGCCACTACGCGGATCAGATGCTCTTCAGTCGCTCTCGCCGCGGCGCGCCGCGTCGCGGATCAGGCGAGCGGCGTCGTCGCTGGAGCAGCCGGTGGCGCGGAGCAGGTCGCCGGCGGCGACGCGTACCTGTGTCACGACGGCGTTGCCGTAGGTTCCCACCTCCTCGCGGCTGGCTTGTCCTGCTGTCTCAGCGGCCTGGACGGCCCGGTGCCTGGCGGCATCGAGGGAACGTCCACGGGGACAGTCCTGCTGCAGTTGCCGTATCGCGTCGGACAGGGTGTCGACGGCGTCGGGCAGTGCCGCGGGCAGCGGTTCCTGGTGGCGGATGAGGATCGCCGCTCGGCGGGCGAGGTCCCGGCTGTCGCCGATGATCCAGTACATGCAGGTGACAGCTCGGGCGTACCGCTCGAACTCCGTGCGTCGGTTCCACCGGGCCGGGGCGATGGTCACCACTTCCTGGGCGCCGCTGAGCGCCTCGCGGAGCCGCTGCACGTCCGGCTCCATCGCCTGCAGTCCGTCCAGTGCCTGTTGGGCCTGGTCGGCGTCGTGGGCGCGCAGCGCCTCGGCGATCCCGCGTAGGTAGCAGTTGAGGGTGTGCACGACGGGGGCGGCGGCCCGGTTGAGCACTCTGATCGGGTTGAGGGGCAGCAACAGCGCGACCACCACGAGGCCGACCAGGCTGCCGGCGACCGCGTCGACGATCCTGGGCACCTCGAGGTTCCGGTCGCTCGGGGACAACGTCGCGATCAGCACGGCCGTGCCGGCGACCTGGCTGACCAGCGTTCCGGCGCCTCCGGCGATGCCCAGCGCAAACCCGACGGCCAGGCAGACCACCACGCCGGTCTGCCACGGGCCGGTGCCGATAAGGAAGATCAGACCGTCGCCGATTGCGATCCCGAGCCCTACCCCGGCCAGCAGAACGGCGGTACGTCGGGCACGCTGGCCGACAGCGGCGACGATGGTGCCGACCGCTGCGCTGGGTGCGAAGACAGGACTCGGATTGCCGAGCAGGTCATGCGCCAACCACCATGCCAGCGCCGCGGCGAGACCGGATTGCACCGCGATCACCGCGATGATCTCCATCTGACGTCGCCGCAGCCGCCCCCCTCGCTCGCCGTGCCGCCATGCGCGGGCCGCGACCCGTCGCGCGCTGGCATCAAGCGAAGCAAGCGGCATGCGGTCACGCGCTTGTGGTCGGGAGTCCGCCATGGCCGAGCCTACCCGCGGAGCCGCTGTCGAATCGGCCCGTCTGGCCGACCTGGGTGCCCCTGGCCGTCGCCTCGCCCCACACCCGCACGAGGGGCGACCAGCGCTGCGTCGGGCGGTGAGAAGCCAGGGCCCACGGGAGCGGCCACAACGCTGGAGCGATGGGCCCTGAGGGATGCCACGGAAATGCCACACCCACTCGACGGCGTGGCATGCCGGCCCACCGTACGGCGAGGCATCGTACGGTGCGGGCGTGACGAAGTGCCGTGCCCGGCCGCAGGCCGCTGCTGACGCCGAGTACCGGCGGCGCGGAGCCAGCCGGCGAGCGGCGACCTACCTAAACGCCCGGCTCCACCGGAGCCATCGACACCCCCCCCATTTCCGGCAAGCCGTCGCACAAGCCGCGCTGTCTGGGTCATTGACGGCTATGCCGTCAGATCAAAGTTGCGCTGTCCCGCGACGGTGACGACCGTGACGAGCAGCCCGCGATTGACGGTGGAGCTCACGGCGCACTGTTAGGCAGCGTTGCGGTTGGGTGGTAGCCAACTCGGAGGGCGACAGACGAGGGGTAGCCCAACGATCAGGCGCCGGTCCGAGGCCTAGACGACCCGGACACCACTGGCTCGCGTCAGGGCGCCATCCAGGACAGAGCGTCAGGCCGCCGTGCCCTCGACTCCGCTTCGCACAACGGCCGTTCCGCCGACCCGGGTCAAGATGCCCTCAGGGGTGGTCGTCGCGGTGGCGAACACCAGGGACGGGCGCCCGGCCGAGTGTCCCTGTTCGACCTCGACGCTGCTCCGGCCATGTGTCACATGAAGATGCGCGGCGAGGCATCCGCTGCTGTTGGCATTGACGACATCCTCGCCGACTCCGATGGCGGGCGCGAACATGCGCGCCACCGCCCTGCCGTCGACCGGAGACATCGCGTAGGCAAAGCAGCCGAGATAACCGAGGCGGCGGCATTCAGCGGCGAGCCGGGGCAGATCCGGACGCAGGGAGCGCAGGATCGGCGCCGTCTTGACGGGCACGAGCAGTCGCGGCGTTCCCGGCGACGCGACGCTCGGGGTGTCGTCCGCGGCGATGGCGTCCGGCCCGACACCGAGGGCGCCGAGGACCCCGTCGAGGCCTGCGGGAACGCCGTTTTGAAGACCGATGAGGCCCTGGTCGAACCACACCTCGATGCCGTCGTCGCGCTCGACCGCCGTGGTGCCGAAGATGCGGCCACCGGTCCGCTGGTGCCCGTAATGCTCTGCTGAGCCGCGACGGCGCAGCAGGAACGCCTGGGCGGCCACGGTGCCGTGCCCGCAGTTGGTGAGCTCGCCATGCGTGGTGAAGAACCGGACAGTGTCCGTACCGGTGTCCACGAACGCCGCGTGTGAGGTACCTGCGTCGCGAACTGCCGCGCGGCGCGCGCCATCGCCGAGTGCCGGGTCGTCGATCAGCACGGCGGTGGGGCTGCCGCCTTGTCCCCCGAGCGTGCAGGCGTCGACGATCGTCACGTCGCGGCGGGAGAAGCCGGTCATGCCGGCACGTTGTCGCGACGCTGTCGCAGCGACCGAAAATCGAGCGGGCCGCTTCGCAGCTCGCAGACGGTGCGCAGGCTCCACCACCGTCCGAAGAGGTCGACGTGGCCACCAGGGGCCGCCCGGTGCTCGACCCGCGTACCGGTTTCCCGGCCCGGCTGCCCCATAGTCGATTCCGCCCGCCTTCTCCAGCGCCTCGGTTTCCGATACGGTACCGCCTCGCGGTCGTTCGCCCTTCTCCGCCGCTGACAAGCGCAGCGCCCGGCACCGGCCTCGGGTTCGGCTACCTGGTTTTGATGACCATGAGCGTTCACCGGGTGTGAGTTCGTTACTGAGAGGAATTGTCAAGACCTGTGGATTGAGTGTGGGCGGCCAGCTGCATCTGCCCGCCGGCGGCCAATTGAAACTGCCCGGACATGGTCATCTCGTCACGCAGCGTGCGGACGCTGAGTAGCTCGACACCCCGCCCGAACCGTCATCTACCGGCACTCGGGGATGCAGGCTGCGCCGTTCTGTCCGCACGTTTGGGACGGTCCGAACCCTCGCATCAGGCGCGAGAACCGTCGTTGCGTCGCGAGGCAGCGGCCAACGTGCCAGGACAAATCACGTCAAGCCGTTACTCGCGTGGGCCGGTATCGCAGGGCGACCGCCCCCGACCGGAACTCATGGCGATCCACGAGCTCGAGCTGGATGCGCTCGCGCAGACCGGCGAGCAACGTCGGCCCGTGTCCGGCAAGGACCGGCTGCACAAGGAACACGTACTCGTCGATCAGTCCCAGATCTGCCAACGCCAGGGGGAGCGTCACGCCACCCACGAACAGGCCCTCGCCTGGCTCCTGCTTGAGCCGCTGAACCGCATGCCCCAAGTCGCCTCGCACCAGCTCGGCATTCCAATCGACCCCGCTCAACTTGCTCGACACGACGTACTTCTTCGCCCGGTCGATGGTCTCGGCGAACGGGATCTCCCACTCACCCATCCAGTCAGGCCACATGCCCGTGGCCGGCTGCCGCCACGCCGACTCCATCATCTCGTAGGTCACCCGGCCGAATAGCAGGGCATCGGCTCGTTCCATCTCAGCGGTCCAGTAGCGCATCGACTCCTCGTCGGGGAGGAGCCCTGCCTCGTGATGGCAGCAGCCGTCGAGTGTGACGTTGATCGAGTATCGAAGTGGTCTCATCTCGTTGCTCTCCCTTGATGCGCGCAGCGCCTTTTCACCAGACCGTACTCAGACTACTGTCGGCGCCATTTCTCATCGGCGCCCGATCCCACCTCCTCAACACCGTCGTGGTGCGAACAGACCGCAGACCGAGCGCGCGACCGATTCAGCGATCTACTCAAGCCGCGGTCAGCCGGCGGCGGCTTAGCGCGGTGCTGTGAGAAGTGAAAGTTGGTCCCCGGCATTGCCCTGGAGACTGCCCACCTCGAACGGGGACACACTGCTCGCTGCCGAGACCGAACGGTTGCGCCGTAACGTCGAGGTGGCCACCGCCCGTCTGCGCAGGGGTGCCCGTGCCACCCGCCGAGGCGCGCCCCGTCTTGCCGGAGGTTTGGTGCGAGAGATCTGGAGCGCCGCCATCTGTTGCTGCGCGCGCACCCGGCCGAGTACCGCCGCCTCCCGTCGGGCCGGGGCCGATCACGACGGCATCACGACGAGGTCTCTCATCGTCGAAGCGCGCATTGAGCACCCGGCGGTCGGCCCACCCTGACTGGGAGCTTCGCCCGCCTAGATCTCAGCCGCCTGCAGTGCTCCCGTCGAATCTGTCGCGGGCGCGTTCGATCGCCGGCATGTGGTGCTCGGCCCATTCCAGGAGGACGTCGACCGGGTGGCGGAGGGTTTTGCCTAGCGGGGTGATCTGGTAGGTGATCGCGACCGGCCGCGTCGAGGTCACCTGTCGTTCGACGATGCCGTTGCGCTCGAGCCGCCGGAGCGTCGCGGTGAGCGACTTCTGAGTGACTTCGGGGATCGCCCGGCGAAGTTCGTTGAAGCGGCATGGGCGTTCGCACAGTTCGTTGAGGACGCTGAGGGACCACTTGTCGAGGACCTGGTCGAGGAGTTCTCGATGTGCGGTGGCGATGTGGATCTCATCGGCAGTATCCATGCTGAAACCTGGTCTCGTTGAAGTGTCCTTCTGATGCTAAGTATCTTACTGATACCACCCAGGAGGAGATCGACATGACTGTCCAGCACTTCACACCGCAAGGCATGCTGCAGCCCACCCCTTACCATCACGTGGCCGTGGGCGCCGGCACCCGGCACGTGCACGTCAGCGGGCAGGTCGCCCGCCAGGAAGACGGCACTCCCGTCGCTCCCGGTGATCTGGCCGGGCAGGTCGCGCAGGCGCTGCGGAACACCGCCACCGGCCTTGCGGGTGCCGGTGCGACGTTCGCCGACGTGCTGCGGCTGACGTTCTACGTCACGCAGTGGCGTCCGGACAAGATTGGCGACTTCATGGCCGGCGTGGAGGCCGTCGCGGGGGAGATCGGTCTCGAACTCCCGATGCCCCCGGCGTCGCTCATCGGCGTCGACGCCCTGTTCGAGGAGGACGTCCTCGTGGAGGTGGAGGCCACCGCGCTCGTCGACTGACGCCGCAGACGGTCGCCGGGTTCCGGCCGCCACGCAAGCGGCCGGCGAGAGGGAACGTCACTTGCCGGCCGCTTGCCGCATGTCAGGCCGCGTGATGCTCTGCCGCGATGTCGAGCACCAACGTGCGAGACGTTCCTCCAGCGATTCACTCCGCGCCGTCCGCGCTCGATCTGGTCACGGCGCAACGTCGAGACCGTCGCCCGGCTCGGCGCGGAAGGACGCCTGAGAGCTCGCGGCGTCGCCGAGTCGACGCCGCGAAAGCGGACGGGCGATGGAACCGTGCGTACGCGGGCCAGGCGACCGCGGAGGTCCCGATCGACCTCGCCGACGCCCTCCGCGCGCAACCGACCGCCGAAGCGGCGTTCGCGAGGCTCACCCGCGCCGCCCGGTACGCTGCCCTCCATCCCATCCTCGCGGCCCGAACCCGGACACGCGAGCGCGCCGGGTCGCGAGACTGGTCTCGCGGCTCCGACAGGAATAGGTGGGAAGCACGAGACACCGCAGGACCGAGTTGACTGGCGGGCTGTTGCTCAGCGTTGTCCTCGGAGCCGGTCAGGGAACCTCGGGACGCTCCTATGCCGCGTCAAGTGGCTGGGGTGGGTTTTCGAGGCGTCGGTAGAGGTCTCGGGCGACGTAACGTTTGAGGCAGCGTTTGATCTCCCGGTCGGTTTTGCCTTGGGCGCGGCGGCGGTCGGCGTAGGCGCGGGTGCGTTCGTCGTGTTGGAGGCGGGTCAGGACGATGGTGTGCAGGGCGCGGTTGAGTTGGCGGTCTCCTGAGCGGTTGAGGCGGTAGCGGACGGTCTTGCCGGAGGACGCGGGGATGGGGGCGGCGCCGGCGAGCATGGCGAACGCGGCGTCGTTGCGGCAGCGGCCGGGGTGTGACCAGGCGGTGAGCACGGTGGCCGCGACGATCGGTCCGACGCCGGTGAGGTCGAGCAGGTCCGGTCGCCAGGAGCGCACGATCGTTCGGATCGCCTTCTCGTGTTCGGTGGCTTCGGCTTCGAGGAAGCGGACGCGGCGGGCGAGGTCGCGCAGCACGCTCAGGCAGGTGAACACCTCGACGTCGGCGTTGGTGGTGGGGCGCAGTCGGGTGGCGGTGGTGAGCATGGCCCGGGTGTTCTGGCCGCGGAATCGGGCCCGCACCGCCTCGGGGGCGGTGATCACCAGGGCGTGCAGCTGCCGCTGAGCGGTGGCGCTGGCCTCCACGGCGGCCCGACGGGCGGTCAGCCGTGCCTGCAGTGCGGCCCTGTCGGGGCCGGTCTTGGGTTGCGCCAGGCGGGTGCGGGCCAGGGCGTCGCGGGCGGCGCGTTCGGCGTCGATCGGGTCGGACTTCGCCCCGCCGCGGCGGGCGGGACGCTGCGGACGGTCCAACTCGACGACCAGCTCACCACTATCGGCCAGGTGCCGGGCCAGGCCCGCGCCGTAGCCGCCGGAGCCCTCCAGCGCCCACGCCCGCAGCCCCGAGTGCCGGTCGGCCAGGGCCATCAACTCGGCGTAGCCGTCCGGGTCGGTGCGCACCGTGGCCCTGCCCAGGACCCCACCGGTGCGGGCGTCGAGCACCGCGGCGGTGTGCGTGTCTTTGTGCGTGTCGACGCCGATGACGACCTCGACCAGATCTGCCAGCATGGACATGCGTTCTCTCCTCACCGTGGGGACGCAAGGGTCCGGTCCGGTGCGGAGATGGCAGGACTGTGATGAGACACGCCAGCCGCTAACTGGCGGTCAAGCTCCTGATCAGGCCAAACGTCTCCCGCCGGGCCGGCGCCGGCAGCAGCAGACGGACAAGTCCGCGCAAAGGCACGAAGCCAGTCAGACGAAGAGTCACGCCCACTGCTGCCGACATCAGCCCATCACCTGCGGACCGACCAGGCCAGCCTCACAGTCAGCCGAGGGTGGCGGTGTCGATGACGAACCGGTAGCGGACGTCGGAGGCGAGGACGCGTTCGTAGGCGTCGTTGATCTTGTCGGCGGAGATGAGTTCGACGTCGGCGCCGATGCGGTGTTCGGCGCAGAAGTCGAGCATCTCCTGGGTCTCGCGGATGCCGCCGATCATCGAGCCGGCGTAGGAGCGTCGAGCGCCGATGAGGGAGAAGACGTTGAGGGTCAGCGGCTCGGCGGGGGCGCCGACGTTGACGAGGGTGCCGTCGACGGCGAGCAGGTTCAGGTAGGCGTCGACGTCGATGGGGGCGCTGACCGTGTTGATGATCAGATCGAACCGGCCGGCGAGCTGCTGGAAGGTGTCCGGGTCGCTCGTGGCGTGGTAGTGGTCGGCGCCCAAGCGGAGTCCGTCCTCCTGCTTCTTCAGCGACTGGGACAGCACGGTCACCTCGGCACCCAGGGCGTGGGCGATCTTGACTGCCAGGTGCCCCAGCCCGCCGAGGCCGACGATGGCGACCTTCTTGCCCGGGCCGGCGCCCCAACGGCGCAGCGGCGAGTAGGTGGTGATGCCCGCACACAGCAGCGGCGCGGCGGCCGCGAAGTCGATTCCCTCGGGCACCGACAGGACAAAATCGGCATCGACCACGACGTGGGTGGCGTAGCCGCCCTGGGTGACGGTGCCGTCCCGGTCGACTCCGCCGTAGGTGGGCACCATGCCGTTGACGCAGTACTGCTCGTCGCCGGTGCGGCAGTTCACGCAGTCCCGGCAGGCGTTCACCATGCAGCCGACCCCGACCCGGTCCCCGACCTGGTGCCGGGTGACCTCGGGGCCCACCTCGGTGACGACGCCGACGATCTCGTGGCCGGGCACCAGCGGGTAGGGCTGGGGTCCCCAGTCACCGCGAACGGTGTGGATGTCGGAGTGGCAGATGCCCGCGTACGTGATCTCGATGAGCACGTCGTTGGGACCGACGTCACGCCGCTCGATGATCGTGGGGGCCAGCGGCTCGGACGGGCTGGGTGCTGCGTAGGCGTGAACACGCATGATGGTTGCTCCTGTTCTTCGTGACGAGGCTTGGTCGCGGCGCGGCCGGTTGCGCTTACGGGCACCCGCCCGAGCAGGGCGTCGGGGTGCCGCCGTCGCGCGGGATGGCGCTGGTGCCGCATTATGTGGGCTCAGGCGGCGGCCCGCTGCTCGGCGCGTTCTCGCCATCCAGGAAACCTCGTCTGTGACCTGCTGGGGAGTCTCTGATGGAAGGTGTACTGGCAGGGCACCCCACGGCGAGCCGCAGAGGTGCGTCGGAACGTGGACAATCGCATCGAGGTCCGCGAGGTTCCACGCCTCGTGGCTATCGGGCGGGGAAGCGCAGGATTCGATCGTCACCGTCGCGTACGTCACCGCGGCCGTCGGTGTTGGAGGTGGTCAGCCACAACGCTCCGTCGGGTGCGACCTGCGCGGTCCGCAGGCGGCCGTAGCGTTGCTCCAGTCGCGCCGACGGCTCGCCGGCGGTGCCGCCGTCGAGGGGGATGGTCCACAGCCGTTCGCCTCGCAGCGCCGCCACGTATGCGACATCGGCGGCGATGGCCATGCCCGACGGCGAGGCCTCGCGGACGGTCCAGGTGACGAGTGGGTTGGTGTACCGCCCACCGTCCGTGTCACCGGTTCCTTCGACCCGGGGCCAGCCGTAGTTGCGTCCCGGCTCGATGCGGTCGACCTCGTCCAGTTCGTTCTGCCCGAACTCGGTGGCGAAGAGCCGTCCAGCCGAGTCCCAGGCCAGGCCCTGCACGTTGCGGTGTCCGAGGCTGTAGACGGGGGAACCCGCGCTCGGATTTCCGGGGGTGGGCGCCCCGTCGGGGGTCAGCCGCAGGATCTTGCCGTTGGGGCTCGCCGGGTCCTGCGACCGCAGCGTGTCACCGGCGTCCCCGGTGCCGACGTAGAGCATGCCGTCCGGGCCGAACGCGATCCGCCCGCCGTTGTGGTAACTGGCCCTGGCGATGCCGTCGAAGATCACTTCGGGGCGTCCGCCGTCGAGCCGGAACCGGATGATCCGATTGTCCTGCTCCGCCGTGAAGTAGGCGTAGATCCGGTTGTCGTCGGCAAACGTCGGTGACACCGCGAGGCCGAGCAGTCCGCCCTCACCGCCCGCCGCCACACCCGGCACCTCGTACATCTGCCGGGGGTTTCCACCGCCCAAGCTCAACCGCAGCACCCGGCCCGTGTTCCGCTCCGTGACCACGGCGTCGCCGTCGGGCAGGAACGCCAGGCCCCACGGAACGTCGATGCCCCGCGCCATCTCCTCGCCGCCGTCGAGATCGGGACGTCCTGACGGCGTGCTGGTGGCGGCGCTGGTGGCCACCCCCTGCGGCGTTCGACCGGACTGGTCCCCGCCACGAGGGCCGCTGCCGCAGCCGGCGAGCACGCCCACGATGAGCAGCGCGGCGCACGCCGCACGCCACCGTCTGCCTGTCGTGACGATTGCCATCTGATTCCTCCGAGACTGCTGGGGAGCGTGTTCCGTTGGCCGCTGACGGTCCGCGTGAGCCAGGCAATCACGAGCGCTTGAAAGCCCCGAGAAAGCCCACTGAGCGGACGGCGGGACGGGGGTGTGGTGATGTTCGGCCGGGTCAGGTCGATCAGGTGGGGCGCCCCCTCGACCGAAAGATGCGCCTCTTCCGCGTTCGCGGCGGGTCCGGTGCTCGGATGCCACGTCCGCTCATCCGACCGTGGGGTGCCCGGTCATCACGGCCGTGGGGGGCGGTCAGGTCGGCCGCTGCGTCACTCCGTGAAAGCGGCCTGTGCGTCGGCGTCCGCTTCCTGGGAGGCGGCCCAGGAGGCGAGCAGGCGTAGCGCGTCCTCGGATGGGGAGCCGGGCTCGGCGGTGTAGATCGTGAGGGTGAGGCCGGGCTCCGCGGCCATCTCCAGCCCTTCGTAGGCGAGGGTCAGGTCGCCGACGATGTGGTGGCGGAACGTTTTGGCGCCGGTGCCGTGGTGCCTCACGTTGTGGGCTCCCCAGCGTTCGCGGAACTCGCCGCTGCGGGTGGAGAGCTCACCCACGAGGTCGTGGAGGTCCTTGTCGTGGGGGTCGCGGCCCGCTTCCGTACGGAGGATGGCGACGCAGACGTCGGCGGCGAGGTCCCATTCCGGGTAGAAGCGGTGCGCCTTCTCGTCCAGGAAGGTGAACCGCGCGATGTTGGCGGGGCGCTGCGGATCGGCGTACACGTCGGCGTAGAACGCGCGGGCGAGCCGGTTCGCGGCGAGCAGGTCCATGCGGCCGTTGCGCACGAACGCGGGGCCTTGGGTCACCGCGTCGAGGGTCCATTGCAGGCTGGGACGCACCGACCACTGCCGCGCGGTGCGGCGCCGGGGCCGCATGAGGGCGCCGCTGCCCTCCGCGGCTCGGGCGAGGTCGAACAGGTGCGCCCGCTCTGCGTCGTCGAGTTGGAGCGCCCGTGCGATGGCGTTCAGCACACCAGGCGACACTCCGGCGATGGTGCCTCGTTCGAGTTTCGAGTAGTACTCGATGCTCACGCCGGCGAGCGACGCGACTTCGCTGCGGCGTAGTCCCGGGACCCGCCGCTTGGTGCCGGCGGGCAGGCCGACCTGCTCCGGGCTGATCTTGGCGCGCCGCGAGACGAGGAACTCGCGGACCTCCGTGCGGTTGTCCACGTCTCGACCGTACGTGTCACGGTTGGCCAATGGGGTGCCCTGTCAGTACACCTTCCAGGAGAAGCTCCCTGAGCGGGCGCTGCCGGGCTTCGCTGGATGGCGAGGAGCGCGCCGCCGCGCCCGGTGGGAGCGACTGTCGTGGTCCCCAGGCGGGTAGCACGCCCGGATGGCGGCATCATCACGGCCTACTCGGGTAGGCGGGGGAGCGTAACAGACCGGATCGCGTCCGGTCCTTCGGAAAGGAAGAACCTGTGCGTGGTGTGGTCATGCATGCCCCTGGCGACGTCCGCGTGGAAACGCGGGAGGATCCCCGGATCCTGCTTCCGACCGACGCGATCATTCGCCTGTCCGCGACCTGTATCTGCGGTTCGGACCTGTGGCCGTATCGGGGCGTCGAAGCGGTCAGGGGGCCGTCCCCGATGGGCCACGAGTACGTCGGCGTCGTCCAGGAGGTCGGCAGCGAGGTCGAGAACATCAGGCCGGGCCAGTTCGTCATCGGCTCGTTCTTCGCCTCCGACAACACCTGCCTGATCTGCCGGGCTGGCTACCAGACCTCGTGCATCCAGCGGGAACCGGTGGGCGGACTCGGCGCCCAGGCCCAGTACCTGCGTGTCCCTCTGGCCGACGGCACCCTGGTCGCCGCACCCGACACTCCCTCGGACGACCTGATCCCGGATCTGCTCGCTGCCTCCGACGTGCTCGGCACGGGCTGGTTCGGCGCCGTGGCCGCCGAGGTCGGCCCGGGCAAGACCGTCGCGGTGGTCGGTGACGGTGCGGTCGGTCTTCTCGCCGTTCTGGCGGCGAAGCAGCTCGGCGCGGAACGCATCATCGCGATGAGCAGGTACGAGCCCCGTCAGGAACTGGCGATCCACTACGGTGCCACCGACATCGTCACCGAGCGCGGCGATGACGGTGTCGCACGCATCAAGGACCTCACCGACGGCGTCGGGGCGCACTCGGTGATCGAGGCGGTCGGCACCCAGGAGTCGATGATGACGTCCATCCGCTCGACCCGTCCCGGCGGCCACGTCGGCTACGTCGGGGTGGCCCACGATGTCCAACTGCCCGGCGAGGAGCTGTTCTTCTCGCACGTACACCTGCACGGCGGTCCGGCACCGGTGCGCCGTTTCCTGCCAGACCTGATCGACCTGATCTGGAACCGGCAGATCGACCCTGGCAAGGTCTTCGACCTCAGTCTTCCCCTTGAGCAGGCCGCCGAGGGCTACAAGGCCATGGACGAGCGACGGGCCGTCAAGGTCCTCCTCAATCCCTGACGAACCGCGCCACCTTGAGCGGGCAGCCGCCATGGCAGCGCACGCCGCGCCGCAGCACCGTCGTCAATCCGGCCACCGGGTCACGCAGCTCAACCACGTGACCGACGACGAGCACCGACGGCAGCCCGCGTGACCACCTGCCGTCGGCCGCGTCGTCACTCTGCCAGGGAGGGCGCGGAGCGTGACCAGGCACGGGCCGCGCCCTCCCACTCGACGCTGAGGCCGGCGCCTCAGACCCGGGTGACCCGTACCGCGTCGGCGATCACGTATCCGCCGGCGCTGCTCCAACGGCTCACCCCGACCAGGTTGCGGTCGCCGGCAGCGAGGTTGAAGGTGCCGATCGAACGCCAGACGCCGCCGTTGGCGCGCTGGTCCACGTGCACCGTCTGGTTTCCCGCCGCGGTGACGATCACGTACGGCGTCGCGCTGTTGTAGCCGGGGTCCGCCGGGTGCCGCACCTCGACGCGGTAGTTGCCGGACTGCGGAATGCTGACCTTGAACCATGCCGCGTCGCTCGCGGCCACCGGGTTGGCGAACCGGTAGTCGGCTCCGTACCGCTGTGCCGAGTAGGTCGACGTGCCCCAGTTGGTGCTCGCGGTGAAGCGACCCGCGGTGGCGTTGTCCACGATGGTGCTGTATGCGGGTGGGGGAGTGCTGCCGAGCCCCAGGTACTGCGCGATGCCCTGGGCGTGCCCGTGGGCGGTGGCGGTGATGAAGTCGGCCCGCTTGAGCAGGTTCGCGTCGGCGACGGTGTCGATGAACAGGTTCTCGGTGAGGACCGCCGGCATGGTGGTCTCGCGGAGTACGTGGAAGTTGGCCGTCCGCTGGCCCCGGTCGGCGACCCCACCGATCGTCCGCATGCCCGAGAGGACCCTCGAGTGCAGTGCGTTGTGCAGGTTGACCGTAGCCGAGTCCGCCGTCGGGTACCGGTAGCTTTCGAAGCCGGTGCCGCCGCCCGAGTTGATGTGGACGCTCACGAACAGGTCGGCGCCCCATGCGTTGGCGTCGTCGGTGCGGTAGGTGAGGCTGCGGGTGACGTCGGTCGTCCGTGACATCCGCACGTCGACGCTCCAGTTGGCCAGCAGGATGCTGCGCAGCTGCAGGGCGATGTCGAGGGTGAGTGCCTTCTCCTGCAGGCCGTTCCCGACCGCGCCGGGGTCGGTGCCGCCGTGCCCCGGGTCGAGGTAGACGCGGGGGATCGCGGCCCGGGCCTGGCCGGCGACGATGGGCGCGAATGCGGCGCCGGCCGCGGCGGCCAACAGGGTGCGGCGCCGCAGGGGGGTGTTGCTGAGCATGGGTGCCTCTCGGATGCAGGGACGGGCAATGGGGGAGTGTGAGGCGCCCACCACGGCGCCGGTCTGGCGCTGTCTGCCTCCGCCCGGCGAACCTCGCGTACGTGGGCATGCGCGATGACGCCACGTCGTCGAAGGGTCGCGTTCAGCGGTGACATGCGCGGGCGGCCGACGTGGCGGCAACATCAGCTGCCGCCGCCGGCAACGCGCGTGGAGTCCAGGGAATCCTCACGGCGGAGACTGTAACCACCGTCGATGTGTCCGGGAAGGACGTTTACGTGTTCGTGATCTTGGAGGCGACCGAGTGGGTGCGCTGGCGTTCGCGCCGGCGGTGGTCGTCCAGGTGTCCACGTCAGGTCCAGTTCCCCATCCGGCGAGCGAGGGCCGCGCTCAGGTTGCCGGGGGCGGCCGGGGCAGGCCGGTCGCGGCGACGGCCGCGCCGGCCAGGCCGGCGGCGGTGCAGGCGAGCACGCCCGCCGCCCCGGCGCCGGCGGCGAGCGCACCGGCGGCGCTCGGGATGAGCACCTGCCCGAGCCGGTTGCCGGTGAGGCGCAGGGACATCGCCCGGCCGCGCAGCCCGGGCGGCGCGGCCTCGGCCAGGAACGACATGGTCAGCGGTTGCCCAGCGCCCAGGCCCAACCCCGAGACCGTGACCACCCCGGCCATCGCCCACAGCGGCAGGGGCGGCAGCAGCAGACCGAGACCGGCGGCGGAGATCGCGACGGTGCCGACGAGCAGCCGGCGCCGACCGACGGCGGCGACCAGCCGGCCGAGCATCAGCCGCGAGGCCATCGACGCGACCGCCCGTAACCCCAGCAGCACGCCGATGGTGCCGGCGGCGATGCCCCGCTCGGCGCCGAGGGCGGGCAGGTAGACCAGGGTGATGTCGACCGCCGCCAGGACGACGCAACTGACCGCGAGGGCACGCACCAGTCCCGGCTGCCGGAGCAGGTCGCCCAACCCGCCGGCGGCCGGCCCCGCCGCCTGCCGGTGATGCGCCGACGGGCGGAGGAACGCGGCGACGACCAGCAGGGGCAGGGCGAGCGCGGTGGCGCCGAGGAAGATCGCCCCGGTGTCCGGGATCGGGCGGTCACCGCCGAAGGCCACGATGAGGCCGGGACCGAACGCCTGGCCGAGCGAGGCGGCGAAGGTGTAGTAGCCGAACGCCGTGTCGTACCGGTCCGCCGCGGTGCGGTTGGCGACCAGCGCCTGCTGGCCGACCACCGCGAAGAGGTGGCCGGTGCCGAGGACCATGCTGGCCACGACCAGGCCGGCGACCGAGTCGGCGAACAGCACGAAGCAGGCGCCGGCGGCGGCGAGCAGACCCGAGCCGGCCAGCACGATCCGGCGTTCGCCGAACCGGTCGACCGCGTGGCCGGAGGGGACCGCGAGCACCAGCGGCACGACGGCGAAGCTGGCCCCGAGCACGCCGAGCCAGGCCGCCGGCACGTCCAGGTCCAGCGCCTGGTACGCGGACGCCGGGCGCAGCATGAAGGTGACCGCCTGCACCGCGACGGTGTGGGCGAGCAGCAGAACCGTCTGGGTACGCACGGGGACCCCGGTCAGCCCGGGGTCCCCGTGAACGGTGGTGGGCACTCCACTCAGTCGGCCTTCACCGCGAGCACCGGGCAGGGCACCCGCAGCAGGATCTCCTGTGCGGTCGAACCCATGATCAGCTTGCCCACCGGGGTGCGGTGCCGGATGCCGATCACCACCAGCGAGATCTCCTCCGTGTCGACGATCTCCGCGATCTCCTCGGCCGCGTCCCGCCCGCGCATGAGCTGCCGGACAGTGTGCGGCACCCCCTCGGCGGTCAACTCCCGCACCACCCGGGCCAGGTCGTCCTCCTGGGCGAAGCGCGGGTCGACGTAGGCGTCGCCGCGCGACGTGTTCACCACCAGCACCGGCTCGTCGCGGAACCGGGCCTGTTCCACGGCGGCCCGCAGGGCCGCCTCACCCAGGGCCGAGGGGACGTACCCCACCAGCACCGTCATCGGACCACCAGCCTTTCCCGAACAGGTCGAACGACGAAGCGGCCGAGCACCGGCCAGAGCAGCACCACCAGGACCACGGCGTAGATCGTCCAGGACACCCAGCCGCCGACGAGGCCGTGCAGCTCGCCGCCGGAGAGCTGCAACGCCCGCCGGCCCTGCAACTCGGCGCGCGGGCCGAGGATCACCCCGACGATCAGCGGCAGGATCGGCAGCCCGAAGCGACGCATGCCGAAGCCGAGCAGGCCGAGGGTGAGCAGCAGGAACAGGTCGAACGGCTGGGCGTTGACGGCGTAGGCGCCCATCGAGGCGAAGAAGAGGATCCCGGCGTAGAGGTACGGGCGGGGGATCCGCAGCAGCCGCGCCCAGGCGGGCGCGAGCGGCAGGTTGAGCACCAGCAGCAGCAGGTTGCCCACGAAGAGGCTGGCGATCAACGTCCACACCAGGCCCGACTCCCGCTCGAAGAGCAGCGGGCCCGGCTGGATGCCGTACTGCTGGAAGGCGGCCAGCATCACCGCGGCGGTGGCGTTGGTGGGCAGGCCGATGGCCAGCATCGGCACCAGCGTGCCGGCCGCGGAGGCGTTGTTGGCCGCCTCCGGCCCGGCGACGCCCTCGATCGCCCCCCGGCCGAACTCCTCCGGGTGCCTCGTCAGCTTCTTCTCGGTGGCGTACGACAGGAACGTCGGGATCTCCGCCCCGCCGGCCGGCAGCGCGCCGAACGGGAACCCGTACGCGGTGCCGCGCAGCCACGGCTTCCAGGACCGTTTCCAGTCCTGCTTCCCCATCCACGGCCGCCCGACCGGGATCACCTCGGCGGCGCGGCGGCGCAGGTGCGCGGCGATCCAGAGCGCCTCGCCGACGGCGAAGATGCCGACCGCCACCACCACCACGTCGATGCCGTCGGCGAGCTGCGGGATGCCCAGGGTGAGCCGCTGCTGGCCGCTCACCGCGTCGATCCCGATCGTGCCGATGACCAGGCCGATCAGCAGCGAGGCGAAGCCGCGTACCCGGGACGCGCCGAGCACCGCGGTGACCGCCACGAACGACAGCAGCATCAGCGCGAAGTAGTCGGGCGCGCCGAGGCTGATCGCGAACTGCACGACCGGCGGGGTCACCACCACCAGCAGCAGGGTGGCGATGGTCCCGGCGACGAACGAGCCGATCGCGGCGGTGGCGAGAGCCTGCGCGGCCCGGCCCGCCTTCGCCATCTTGTTGCCCTCGATCGCGGTGATCACCGAGGACGACTCGCCCGGGGTGTTCAACAGGATCGAGGTGGTCGAACCGCCGTACATGCCGCCGTAGAAGATGCCGGCGAACATGATGAACGCCTGGGTGGGCTCCATCCCGTAGGTGACCGGCAGCAGCAGCGCCACCGTCATCGCCGGGCCGATCCCGGGCAGCACGCCGACGGCGGTGCCGATGGTGACCCCGAGCAGCGCGATCAGCAGGTTCATCGGGGTCACCACGTTGGCGAACCCGTCGAGCAGGTTTCCGAGGTTGTCCATCAGAGGATCCCTTGCAGCACGCCCGCGGGCAGGTTCACGCCGAGCCCGATGGCGAACGTGTAGAAGGTGATCAACGACAGCGCGACGGAGATCAGCAGGTTGCGCACGTGGTGCCGGTTGCCCAGCGCGAACGCCGAACCCCAGAACAGCAGCGTCCCGCTGATCACACAGCCCAGCCGGTCGATGAGCACCGCGTTGACTCCGAACGCGCCGATGAGCAGCAGCACCGTCCGCCAGTCGATCGGGGTGGTCAGGTCGACGTCCTCGCCGGCCTCCGGCTCCCCGGCGCCGCCACGGGCCACGTCCACCGCGTAGATCGCGGCGACGATCAGCAGCAGCACCCCGAGCAGGATCGGCACCGGCTTCGGGCCGATCGGGTCGGCGGTGCTGATCGCGTGCCCGGTGCGGGCAGCGTCGACGAGGACCAGCGCGCCGACGAGGGCGAGGAAGGCGCAGACGGCGTACTGGGCCCGGTCGCGACGGGGCGTCGCCGCCGGTTCCGCCCCGACCTCCGCGTCGGTCGGGGCGGGGCCGCCCGGCACGGCCGAGGGCTCCGCCGGCCCGACCGGCGTACGCGCCGCGCCCGGCCGTCCCGCCGCGGGCGCGGGCGCCACGTCCGGGCCGGGAACCGTCGGCGTCCCGCCCGACATGACCGGGTCCGGACCGGTCGGCTGGCCCGGCACCGGCGCGGTGACCGGTCCGTCGGCGGCGCCCGGGCGGGACGGCGGGTCGCCGCCCCGCTCCGGTCGGGTGGTCATGCCGGTCATGCCAGTCCGAGCTGCGCGAGCAGGTCCGCCACCGACTTGTCCTGCTCGGTGAGGAAGGCGGCGAACTGGTCGCCGGTGACGAAGGCGTCGGTCCAGCCCCGCTTGGTCAGCTCGGCCTTCCACTCGTCCGACTCGTGCATCTTCGTCAGCGCGTCGATCCAGACCTTCTTGTCGGCGTCGCTGATGCCGGGCGGCGCGACGATGCCCCGCCAGTTGGTGAAGACGAGGTCGATGCCGGACGACTTCAGCGTCGGCACGTCCTTGAGCGCGTCGATCGGGGCCGCGCTGGTGACCGCGAGGACCCGGATCTGACCGGCCTCGACCTGGTCGAGGAACTCGCCGAAGCCGCTGGCGCCGAAGGCGACCTTGCCGCCGAGCACGGCCGGCAGCAGCTCGCCGCCGCCGTCGTACGAGACGAAGTTGACCTGGCGGGGGTCGATGCCGACGGCCTTGGCGAGCTGCATCGGCAGCAGGTGGTCCGGGCCGCCGGGGGACGAGCCGCCGCCGACCGCGATGCCCTTGGGGTTGGCCTTCCACGCCGCGACGAGGTCGCCGATGGTCTTGTACGGCGACTCCTTCGGCACCACGATGGCGCCGGCCTCCTCGATCATCTTGGCCAGCGGGGTGGTCTGGGTGAGCGTCGCCGACGACTTCGAGGTGTACGAGGCACCGACCACGCCCAGCCCCATCTGCATGGCGAGCTTGCCGTTGCCCTTCTCGTTCACCATGCGCTGCAGACCGACGGTGCCGCCCGCGCCCGGCAGGTTGAAGACCTGCACCCCGGTGGCGATCTTGGCGTCCTCCATCACCTTGGCCGCGGTGCGAGCGGTGGTGTCGTACCCGCCGCCGGGGGTGTTCGGCACCATGATCCGCAGTCCGGTCGCGGGTCCGCCGTCGCCGCCGGACCCGCCCTCGTTCTTGTCCGCGGTGGCACCGCAGGCGCCCAGCGCCAGCGCCGTGGCGGCCGCGACGCCCATGACCAGCAGTTTTCTCCGAGTTGCCATCATGTTTCTCTTCCGTTTCGAAGGAGTCCGGCGGCAAGATGATGGCCCCCGGGCGAACCCTACGTCTGCGTTCTGTCACCAGCGGAAGTTGAGGTCTTTGTGGTCACGGTCACCCCCCGCCGTACGTTGGCCGGGCAGTTGCTCGTGCTCCAGCTCGCGATCATCGTGGTCGTGCTGGTGGCGGTGGCCGCCGTCTCGCTGGCCCAGTCCGCCGCCACCTTCAACCGGGTGGAGGGGCGGCGGGTGGCCGCCCTCGGCGAGCAGCTCGCCGGCAACCGGCTGCTGCGCGAGCGGATCAACCAGCCGGCGCCGGCGGAGCTCGTCGCCCCGCTGGTGCAGAACGCGCTGACCCAGTCCGGGGTGACCTCGGTGACCGTGGCCGACGCCCGGGGCCGGGTGGTCAGCTCCACCGACCCGACGCTGGTGGGGAGCCCGCTCGTGCTCGGCGACCCCGAGGTGGCACGGGGCCGGAGCTGGTCCGGCGAGCTGGCGGTCGGCGACTCGCGGGAGCTGGTCGCCCAGGTGCCGGTGCTCGGCGACCGCAAGGACAACCTCGGGCGGCATCTCGGCGTGGTGATGATCGGGGAGGCGTCGCCCGGATGGTCCCAGCGCCTGGTGGGCGCCTCGTCGTACCTCTTCACCTACCTGGGCATCGCCAGTCTGCTCGGGGTCGTCGGCTCCTGGCTCCTGGCCCGCCGGATCAAGCGGCAGACCCTGGGCCTGGAGCCCCGGGAGATCGCCGGCCTGGCCGAGCACCGGGAGGCGCTGCTGCACGGCATCGCCGAGGGGGTGATCGCGCTGGACCCGCAGCAGCGAGTCACCCTGGTCAACGCGGTCGGCCGGCGGCTGCTCGACCTGCCCGAGCACTGCCTCGGCCGGACCCTCGCCGAGCTGAGGATCTCCGGCCGGCTGCGGGACGTGCTGGCCGGCGCCGACCACGAGCCGCAGGCCCGGGACGAGGTGGTGGTGCGCGCCGGCCGGGTGCTGGTGATGAACCGGATGACGGTCAGCAAGGACGGCCGTCGGCTCGGTTCGGTGACCACCCTGCGGGACCGCACCGAACTGGCCCGCCTGGAGCAGGAGATCGGTTCCTTCCGCAGCACCACCGAGCTGCTGCGCGCCCAGACCCACGAGTTCGCCAACCAGCTGCACACCATTTCCGGGCTGATCCAGATCGGCGAGCACGACGAGGTGGTCCGGTACGTCGACGCGCTGAGCCGGCACCGGGCCTCCCTCGACCTCACCGTCACCAGCCGGATCCAGGACACGGCGGTGGCGGCCCTGCTGATGGCGAAGTCGGCGCTGGCCGCCGAGCGCCGGGTGGAGCTGCGGATCTCCGAGCGGACCGGCCTGGACCGGTTGGAGCCGGCGGTCGCCGCGGACGTCGCGACGGTCCTGGGCAACCTGGTCGACAACGCCGTGGAGGCCGTGGCCGGCGGCCGGGAGAGCCGGACGCCGGTGCCGCCGGGCAGCCCGGACGGCGCCGGAGCGGACGGCGGTGACGTCCCGGACGGGCCGGCCTGGGTGGAGGTCGAGCTACGTCAGGACGCCTCCTCGGTGGAGATCGTGGTCCGTGACTCCGGCCCGGGGGTGGCCCCGCAACTGGCCCAGGAGGTCTTCACGCACGGGTTCACCACCAAGGCGGCGCGCGGTGGCGAACGCGGCATCGGGCTGGCGCTCACCCGGCTGGTCTGCCACCGTCGTGGCGGCGAGGTGGCGGTGACGAACACCGAGGAGGGTGCGATGTTCACGGCCCGGATGTCGGTGACCGGGGCAGTGGAGGCGAGCCGGTGATCGACGTACTGGTGGTCGACGACGACTTCATGGTGGCCCGGATCCACCGCGGCTTCGTCGAGCGTATCGACGGCTTCCGGGTGGTGGGCACGGCCAGCACGGGCGAGGAGGCGGTCGCCGCCGTCGACGAGTTCCGCCCCGACCTGGTGCTGCTCGACCTCTACCTGCCGGACATGTTCGGCCTGGATGTGGTGACCCGGCTGCGGGCCGCCCGGCACGACTGCGACGTGCTGGTGATCAGCGCGGCCCGGGAGGCCGAGGCGGTGCGTCGGGCCGTCCGTTACGGCGCGGTCAACTACCTGCTCAAGCCGTTCGGCTTCGACGAGCTGCGGACCCGGCTGGAGCAGTACGCCGCCCGGCGCAACTCGCTGCGCGCCACCGTGGTCAGCGACCAGACCGACGTGGACCGGGTGCTGTCCCGCAGCGGCGCGCACATCGCCACCTCCGCGCTGCCCCGGGGCCTCAGCGCGGAGACCGCCGAGCTGGTGGAGCGCGCCCTGCGGGGGCACTCCGGGACGCTCTCCGCCGCCGAGTGCGCCAACGCGGTGGGCATCTCCCGGGTCAGCGCCCGTCGCTACCTGGAACACTTCGCCGACACGGGACGGGCGGAGGTCAGTCTCCGGTACGGCTCCGCCGGCCGCCCGGAGCGTCGCTACGTCTGGGTTTCCTGACCGCCGACGGCTCGACGCCGCAGGCGCCTGGCACCCCCGGGGAGGCGCCCGGCCGTGCTCGCCGCGACCGTCCCAGGACGATGCCGGCATCTGACCCTTCCTCCCTGGGAAGGACGTTTTCCTCTCTCCCCAACCCGCTGTCCGGAGCATCGGCATTATGTGCTGAATGAGAAGAATATCGGCTGTGGCGCTACTGGTGATCGCTGCTCTGGCGTCCGGCTGCGACGCGCCGGAGAGGGAGACGACAAGCGAACCGCCCAGCGCCGCCGCCACCAGCCCCGGACCCCGAAACACCCTCACCGTGGTGGCGGCCGGTGACCTGCTCGTACACCCCGCGCTCACCGAGCAGGCAGCCGCCGATGCGCGCCGAGCAGGACGCGACGGCCACGACTTCACGCAGGTGCTCGCCGCGGTCCGCACCCGCGTGAGCGCCGCCGATCTGGCCATCTGCCACATGGAGACGCCCGTGGCCGAGCCCACCGGCCCGTTCACCGGCTGGCCGAACTTCAGCGTGCCCCCCGCACTGGCCGACGCCGCCGCATGGGCGGGCTTCGACACCTGTTCCACCGCCTCCAACCACTCTCTGGACACCGGGGTCGAGGGCATCGCCCGTACTCTCGACAACCTCGACCGGGTGGGCCTGCGGCACACGGGCACGGCCCGGAGCGCGGCGGAGAGCCAACGGCCGAATGTCATGGACGTGGGCGGCGTCAGGATCGGACACCTCTCGTACACCCTGAGCTTCAACGACATCCCGCTGCCACCGGGACGACCCTGGGCGGCCAACCTGATCGACGCGGACGCCATCCTCGCCGAAGCGCGGCGGGCCCGCGTCGCCGGCGCGGAGATCGTCATCCTGTCGATGCACTGGGGCACCGAGTACCAGAACGAACCGAACGCCGACCAGGTCGACCTCGCGAGCCGGCTGCTCTCCTCGCCCGACATCGACCTGATCGTCGGCCACCATGCGCACGTGGTGCAGCCCTTCGAGAAGGTCGGCGCAAAATGGGTCGCCTACGGCATGGGAAACCTGACCACCCGGTTCGGTGACGGTTCGGCGGAAAACACTCAGGACGCGGTCGTGCCGGAGTTCACCTTCACTCGCACCCCGTCCCGTGGGTGGGAGGTCACCGGCGTGACCGTGCTGCCGACCTGGATGGAGTACCGACCGCGGGCCCGCGTCGTCGACCTGACCGCCGCGCTGAGTGACCCGGTGGTGCCCGCCCCGCGTCGGGCGCACTACGCCGCGATCGCACGGCGGATCAACGGATACGTCGACCTGCGGGATGCCTTCTCCGCCGGGCTGCGGATGCCGCACCAATGATCGAGACGGATTCACGTCCCTTTCACGCGCCCGTGCGGACGTTCCCTCCTGCGGGGGAGGGGGCCACCCTCATCGGGGAGGCGCGGCCCCGGGCAGGAGGCGGATGCTAGGGGCATGATCAAGAAAAGATTGACGATCGGCGCCGGATGGTCGATGGCGGCCATCGGCGTCCTGCACACCGTGGTCTTCCTGCCCCACCCGTACTGGAGCGAGTGGCTCACCGGCGGGCTGCGCTCGGGCGAAGGCGGTGACGCGTCCCTGTCCGTGTTCTGGGCGCTGCCCGGGGGCTTCGTCGTCCCGCTGGTCCTGTTCGGCCTCCTGCTGGCGCGGCTGGGGCGGCGCGGCGAGTGCGCGCCGGCTTACGTCGGCTGGACAGTGGCCGGCTGGGCGGCCGGATGCGCACTGCTCGTCGGTCCCAGCGGCTTCCTGCTGGGCCTCATCCCGGCCGGGCTGCTCATCGCCGAAGACCTGCTGGCCCGCCGCGGGGGCGCCGGGCGTGGCGTAACGGGGCCGGCGGTCGGGCGGGAGGAGGCCGCGCGGCCACAGCGCTGATCGCCGCCAGTACGGCAGCCGCCGGTTCGTGACCACCTGGGCAGCGTCTCCGTGCATGTCGCCGCTTCGTCACGCCTTCCGTGGGAGCGTGCCCGACCGCCATGCGGTGCCGAGGTGAGCCAGGTTCACCCGTGCCGGGGCGTGCCACCTCGACGGATGTGAACCGGACGGGTACCCCCCCGTATCGGGTCAACCCGGCGGCTCTGCTGTAATCATCAGGCTTCGTACGCAGAGCGAGCATTCGGCTCCGATGCGTTCGTCAATTGTCACATTCATGCAACGTAGCCGCCCCTTGACCCTCGCACGGGCGCCGGGAAGCATCGATGAAGCGGCGTCCCGGGCCGTGGGGAGATACCCGGACCAGCCAAGGAGGACCATGTCGGTCAGCCCCGCCTCGTCGCGCGCCGGATGGCATACGTCCCAGCCCGCTGTTCCCGGTCGGCCCCCCGGCGGCCAGCGCCGCCCCGCCAACACGGCCGCCCCGATGCTCACGGTGACGCTGAACATCCCGCTGGCCTGCGAGGAGTCGCTGACCCCACCCGCCCGTCGGCTGCTGGAGGCCGCCCGGGAGATGCTCGAACGAGGCGAGGGCACCATCACGGCCGCCACCGTGGAGCGTCGGCCCGACGCCGTGCCGGCCGGCCGGTCGCCGGCCCGCCCGGCCGCCGCCCCCACGATCCCCGCCCTGCACATCCTCGCCTCGTCCCGCTCCGTGCTGCGCGACGGCGAGCCGTTGCCGCTGACCCGGCTGGAGTTCGACCTGCTGCTGCACCTGGTCGCCCACCCCCGCCGGGTGTTCACCCGGTTGCAGCTGCTCAACGCGGTGTGGGGCTACGAGCACGCCGGGGTGCGCACGGTCGACGTGCACGTCCGCCGCCTGCGCGGCAAGGTCGGCGTCGACGTCCCGTTGGTCACCACCGTCTACGGCGTCGGCTACCGGCTGGCCGACGACGCCCGCGTCACCATCGACCGCAGCGGCTGACCTCGCGCCCGCAGTGGCCCGATCGCGGGGCGAGTCGCGCCGGTCGCGACCGGGCGGCGCCCTCCCGGCCCCACCCCGCAGCCTGCCGGCCGGTGGGGACGCCGGCCCACGGGGCACGATGGTCGGATGCGGATCCGTCCCATCACCCCGGACCGGCTGGTCACCGAGTTGACCGAGCGGCTCGCCGGCACCGCGAGCGCCGGGCGGCTGCGCGTGGGCGTCGACGGCCCGCCCGCCGCCGGCCCGGACGCGCTGGCCGCCGCGCTGGTCGACCCGCTGCGCGCGCTCGGCCGGCCCGTGCTGCACGTGCGCGCCGACGACTTCCTCCGCCCCGCCTCCGTCCGCCTCGAGTACGGCCGGACCAACCCCGACGCGTACTACGAGGGGTGGGTCGACGAGGCGGGGCTGCGCCGGGAGGTGCTCGACCCGGCCGGGCCGGACGGCTCCGGGCGGGTGCTGCCCTCGCTCTGGGACGCCCGCGCCGACCGGGCCAGCCGCGCCGCGTACGTCGACCTGCCACCCGGGGGCGTCCTGCTGGTGAGCGGGGCGCTGCTGCTCGGCGGGGGCCTGCCCTTCGACGTCACGGTCCACCTGGCGCTCTCCCCGGCGGCCCTGGCCCGGCGCACCGACCCGGCGCTGCGGTGGACGCTGCCGGCCTTCGCCCGGTACGCCGACGAGGTGGCCCCGGCCTCGTTCGCCGACGTCGTGGTGCGCGCCGACGACCCCCGACACCCGGCGCTGGTGGAGTCCGCGGTGTCCTCCTGACCGCCGCGACGTCCGGAAAAAGTGGCCGGTTTGATCGTCGGCGGGCCGGGGTATTCGGCCGGCTCACAGAGCACGGGTGATCCACCCGCGCGCAGACGACGACGGCCCGGGCGCACGCACCGGCGCCCCGACGGACTTTGAGGCCCAGAAAGGCAGGCAGCGATGCTCGTCCACGACAAGGTCGGTACGGGCCGATCCCAGGCGGAGATCGACCAGATCCGGCGCTCCCTGCAGGCCCGCTACGACGAGCTGTCCGCGGAGTACGAGCAGGCGGTGCTGCAGAGCCAGGTGCTGCGGCTGGTGGAGGTCGGCGACACCGCCGGCGACGACCAGGCCGACAGCGGCACCAAGACGGCCGAACGGGACACCGCGCAGTCCCTGCTGCGGACCATCCTCGACCGCCGCGCCCAGTACGAGCACGCCCTCACCAGGCTGGAGGAGGGCACCTACGGCTTCTGCGAGGGCTGCTCCGCGGCCATCCCGGTCGAGCGGCTGGAGATCTTCCCCTCCGCCACCACCTGCGTGCAGTGCAAGCAGAACCGGGAGCGCCGGGCGGCCTGACGCGAGCGGTTGCCGGTCGGTCCGGGACGCGGTGGACTCCACCCATGGGCGAGATCAAGGTGGGCACCGCCTCCTGGACCGACCGCACGCTGCTGGACTCCGGCTGGTATCCGCAGACCGCCGACACCCCGGAGAAGCGGCTGGCGTACTACGCCCGGCAGTTCCCGCTCGTCGAGGTGGACGCCACCTACTACTCGCCGCCCGCCGAGCGGACGGCGCGGCTGTGGGCCGAGCGCACCCCGGCCGGCTTCACCTTCAACGTCAAGGCGTTCAGCATGCTCACCGGGCACCCGACCCGGGTCAACGCCCTCTACAAGGATCTCCGGCCCGACACGGAGAAGAAGAACCTCTACCCGGACGACCTGCCGCCGCAGGCGTACGAGGAGGTCTGGACGCGGTTCCTCAGCGCGCTGGACCCGCTGGTCGAGGCGGGCCGGCTCGGCGCGCTGCTGTTCCAGTTCCCGCCCTGGTTCACCATCCGCCGGGACAACAAGCAGTACCTGTTGGAGGTGGCGAAGCGCTGCGCCCCGCTGCGCCCGGTCTACGAGTTCCGGCACGCCTCCTGGTTCGACGGCGACAACGCCGACGAGACGCTCGCCTTCCTGCGTCAGCACCGGCTGGCGTACGTCTGCGTGGACATGCCGCAGGGGCACCGCTCGTCGGTGCCGCCGGTGCTGGCCGCCACCGCGGACCTGGCGGTGGTCCGCTTCCACGGGCACAGCGACAAGTGGACCAGCAAGGACATCCACGAGAAGTTCGGCTACCGCTACTCCGACCGGGAGTTGCGCGACTGGGCGCCGAAGCTGCGCGAGCTGGCCGACACCGCCGAGCGGACCCACGTCCTCCTCAACAACTGCTACCGCGACTATGCGCAGACCAACGCCGCCACCCTCGCCGGGCTGCTCGACGCCGGCTGAGCCGCCCCGGTCTCATCCCGTCCGGGTGAAGCCCGCTCACCCTGCCGCCGCGCAGCATGGACGGTGCGTGCGGTCGACGCGACCGCGGAACCGACACCACGGAGGTGGCTGGAGATGACGGTTCGGGTGGTACCGGATCGACGACGCGGCGCCGTGCTGCACGTCGTCGGGTCGTCCGGCGACGCCCGGTGGGTGCCGCGCGCCGACCGGGTCAGGCCGACCCGGCAGCCGCGCGGCCCGGTGGGGCCGCCGCGACGCGACGACGACCGACGGTGGGAGACCGACGTACGGGGGTGGAGAGATGGCTGAGCAGTTGCAGTCGGCAATCGAGTCCTCGATGCAGAAGACCAACGAGATGTTGAGGGACATCGAGCAGGCCTACGGCTGGCCGAAGGAGCACCGCAACCAGTCCTACTGCGCGATGCGCACGGTGCTGCACCTGTTGCGCGACCGGATGCCGGTGCAGGAGAGCGTGGAGTTCGCCGCGCAGTTGCCGGTGGTGGTGCGGGGGATCTACTTCGACGGCTGGAAGCCGATGGACGTGCCGGTCAAGCTGAACCGGGACGACTTCCTGTTGGAGGTCCGGCAGCGCTTTCCGTACGACGTCGAGGGCGGCCCGGAGCGGGTGGTGCAGGTGGTGCTGGACACCCTGCGCCGGCACGTGACCCAGGGCGAGTGGCAGGACGTGAAGGACACCATGCCCAAGGACATGGCCCGGATGATTCCCTGACCGGCGCGTCGACGAGGGCTCGCTCCACCGGCGTGGGGCGGGCCGCTCGCGCGTTCCGGCGAGGCGTCGTTCACCTCGACCGTGGTGCCGAGCAGGATCGTCGTGGCAGCCCTACCAGAGGTCGAAGTGGAAGACCTCGAAGGCGGTGCCGTAGCGGACGCCGAGCCGGGCGCCGGCGGGACGGCCCAGCCCCTCGAGGAACTCCTCGGCGTCGAAGCTGCCGTCGCCCAGCCCGGCCAGGTACGCGTCGTGCGCCCGCAGCGAGGCGACTCCCCGGTCGAAGGTGTCGGTGACGTCCACCCCGTGGGCGGCGAGCGGGGAGGAGGCCGCCCACACCTGGCGCACCCCGCCCCACGGTTCGACGCCGTCGGCGAGCTGCTCGGGGAAGATCCAGCGGTTGCCGGCGTCGCGAACGGCGTCCAGCACCGCCCGCCCGGTGGCGATGTGGTCGGCCTGGTTCAGCGCGTACGCCCCGTCCCAAGTGTCGCGGAAGTTGTTGGTGATGACGATCTCGGGGCGATGCCGGCGCACCACCGCGGCCAGCTCGCGGCGCAGCGGCACGCCGTACTCCAGGATGCCGTCGGGCAGGCCGAGGAACTCCACCGTGTCCACCCCGACCAGCGCGGCGGACGCCCGCTGCTCCTGCTCGCGCACCTGGCGGGCCCGCGCCGGCGGCATCCCGTCGATGCCCGCCTCGCCGCTGGTGACCAGGCAGTAGACGACGTGCTTGCCCTGCGCCGTCCAGCGCGCGACCGCGGCGGCGGCGCCGAACTCCAGGTCGTCGGGGTGCGCCACGATCGCCAGCGCGCGCTGCCACTGCTCGGTCACGGGCTCCAGCGGCCCCGGCCCCTCGGTCATCGCCACCTCCTCGTCGGCCTGACCATCCTGACACCGCCGGTGCCGGCCCGCCGCCCGGCACCGCCGACCGCGGGTGAACGGCCGCCTCGCCCGTCCTGCCGTACCGCCGAACTGACCGCCCACCCGGCACGGCGAACCGCCGGTGTGAGCTGAAAAGGACGTCTACGGTGTGGTTAGAGAAGATCGGGCGTGGGGTACCACCCGCTGCACGACGGACCCCGGCGCACGGCGGGGCGGCACATCCGAGGGAGCACCGATGGCACTCAACGACGACGACATGCAGACCACCGGCGGCGGCGGCCTCGAGGGCCCGGCCGACGGCGGCGCGACCCCCGGCCAGCAGGACGGCGGCGCCGACGGCAGTGCCGACCGCGGTGCCGACAAGGGTGCCGACCGTGGCGCGGACAAGGGTGCGGACCGTAGCGCGGACAAGGGTGCCGACCGTGGCGCGGACAAGGGTGCGGACCGTGGCGCGGAGGGCCCGGCCGACGGTGGTGCCACCCCGGGCCAGCAGGACGGCGGCGCCGACGGCGGGGCGGAGGGCCCGGCCGACGGCGGTGCCAACCCCGGCCAGCAGGACGGCGGCGCCGACGGCAGCGCCTCCTGACGGATCGCCGTGACCCACATCGTCCCGCCGGGCGGCCACGGTCGCCCGGCGGTTCCGTCCGCACCCACGACCGCGCTGACCCGCTGCGTGTCGGTCGAGCCGGCGAAGTTCGCCGCCGCCCACTGGGGACGCACGCCGCTGCTGTCCCGCGCCGACGAGCTGCCCAACTCCGCCGGGTTCGCCGACCTGCTCAGCCCCGCCGACGCCGACGAGCTGCTCAGCCGGCGCGGCCTGCGTACCCCGTTCCTGCGCATCGCCAAGGACGGCCAACTCGTTTCGGCGGCGCGCTTCACCGGCGGCGGCGGCGCCGGGGCCGAGATCGGCGACCAGGTCCTCGACGAGCGGGTCCTGGAGCTGTACGCCGACGGCGCCACCCTGGTGCTGCAGGGCCTGCACCGCACCTGGCCGGCGCTGATCGACTTCGCCCGTGACCTCGGCGTCGCGGTCGGGCAGCCGCTGCAGGTCAACGCCTACCTGACCCCCGCCGGCAACCAGGGCTTCGCCACCCACTACGACACCCATGACGTCTTCGTCCTCCAGGTCGACGGCCGCAAGCACTGGCGGATCCACCCGCCCGTGCTGCCCGACCCGCTGGAGAAGCAGGCCTGGGGCGGGCGGGCCGACGAGGTCGCCGCCACCGCCGACGGGCCGCCCGCGCTCGACGTGGTGCTCGGCCCCGGCGACGCGCTCTACCTGCCCCGCGGCTGGCTGCACAGCGCGCAGGCGCAGGAGTCCAGCTCGCTGCACCTGACCGTCGGGGTCCGGGCACTGACCCGGTACGCCCTGGTCGAGGAGCTGCTCGCTCTGGCGGCCGAGGACCAGCGGCTACGCGCCACGCTGCCGTTCGGCGCCGACGTGGCCGACCCGGACGCGATCGAGCCGGAGCTGACCGAGACCGTCGAGGCGCTGCGGGACTGGCTGCTGCGGGCCGACCCGGCGACGGTGGCCGCCCGGCTGCGCCAGCGCGCCTGGCCGGCCGCCCGGCCGGCGCCGATCCGGCCCCTGGCCCAGGCAGCCGCGCTGGCGGCGTTGGACGCCGACACCCGACTCGCCCCGCGCCCCGGCCTGCGCTGGCAGCTCGCCCCGCAGGGCGACCGGGTGGCGCTGTGCCTCTTCGACCGCACCATCACCCTGCCGACGTCGTGCGCTCCGGCGGTGCGCGCCCTGCTCGCCGGCGAGGCCACCCGGGTCGGCGACCTGCCGGGCCTCGACGACGACGCCGACCGGGTCACCCTGGCCCGCCGCCTGCTCCGGGAGGCCGTCGTCGTCCCCGCCTGACGCGCGGGACCGGCACCCGCCTGCACGCCGACCCCCACGCCACAGGCGCGGGCTCAGCGGGCGAGGGTCAGCAGCAGGACCGTGGTGAGCAGGCCGGCACCGAGGACCACGGCGACCGGGCGGGGGCCGAGCACCGCGTGCCGGCGGTCGGCCAGGATCTTCGCCGGCACCAGGCCGACCAGCGGGCCCAGCAGGGTCACCACCAGGGCCAGCACGGGCAGCCCGACCGCGAGTTCGCCGCCGTACCGGTCGCCCGCCGCCCGGGCCACGCCGCCCAGGGCGTACGCGACCACCGCGCCGGCCACGCCGCAGAGCGCCAGCAGCGGGTTCACCGAGCCCGGCAGGTCACCGGGCTGGCGGGTGCGGTTCAGCAGGTCGCGTACGCCGTCCAGCAGCGTCACCGGGTCCGCCGTGGCGCCCGACGCCGGGGCCGGGGGCCCGCCCGCCCGACGGCCGCCCCCGCCGAGCCGGCCGCGCAGCTGCTGCCACAGGTGGGCGACCTCGGCGTCCACCCGCTCCTGCAACTCCCGCGCCGCCACCAGCTCCCGCTCGGCGCGCGCGACCTCGGCCTCGGCCTCGGCGACCGCCCGTTCGGCGGCGGCGCACTGCTGCGCGTACCAGGTGTGCGCCTCGGTCCGCTGGTCGCGCACCCGCGCCGTCAGCTCGGCCAGCCGCCGCAGCTGCGCCGCGTACGTCTCACTGGTCGCCGGTTCGTTCATCGGGCCGGTCCGTAGGGGATGATCACCTGACCGGTGCGGTGCACCGCCCGGTCGAAGAAGAGCCCACGCCAGGGGCGGGGATACCAGTCCGGGCCGCCGGTGCCCGGATAGAGCGACGAGCCCAGTTCGCCGCCGTGCGCGTCCAGCGCCACCCAGGCGCCGATCTGGTCCGTCCGCGCCGCCGGCCCGCCCAGGTCGGCGCGCATCCGGGCGACACCCCGCCACCAGGCCAGCACGTGCGTACGCCGTTCCGGCCCGTCGTGCAGGATCCGGCGCAGCTCCTCCAGCCCGGTACGCCGGCCGACCCGCGCCGCCAGCGCCCCGGCCGCCGCGTCGACCGCGAACAGCAGCAGGTAGT
The DNA here is from genome assembly GCF_055587185.1 of Micromonospora sp. NPDC048040. Taxonomy (NCBI): domain Bacteria; kingdom Bacillati; phylum Actinomycetota; class Actinomycetes; order Micromonosporales; family Micromonosporaceae; genus Micromonospora; species Micromonospora sp. NPDC048040. The sequence continues at coordinate 39,566 of NZ_JBVJGT010000011.1, read as the reverse complement.
GCGGGGTGCCCGGCGCGCCGAGCCCCTCGGCGGTCTCGGCCATCAGCTCCCCGACGGTCTCCTCGTCGTACCAGGCGGCGTCGTCGGCGAGGTCCTCGTAGAGGGAACGGGCGGCCGGGTCGGCGTCCGGGTCGAGGCAGGCGATGGAGAAGCGGGCCGTGCCGGGGCGGTGCTGCCGGGCCAGCGAGCGGGCCGCCGCGTCGAGCACCGCGCACGCCTCGTCCACCCGCGTGCCGAGCACCGCCAGGTTGCGCCCGGGGGCCCGGGGCAGCCGCAGCGCCGCCGAACGGGCCTGCACGTCGATGATCTCGCCGAGCAGCGCGACCGGCGTCCGCGGATGGCCGGCCTCCGGCGCGGTGAGCGCCCGGAAGTCCGGCGCGTCGGCGAGCCGGGGGATCGCGTCGCCGTCGAAGAGCCGGGCCGGGGCGGCGTCCTGCGGGCGCATGCGCCACAGCCGGTGCTGCAACTCGCTCCACGTCTCCCAGTCGCTGGCCGACGGGATACGGGCCACCTGGTTGCCCTCGGCCATGCCCGACTCGGCGTTGACGACCGCGTGGTGACGGGGCAGCGACTGGGCGGCGTCGTTGCGTTCGGCGAGGATCCGCAGCGCCTTGGGCAGCGCGATGCGCAGCGTGAACTGGGCGACCAGCGCCGGCCGCCCCCAGAGCGCCTCGATGCCGCGCACGTCCTGCGAGGCGAGCACCAGGTGGATGCCCTGGGACCGGCCGCGCCGGGCCAGGTCCTCCAGGAGGTCGGCGGCCTCCCGGGCGACGACGTCGCGCCCGGCCAGCAGCATCTGGAACTCGTCGACCACCGCGACGATCCGCGGCCAGTGCCCCGTCGGGTCGACCGCGCGCAGCTCGGCGAGCTTGGTGACCTCGTGCTTCTTCGCGGCGTCGGCCCGCCGGCGCAGCTCCTCGGCGAGGAAACGCAGCAGGGCCAGGCCGAACTCCCGGTCGGTGTTGACGTTGATCCCGACGAGCCGCATGTGCGGCAGCCAGCTCGGGTCGCGCCGGCCCTGGGCGAACCGGGCGAAGGAGACCCCCTCCTTGAAGTCCAGCAGGTAGAACTCCAACTCGCTGGGGGAGTAGCGGGCCGCCAGCGCGCCGATCCAGGCGAAGATCAGGTTCGTCTTGCCGGTGCCGGACGGGCCGCCGATCAGCGCGTGCGGCGGGTAGTCGCCCAGGGTGAGCAGGACCGGCCGGCCGTGCGGCCCCTCGCCGATCGGGGCGGTCAGCCCGGTCGCCGAATCCTCCCGCCACATCTGCTCGGGGGGCGGGAGCAGGTCGGTGAACGGGGTCGGGGCGGGGCCGGCGTTCACCCGCGCCGCCACGTCCCGGCAGGTCTCGGTGACCAGGGCCGTGGGCGGCGGCGGGTCCAACCTGACCGGCAGCCCACCGATCCGCGCGCCGTCGGGGTCGACCGTCACCCGGGTCACCGTGGGATCGTCGGGCAGCGTCACGCCCCGCACCACCAGGTGCACCCCGCAGGCCGCCCCGGTGCGCACCACCCGGTCGAGCTGGCCGCGCTCGTGCCGGGACAGCTCGTCCCCGCCGAGCAGCACCGCCACCCGCCACGGCTCCGGCCGGCGGCCGGTCGCGGCGGCCAGCTCGCGCAGCGAGCCGTGCTCCCCGGCCAGCACCGTCTCGTTGATCCGGCGGATCTGCTCCACCAGGTCGTCGAGCAGGCGGGCCAGCCCGCCCGGGCCGACGAAGGTGAGCAGCCCGGCGGTGCCGAGCGGGGCGAAGCCGGCCAGGCCGCCGCCCAGGTGCTCCGGGTCGTAGCCGATCAGCCGGCCGGCGCCCGGGTCGGCCCGGCCGACGGCGCGCAGCAGCAGCGCCGACACCACCGCCTCGCCGCCGTCCCGGTCGTCCCCGGTCAGCTCCACGTGGCCGGCGTCCAGCAGCGGCACCAGCGCCGGCACCGGTTCCGCGCCCGGGATGCGGACCGTGCCGATCCGCAGCGCGCCGGGCGGCTCCGCCCGCCGCGCCGGGGTGGGGCGCCACCGCGCCCAGTCGGCGGACGCGGCGCCGGGGGCCTCCCGCCGCGCGGCGTCCGCCGCGCGGCGGGCCAGCTCGGCGATCCGCGCCGCGTGCCGGTCGTCGATGTCGGCCAGCCGGCGGTCCCGCTGCGCGCCCACCCGCTCCGGCACGACCGCCGCGGCCCGCCGCACCTTCGCCAGCCGCTCCCGGGCCGTGGTCAGCTCGGCCTGCGCCGTCGACAGCCGGGTCCGGGTCGCGCCGAGGGCCTCGCCGAGCATGCCCCGGACCCGGGTGACCAGCTGTGCCCGCCGGTCAGCCATCGACGCCCCGCGACTGCGGCTCCCCGGCCCCGCCGGACGCGGGCCGACCTGTCGGCGGGCTCGACCAGGCGCGACCGGCGCCCGCCGCGCCCCGGCCGGCCGCCGGCCCGCCGGGTGTCCCCGGTCCGCCCGGTGCCGCCGGGTCGCCAGGGGCGGCCCGGCCGCCGCCCGCCGGTCCGTTCCGCCGGGCGGCGGCCCGGTCCCGTACCGCGGCGGCCCGCTCCTGCGCCGCGGCCGCCCGGTCGGACGCCGCGGCGGCCCGCTTCCGGGCATCGGCCACCCGGTCCCGCGCGTCGGCGGCGCGCCGCCCCCACTCGGCGTCGGCGGCCCGGTCGCGCGCGGCGTCGGCCCGGCGGTCCCGCTCGGCGGCGGCCTGCCGCTCCCGGGCGGCCTCGGCCTGCCGGTCCCGCTCGTCCTCGGCCGGCAGGTCCCGGCCGAGCCGGGCCAGCAGCACGCCGGTCAGCACCCCGGCGGTGACCGCGGGATCGGCGGCGTGCGGCTGCTCCGCCTCGCCGCGCCGCGGCGGTGGCATCCGGCAGACCCGGGTCAGGAGGGTGTCCAGCACCGGCGCGGGCAGCCCGGGCAGCAGGTCCCGGACCCGGCCGTCCAGCTCACGGTGCAGTTGCCCCAGGTCGTCGGCGCGCGGCGGGTGCCCCAGCAGCTCCCCGGCCAGGTCGCGCAGCAGCGGCGGCGCCAGCGCGGCCAGGCCGAGGCCGACGTCGGCGTGCGCGCGGCGCAGCTCGCGGTGCAGCCGGTCCCGGTCGCCGGCCCGGACCCCGCCCACCACCCGGCGCAGCAGCTCCCGGGAGTCGCCGACCCGCTCGTCGGGCTCGTCCGGCGGCCCCTCCCGACCGCCGGTCAGCTCGGCCACCCGCACCGACCACCAGCGGCGCAGCTTCACCTCGCCGGGCGGCTCGGGCGCCGGAGCGACCGGGGCCGCCTCGCGCGGCGCGTCGTGTGCCGGCCGGCGTTGCTGCCGCTCCGGCCCGGGCGCCGGCGCGCCGTCGGGGCCCAGCCCGATCGCCGCCAGGTACGCCGACAACTGCTCCTGCGCGACGCGCAGCGCGTAGCCGGCGGTCTCGGCGTGCTCGGTGGCGGCGGACAACTCCGGCACACCCATCGGGTCGGCCGACTCCTGGCGCACCCAGCGCAGCCGCTCGGCGGCCAGCCCGAACTTCTCCAACGCCAGGGCGAGCTGGGCGAGCGGCAGGTCCTCGGCGGCGGCGCGGACCTGCGCGCCGATGTCCTCGACGATGGACACGGCCCGGCCTCAGAGCGTCGCGACGTAGAGCTGCGCCTGCTCGACCGCGACGAGTGTCGCGGCGAGGCACTCCTCCAGCTCCTGGCTGGCCTGGGTCAGCGAGGACTGGGCCGCCTCGACCGTCTCGTGCCCGCTGCCCTCCAGCGCGCCGGCCAGTGTCTGCTGCGCCTCGGCCAGCTTCTCGCCGGCCGCCTGCACGGCACTCTGGCCGTCGCCGATCTGTTGGAGCGCGACATCGATGGCTGCCTTGAGCTCGGCGACGCTCGCCACGGCGAAACCTCCTGGGGGCGGGGAGGCCTCCATTAGAGCCTATCGGTTGCGGCGGGAGAACATCCGCCCTGTCAGTGTTCCTGCCCCGCTGACCGGTTGTCGACCGGAAGCGCCGGGAGTCCGGTTAACGGGACTGGTCGGAGGGCTCGGTCCGGTCCCGCAACCAGCGCGGGCCGTACACCTCGGCGCCCAGTGCCGCGACCCGGTCCCGCAGCTCACGGTCGGCGGTGACGACCAGCCGCCGGCGCTCCGGCGCGCCGGCGACCAGCTCGACCACGGCGTCGTCCCCGGACCCCGTCGCGGCGACCACGCGGACCCCGGCCGCGCCCGGCACGTCCCGCGCCCGGCCCTCCACCACCAGCACCACCTCCACCGGGGCCGGCAGCTCCGGGGGCAGCCCGTCGTCGGCCACCCGGGCCAGCGAGTCGCGCAGCCGGGCGGTGGCGCCCGCGCGGTCCCGCCACCAGCCGTCCGGGCGGGAACCCACCACGTTGGCGGCGTCCACGATCAGCAGCGGCGTCGGCTCCATGCCGCCAGCGTGCCACCCCGCCCCCGCCGCCACGCCGCCGGCGGCAGGTGTGCGACCGGGCCTTTCCCTCCGCGTACGCCCCGCCGGCGGCGTGCCGGGCGTACGCGGGTTGCCTCGGCGGGCGGCGGCGTTTGTCGGGCCGGCCGCCGGGTAGCCCCTGGCGACCGTGCCGCGCCCGAGCAGCGGAGGAGACATGATGGGACCCGGTGACTTCGGCTCCGACCCGTGGGACGAGTTCCTGGCCCGGTACTTCGGCCGGGGCGAGGGCGGGCGCCGACCCGCGCACCGGGTCGACATCACCCGGCTGATGACCGCCGACGCCCGGGAGATGCTGGCCGACGCGGCCCGGCGGGCCGCCCAGCGGCAGAGCACCGACCTGGACACCGACCACCTGCTGTGGGCGGCACTGCAACGCGAGCCGCTGCGCGACCTGGTCCGCCGCGCCGGCGCCGACCCGGACACCCTGCTCAACGCGCTCGGCGGGCGCGGCGACGGCGCGCCCCGGGGCGAGGTGCCGCCGAACCTGTCGCTGACGCCGGCGGCGAAACGGGCGCTGCTCGACGCCCACCAGTTGTCCCGGGCGATGGGGGCGAACTACATCGGCCCCGAGCACATCCTGATGGCGCTGCCGCTGAACCCGGAGTCGCCCGCGGGCCGGATGCTCGCCGCCGGCCGGATCCAGCCCGAGTCCCTGCAGGCGGCCAGCGCCGAGCGTGGGCCGATGGCCGGTCCGAAGCCGGACCGTGGCACCCCCACCCTCGACCAGTACGGCCAGGACCTCACCGACCTGGCCCGCAACGACCAGATCGACCCGGTGATCGGCCGGGCCGACGAGATCGAGCAGGCCGTCGAGATCCTGTCCCGGCGTACGAAGAACAACCCGGTGCTGATCGGCGAGGCGGGCGTCGGCAAGACCGCGATCGTGGAGGGCCTCGCCGAGCGGATCTGCGACGGCGACGTGCCGCAGACGCTGCTCGGCAAGCGGGTGGTCCAGCTCGACCTCGCCGGCCTGGTCGCCGGCACCCGCTACCGGGGCGACTTCGAGGAGCGGCTGAAGAAGGTGATCGACGAGATCCGCGCGCACCGCGAGGAGCTGATCGTCTTCCTGGACGAGATCCACACCCTGGTCGGCGCGGGTGGGGCGGGCAGCGAGGGCGGCATGGACGCGTCCAACATGCTCAAGCCCGCGCTGGCCCGGGGCGAGCTGCGGGTGATCGGCGCGACCACCCTGGACGAGTACCGCAAGAGCATCGAGAAGGACGCCGCGCTGGCCCGCCGGTTCCAGCCGGTGTTCGTGCCGGAGCCCAGCGTGGAGGACACCGTGGCGATCCTGCGCGGCCTGCGGGACCGCTACGAGGCGCACCACCAGGTGCGGTTCACCGACGAGGCGCTGGTCGCCGCGGCCGAGCTGTCCGACCGGTACATCACCGACCGGTACCTGCCGGACAAGGCGATCGACCTGATCGACCAGGCCGGCGCCCGGGTCCGGCTGCGCACCCGCACACCGGCCTCCGACGTGCGCGAGCTGGAGACGCAGCTCGACGACGTACGCCGGGACAAGGAGCAGGCCGTCGCCGACGAGCAGTACGAGAAGGCGTCCACCCTGCGCGACCGGCTCGCCGAGCTGGAGGAGCAGATCCGCCGCGCCCGGGGCGACGAGGGCACCACCTCGCAGGTGCCGGCGGTGGGGCCGCAGGAGATCGCCGAGGTGGTCTCCCGGGCCACCGGCATCCCGGCCAGCCAGCTCACCGAGGAGGAACGCGACCGGCTGCTGCGCCTGGAGGGTTATCTGCACGAGAAGGTGGTCGGCCAGGACGACGCGGTCACCGCGGTCGCCGAGGCGGTCCGCCGCTCGCGGACGGGGCTGGCCGACCCGGAACGGCCGATGGGCAGCTTCCTGTTCCTCGGGCCGACCGGCGTCGGCAAGACGGAACTGGCCCGGGCCCTCGCGGAGGCGCTCTTCGGCGAGGCCGACCGGATGGTCCGGGTGGACATGAGCGAGTTCCAGGAGCGGCACACGGTGAGCCGCCTCGTCGGCGCCCCGCCCGGGTACGTCGGCTACGAGGAGGCCGGCCAGCTCACCGAGGCGGTGCGCCGCCGCCCGTACGCGGTGGTGCTGCTCGACGAGATCGAGAAGGCCCACCCGGACGTGTTCAACATCCTGCTCCAGGTGCTCGACGACGGCCGGCTCACCGACAGCCAGGGACGTACGGTCAACTTCAAGAACACCGTGCTGATCATGACGAGCAACCTCGGCTCGGAGCTGATCACCGGCACCCAGCGCGCGGTCGGGTTCGGCGCCGGCGCGCCGGGCACCGACGCCGAGCGCGAGGAACTGCGCGAGCGGCTGATGCGCCGGCTCCAGGAGAACTTCCGGCCGGAGTTCCTCAACCGCATCGACGAGGTGATCATCTTCCGTCGGCTGGAGGCCGAGCAGCTGCGCCAGATCACCGAGCTGATGCTGGAGGAGACCCGCCGCCGCCTGCACGCCCAGGACATCGAGGTCGACTTCACCACCGCCGGCATCGACTGGCTCGCCGAGCACGGCTACCAGCCGGAGTTCGGCGCGCGGCCGTTGCGCCGGGTCATCCAGCGGGAGGTGGACAACCACCTCTCCAGGATGCTGCTGGAATCGGCCATCTCGCCCGGCCAGAAGGTCGTCGTCGACGCCCGCGACGGCCGACTCGCCTTCGACGTGACCGCCGGCGAGCGCGGATACACCGCGGCCAGCACGTCCCATCCCCGATGACCCGGAGGGCGGACATGACCGAACCCGAGGAGACCCAGGAAGAGACCGACCGCACCGATCCGATCCTGGCGCCGCCGACGGCGAACCCCGCCCGGGTGCAGGTGCCGCCGGAGGGCCTGGGCCAGCAGCAGGGCGACGAGCCGGAGCCGGTGGCGTCCGACCGTCACCGTCGAGAGGAGGGCTGATGGTACGCGAGCAGCGGCTCGATCCCGAGGTGGAGGTGCTCTGGGACGACTTCCACGCCCAGGTGAACGTCCCGTCGGAGAAGCTGCGGCAGTGGCTGCTCACCCGCGGCTCCGGAGAGGAGGCGTTCGGGCCGAACCCGGACCTCGACCTGCCCGCGCTGGGCCGGGAGATCCTCAAGGTGCTCACCAAGCGCAAGGTCGACCTCACCCCGGAGGACATCAAGGTGATGCAGGACGCGATCGACGAGATCGAGAACCTGCTGGAGGCCAAGCCGGACCGCGGCAACGCCGACGACGAGTGGCGGCACTCGCTGCTCGACCTGGGTCACGACGTCCTCGTCGAACGCTGAACCGTCCCGTCGACACGCGGGCCGGCGGCGCCCCGGGAACACCTCCCGGGAGCCGCCGGCCCGCGTGGTCAGCCCTGGTCGCTCTCCAGGCTGCCGATCGTCAGGCCCGCGGCGTCGGCCGCCGCCTCGCGGTCGGCGCGCGTCTGCTCCTCCCGGGTGAGCAGGGTGGCGTACTCCGTGACGTCCGCCGGGTCGGGCACCTCGGGCAGGCGGCGCAGGAAGGCCTCCACGTCGCGGGCGGCGGACGTGTGCGCGGCGGCCGCCTGCCGGAGGATCTCCCGGTCGTCGGCGGCGGGGTAGAGATCGGTCATGCCCGCCAGATACCCGACGTCACGCCGTTCGCACCCGGTCCGTCCCGGTGGCCGTCAGCCCCCGCGCCCCGAAGCCCGGGTTGCGCAGCAGCCAGGACAGGTATTCCGGATGCGCCGCCAGCGAGTCGGTGTACGCGGCCAGCGCGGTCTCCAGCACTACCTCGGCGTCCCCGGCGGCGGGGGAGTCGGGGTGCCAACCGAGCATCAGCCGCCAGCGCAGCGGGGTCCCGGCCAGCATCCGGGTGACCAGCCCGGCGACCGGGCGGAAGGTGGCCTGGCACAGCGCCACCGCCTCGCCGGAGTCGACCATGTCGATGCACACGCGCACGTCGGCCTCGTACAGCTTGCGGGGGGTGAAGCCGGCGCGGGCGCAGGCGGCGGCGAAGCAGTCGCCGAAGCAGCCGTCGCCGGGCGCGGCGACCCACTGCTCGCGGCGCAGGTCGGCCAGGGGCACCTCGGCCCGGCCGGCCAGCGGATGCTGCTCGGGCAGCATGACGAGCACCGGGTCGACGGCCACCTCCCGCCAGCTCAACCCGTACTCGGCCGGCGGCGCGGCATCGCCGCACACCCCGATCAGCGCGAAGTCCAGCCGGCCGCCCGCGACCAGGTGGGTCAGCTCCTCCGCCGACCAGGAGGCGTGGGTGGTGATCTGGGCCGGTGGGGGATCGGCGGCGAGCCGGTGCACGAGCCGACCGAGGATCGGGCTGTTCACCCCGCCGAACCGGTAGCGCCGGGGGGCGTCCCCGGCACCGGCCAGCCGGGCCGCCTCGTCCTGCAGGCCCTTCATCGCCGGCAGCAGCACGCGGGCCCGGGCGAGGACCAGCTCGCCGAGGACGGTGGGCCGGGCGCCGCGGCGGTCCCGTTCGAACAGCGGCCCGCCCAGCGTCCGCTCGATGCGCTGGAGCTGGGCGGTGAGCGCCGGCTGGGCCAGGCCGAGCGCCGAGGCCGCCTTGGTCACGCTCCCCGTCTCCGCGATCGCGCAGACCACCCTCAGGTGACGCAGCTCCAGATTCATAGAGTGACGGTATGACCCCGCAGCGGCTGGCGGAAGGCCCTGGACGGATCAACACTCTCCGATGTTTGCCGGACCGGTGGCCGGGGCGCCCGGCGGGGAAGCCGGCGGCTCAGCTCGACGGCGGCTCGGCCAGGTCGGCGAGATAGGTGGGGCGGCCGGTGACGGCGTCGCGCACCTTGTCGACCACGCCCACCGCCGGCTCGACGACCCGGTTCCAGGGCGGGGTCGCCGGCGTGCCCGGGTGCGGTCGGGTCGGGGCCGCCTCCTCGGCGATCTCCAGCCGGTTGCCCAGGCGGATCAGCTCCTCGGGGCTGGCCACCTCGCGCAGCGCCGCGACCAGGGCGCCGACCTCCTCGACGTGGCGGCGGACCCGCGCGTCGACCTCGGCCAGCCCGTCGTCGGCGAGCCCGCCCAGGGCGGTCAGCAGGGCCGCGTCGTCGGCGAGCGCCCGGTCCACCCGGTCGGCGGCGTCGGGTAGCGCGGCCCGGACCGTGGGCAGCAGGTACTGCTCCTCGGCGGACAGGTGCCGGGACAGCGCCGCCGTCAGCACCTCCAGCCCCCGTTCCGGGGCGGGCTCGGGGTCGGCGTCGGTGAGCCGGCGCAGCAGCTCCCGCAGTTGCCGGTGCTCGGCGTCGACGATGTCGGCGATGCTGCGCCCGCCCGGCCGGAAGGTCTCGTCCTCTCCGGTGGGCGGCAGCGGCGGCAGCGGAACGGTCATGGTGCCCTCCTCGGGCGGCGGGCGGAGCACGTGGTGGGGGTGCGGTCGCGACCGGCGGTACCCGACCGCGCCGGCGGCGAAACCGGGCGGCGGTACCCGCCCGCCCCGGCGTCCCCGCCCCGCCGCGCCACAGGGGCGGGACGGGGCGACCGGAGCGGACCGGTCGGCTGGTATGAAGAAGCGATGACGAGCGACCCCGCCTCCGCCCTTCCCGACCCCACCGACGAGGTCGTCGGCCTGTGCCGCGACCTCCTGCGGATCGACACCACCAACACCGGGGACAACGACACCAGCGTCGGCGAACGCGTCGCCGCCGAGTACGTGGCGGAGAAGCTGGCCGAGGTGGGCGTCGAGTCCGCCATCCACGAGTCGGCGCCGGGCCGCGCCAACCTGGTCGCCCGCATCCCGGGCGCCGACCCGAGCCGCGGCGCCCTGCTGGTGCACGGCCACCTCGACGTGGTCCCCGCCGACGCCGACGAGTGGTCGGTGCACCCGTTCTCCGGGGAGCTGCGCGACGGCTACCTGTGGGGCCGGGGCGCGATCGACATGAAGGACTTCGACGCGATGGTGCTGGCCGTGGTGCGGCACTGGCAGCGCACCGGGGTGCGCCCGCCGCGCGACATCGTGCTCGCGTACACCGCCGACGAGGAGGCCGGCAGCGACTACGGCGCACACTTCCTCGTCCAGCGGCACCGCGATCTCCTCGACGGCTGCACCGAGGCCATCGGTGAGGTCGGCGGCTTCTCCTACTCCGTCAACGACGAGCAGCGGCTCTACCTGATCGAGACGGCTGAGAAGGGCATCGACTGGCTGCGCCTGCGCGCCAAGGGCCGGCCCGGGCACGGCTCGATGGTGCACGACGACAACGCCGTCACCGCGCTCGCCGAGGCGGTGGCCCGGGTCGGCCGGCACCGCTTCCCCGTGGTGGTGACCGACACCGTCCGGGCCTTCCTGGAGGAGGTCTCCGACCTGCTCGGGATCGAACTCGACCCGGAGGACCCGGAGACCGCCATCGCCAAGCTGGGGCCGATCGCCAACATCATCGGCGCGACGATCCGCAACACCGCCAACCCGACCCGGCTCGCCGCCGGCTACAAGGACAACGTCATCCCCGGCCGGGCCACCGCCACCATCGACTGCCGCAGCCTCCCGGGGCAGTCGGAGCTGCTGGAGCGGCAGCTGCGCGAGCTGGTCGGCCCGGACATCGTCATCGAGTACATCCAGCGCCAGCCCGCGCTGGAGACGACGTTCGACGGCGACCTGGTCGACGCGATGTCGGCGGCGCTGCGCGCGGAGGACCCGGGGGCGCGGCCGGTGCCGTACATGCTCTCCGGCGGCACCGACGCCAAGGCGTTCTCCCAGCTCGGCATCCGATGCTTCGGCTTCGCGCCGCTGCGGCTGCCCGCCGACCTGAACTTCTCCGCGCTGTTCCACGGCATCGACGAGCGCGTTCCGGTGGACGGACTACAGTTCGGCGTGCGGGTTCTCGACCGGTTCCTCCGCACCTGCTAGCCCCCGTCCGGAACGCCAGTGTTCCGCCGGGGAACCTCCCCATCGTGAAGGGACTGACCCACATGACCGACCAGCACGGTGAGCTGGACGCCGCCCTCGAGCGCGTGATCGATGCGGCCCGCCACCACCTGGCCGCCGTCCGAGCCGCGCAGGGCCGCGTCGACGACGACGACGTCTGGCAGGCGTACGTCGCCCTGAACAACGCCTCCTTCGCGTACGACGAGCAACTCCTGGACGCCTTCGGCGAGGTCACCCCCTGGGACGTCGAGTCGATCGACCCGGACGAGGCCGACGAGCGCTTCGGCGGGGAGGGCGTGGAGCCCACCGACCCGCATCCGCGGGTCATCTCGGTGCGCCAGCGGCGCGACTACCGGGTGCCGAGCGTCTCGGCGCTGATCCGGGTGGCCGAGGCGGCCCGCCGGGAGGGCACCCCGGCCGACGACGAGCCGGCACCCGTCGAGGGGGTCGGTGAGGCGGTGCTGGAGCTGCTCCAGAGCGGCGACGGCTCACTCGGCGCGCTGGACGTGCCGGAGCTGGAGCCGCTGGACGGTGTGGTGATGGTCAGCGAGGTCGGCACCCCGGTCGACCTGGAGTCCTTCGACGACGACGACCCGGTCGGCCCGTTCCAGCCGGCGCCCGACGACCGGCTGGTGGGCCGGCTCGACGAGCACCCGTTCCTGGAGCTCGACGACGAGCACGACCACGCCCACTAGGGCGGCGACGCCCCGGGGCCCCCGGCAGTTCGGCCGGGCCCCGGGGCGTCCGCGTACCGGCGGTGCCGCCGGTGATCAGTACGACAGGCCCGGTTGCGGCTGGTTGACCCGTCGGCGACGCAGCACCACCTGGCGCGTGCCGTCGCGGAACAGCCGCACCCGGGCCAACTCCCACCCGGAGAACTCCGCCTGGATCGCCAACTGCGCCGCGGCGGTCAACCGGTCGACGTTCGGCGGCAGCCGCAGCGGCGCGTACTCGTAGTCCATGAGCCCTATGCTGCCCAGCCCGGCGGCCGTCCGCCACCCCCTCGCCGGTGACCCGCGCCGCCGTCCGACGCCCGGGTGTGACGTGACCCACCCCGGGCCGCGGCCCGCCCCCTACCCGGCCGGTCCACCCGACACCGGCCGGTCCCGACACCGTCCCTAGTCGAGGGGCGCGCTGTCGACGGGCGGGTTCGCCGCCAGCAGGGTGGCCAGCGCCGGCGGCGCCAGGAGCAGCGTCCGCGGGGTGCCGGCGTCCACCGCCAGCCCCCACGCCGGGTCCGGCCAGTCGGCGAGCAGGTCCGCGCAGGGCACCGCGACGAACGGCACGCCCGACCCGGCGAACGCGGTCAGGGCGTCCGGCGTGGTGAAGACGGGCAGCAGCGGCGCGCCGGACGAGTCGGTGACGACCGTCCAGGGCACGTCGCGGTCCGGGCCCGGCTCCGCCGCCAGTGGTACGCACACCGTCGCGGTGGCCAGGACGCCGAGGTACGCCGGCAGGTCCCGCCGCGCGACGGCGTCGCCGAGCAGGTCCTGCACCGTCCGGCCGCCCCCCGCCGACCCGCCCCCGACGGCGACGGTCGGCCCGGACCCGGGGCGGGCCGACCCGTCCCGGGCGTCGGCGGTGGGGGGCTCGGTGCCGTCGGCGGGCCGGTGGGTCGAGGCGGCGGCCGGTCCGCTCCGCTCCGGCCGGTCCCCGGCGGGCGGCTGCGGGCCGGCGGGAACGGGCGGGGGCGGCGGTGCGGCTGGCGGGGCGACGGGCACGGCCGGGCCGGCGGGCGGCGGGACGGGCGGCGTCGCCACCGGGGCGACGGGCACGGCCGGGCCGGCGGGCGGCGGGACGGGCGGCGCGGCTACCTGGGGCCGGGGTCGCGCCGGGCGCGGCAGGGTCGGCGCCGGCCGCACCCGGGGGCCGGTGGGCGGGAGGATCTGGCAGGACAGCGCGTCGGGTTCCGTGGTGAGCACCGCGGCGGCGGTCCGCGCCACGAACCCGCTCCACCAACGCAGGCCCTCGGGGGTGCGCGGCGTCTCGTGCCACCAGCCGCCGGCGCCCCGCGGCGCCTGCCAGCCGAGTTCCGCGAGGTGCCGCTCGTCGTAGGCCGGGCAGATCCCCCGGACCCGGTTGCGGCGCACCATGAGGTGCAGCCGGCGGGGACCCGCGGCGAGTTCCAGATCGGTGTCGTGGTCGCAGCGGGACAGCGTGTCGTGGAGCTGGGCGACGACGTCGGGCCAGCCCGGCGACGTCATGCCGGCGACCCCGGGAGACGCCCGTCGAGTCGCCCGAGCCGCCCCATGGCCTCCTCCAGCCGGCCCAGCGAGGCGAAGTCGCCGGGGGTGCCGAAGATCTCGCCCAGGCCCGCGCCGAGCGTGACGTCGAGGCCCTCGGTGCGCTCGCCGAGCTGCTCCGCCGCCGCCGTCCGGGCCTGCCGGTACGCCGCCAGCACCATCGCCGCGAGGTTCTCCGTGCCCACGCGCAGCGCGGTCGGCGCGAAGCTCAGGTCGGTCAGTTCGCCGGTGGCGTCGACGGTCGCGGACACCAGTCCACTGTCGTCGGTCGCGGTGCTGCTCAGCTCGTCCAGGTCGTCCCTGAGACCGGCGAAGCGGCGTTCGATGTCGGCGAGCCGTCCGGCGAGGGCGTCGAACGCGGACAGCGGGTCGGACATGAGAACCTCCCGGGCGCAGCGCCGGTCCGGGGTGGCGACCGGCAGCCGCATGATCGTATCGTCGTCGCGCCGGGCGACGGGGAGGAACGGCATGGGGGACATCGACGTCGACGTGCAGGCGGTACGGCGACTGGAAGCGGCGGCGAAACAGGTGGCCACCTCGCTGACCGCGCTGGAGAGCCGGATCGCGTCCGCGGGCGACATTCCCGACGGGGCGTTCGGGCACCTGCCGTTCGTCAGCGACCTGCTCCGCGAGAAGTACGCCGAGCAGGTCAGCGGCGGCATGGAGCTGTTCCGGTCCGGCCACGACGCGTTCGAGCGGGTCGGCGGGGCGCTGAGCGGGACGGCCGAGGCGTACGAGCGCAACGAGCAGGACATCGACGCGTCCTTCCGCGCCATCGGCACCGGCATGGCCCGGTGAGCGGGCCGGCGGGAACCGCCGTCGAGCTGTGGAACGGCATCGACGGCGCACTCTCCAGTGTGGACAAGGCGGTCGACAGCGTTTGCCGGGCCCTGGCCTGGCCGCTGATCCAGCTCGTCGACCTCGTCGACGGCGAGCCGGCCGCGCTGCGCGCCAAGGCCGCCGAGTGGGACGCCCTGGCCGCCCAGGTCCGCGAGCTGGCCACGGGACACCGCGGCGTACGGGAGGCCGTGCGGGCCGGGTGGCGCTCGCCGGCCGGTGAGGCGTACGGGCGGCGGCTGGCCGAGGTCGAGCAGCAGTTGCTGGACGTCGCGGAGCAGTTCACCGCCACCGCCGAATACCTGCGCGGCGTCGCCGACGCCCTGCAGACCGTCCACGACGTGCTGGTCGACATCTGCGTCGAGTTCGTCAACTTCCTGCTGGTGACGCTGGTGACCGCGCTGCTGATGGCGCCGTTCACCGCCGGCGCGTCCTGGGCGGCCGGCGTGGCGCTGGGCGTCACCCGGGGCATGATCGCTCTCGCCCGGATGCTGAAGATCATCCGCCCGCTGGCGGCGCACCTGCAGAAGGTCATCCGGCTGCTCCAGCGGGTGCTCCACCACCTGCGCAGGCTGCGCAACCACCTGGACAAGCTGGTCGACAAGCAGAAGGCGCTGCGCGCCGGCCAGAAGTACGCCGACAAGCGCCGCGCCGCCGGCGACCCCGACAAGTGGTTCCACAAGTTCACGGACCAGGCGAAGGGCAGCTGGAAGCTCGGCAAGTCGGGCACGCCGTTCGACATGAGCACCTTCGAGCGCGTCGGGGCGCTGCGGGCGCACGGCATGGCCGACGGGGCGCGGATGATCGGCCGGGACTTCGTCACCAACCTGCCGTGGAACGTCCCGAACGCGGTGGTGCACGGCGCGACCTGGGGCACCGTCGCCATGGTCTCGGGGCTGTCGGTGCCCGGCACGGACCAGCTCGACGACAAGGTCGACGGGGCGGTGGCGGGCGGCGCCGAGTGGATCGACCAGAATGTCTTCGGGCAGCCGGCGGAGCAACCGGCCGGCCGGTGAGGGCCGATCGAGGGGGTGGGGCGTGACCGGTGCCCGGGGTCGACTCGGCCGGCTGACCGACGCGGTGCTCGGCGGGGCACGGGCCGCCCGCGACAAGGCCCGCGAGCTGCGCGACGAGTTCCGCACCAGCGACGAGCCGGAGCGCGCCCTGGTCGCGCCGCTGCTGCCCGGCGAGGAGATCCGCTACGTCGGCCTGGCGCCGGTGCGGGCGCCCGAGAACCACCGGGCGGGCGACCAGCTCGCCGACCGGGTGAACGCCGAGCTGGCCGAGGCGCTCGACCCGCGCGCGCTGTTCGGGCTGCTCCACGTCGTCAACCCGGTCGCGTGGGTGGACGCCGTGATGACGCCCGTGCGGGTCGTCGCGGGCGTCCTGCTGCTGCCGGGCAGGGCGGCCGTCCTCGCGGCGGGCAGCCCGGAGGCGGCCGAGGCGGACGAGCCGGGCCCGGCCGCCGAGCCCCGGCAGCCGCTGCCGCTCACCGCCGAACAGGAGGCGTTCCGGGCGCTGTTCCGGCTCAGCCGCTACCGGCCGCTGGCCGACCAGCTCGCGGAGATCGCCTACCGGCGGCGGTACGTCTTCAGCGGGGACCTCGCCACGCTCGCCGGCAGCCTGCTGCTGTTCCTGGAGCGCTACACCGGCACCCCGCTCGCCGTCACCGACACCCACCTGCACCTGTTGCGGATGGGCCGCCGCCCCGACCCCGATCGGGAGGACCGTCGCCGCCCCCAGGTGCTGTGGAGCGTGGACCGGCGGCGCATCGCCCGGATCGATTCCGACCACGGCGCAGCCCGCCTCATGCAGTTCCCGTCCACCATCGTGTTCGACGACGGCTCCTGGATCCGGGTCGTCAACCCGGCCACCCGCGACGACCAGGCGCGCTTCCTCACCGCCGTACGCGACATCCCCGGTCGGCGCCCCACGGCCTGAGCCGGCGGCGTCCGCCGGAGCGGCGCGGACGCCGGTGTCCTGTGTCGCAGCAGGTCAGCCGTCGCGCTCGGGGTAGCCGACCGGTACGGCCGACACGTCGTCCAGCGCGGTGATGATCTCCTCCGGCAGCGTCATCCGCTCGACCTGGAGCGCGCCGAGCAACTGCCCGACCGTTCGCGCGCCGAGGATCGGGGCCACCACCCCGGGCCGGTCGCGGATCCAGGCCAGCGCCACCTCCAGCGGCGAGACCCCCAGCCCGCCGGCCGCGGTGGCGACCGCCTCCACGATGCTGGAGCAGCGCGGCTCCAGGTAGGTGGCGACGAACCGTTCGAAGTGCGGCGAGGCCGCCCGCGAGTCGGCGGGGCGGCCGTGCCGGTACTTGCCGGTGAGCACCCCGCGGCCCAGCGGCGACCAGGGCAGCACCCCCAGCCCCAGGGCCTCGCACGCGGGCAGCACCTCCCGCTCCACGCCCCGCTCCAGCAGCGAGTACTCCACCTGCGCGGCCACCACCGCGGCGCGGCCCGGCCAGGCGGCCTGCCAGGCGGCCGCCCGCGCGGTCTGCCAACCGGAGAAGTTCGACACCCCGACGTAGCGGACCCGGCCGCTGGCCACCGCGTGGTCCAGCGCCGCGAGGGTCTCCTCCAGCGGGGTGTCGGGGTCGTAGCCGTGCACCTGGAACAGGTCGACGTGGTCGGTGTTGAGGCGGCGCAGCGAGGCGTCCAACGTCCGCAGCAGGTGCCCCCGGGAGCCGTCGCGGCGCCGGCCGCTGCCCGGCCGCAGCCCCGCCTTGGTGGCGATCAGCAGCTCCTCGCGCGGCACCAGGGTGCCCAGCAGCGACCCGATGACCGACTCGGCGTCGCCGTCGCCGTAGACGTCGGCGGTGTCGATCAGGTTGCCGCCCGCGTCGAGGTAACTCTTCAGCTGGGCGGCCGCATCGTCGGCGTCGGTGTCCCGGCCCCACGTCATGGTGCCGAGCGCGAGCCGCGAAACCGCCAGCCCGCTTCGGCCGAGCGGTCGCTGTTGCATGGGTGAACCTTATTTCGAACCGGGCCGCGCGGACATCCTCGCTCCCGTCAAGTCTGCCGGGCGCGTCGTGTTTCCGACCGCCCGGGTCGGCCCCGGGGTTGCGGTGAGCCGGTGATCGGGGCGTCCTCCCGCATTGCGTAACCTGATGCGACCTGTGGTGCGGATGGGGGAGGACCTTAGTGCGACTCGGGCTCAGCCTCGGATACCAGACGGCGTGGAGCACGCCGGCCGATCACCTGGCTCTCGCCCAGGAGGCGGACCGGCTCGGCTACTCGGTGGTGTGGGCGGCGGAGGCCTACGGCTCCGACTCGCCGAGCATGCTCGCCTGGATGGCGGGGCAGACGGAACGGATCGACGTGGGCAGCGCGGTGATGCAGATCCCCGCCCGCACCCCGGCGATGACCGCGATGACCGCGGCCACCATCGACGCGCTCTCCGGCGGCCGGTTCCGGCTCGGCCTGGGGGTGTCCGGTCCGCAGGTCTCCGAGGGCTGGCACGGGGTGCGGTTCGGCAAGCCGCTGGCGCGGACCCGCGAGTTCGTGGACATCGTGAAGCTGGCCGTCGCCCGCAAGGAGGTCGCGTACGACGGCGAGTTCTACACGCTGCCGCTGCCGGACGGGCCCGGGAAGGCGCTGCGCCTCGGCTTCCACCCGCCGCGCGAACACATCCCGATCTACCTCGCCGCGGTCGGCCCGAAGAACCTGGAGCTGGCCGGGGAGATCGCTGACGGCTGGCTCGCCGTCTTCTACGCCCCCGAGTTCGCCGAGGAGCAGCTCGCGTCGGTCCGGGCCGGGCGGGCGAAGGCGGGCAAGGAACTCGCCGGCTTCGACGTGGTCCCGTCCGTGCCGGTGGTGGTCGGCGACGACGTCGCGTCCTGCGCCGAGCTGGTCCGCTTCTACGCGGCCCTCTACGTGGGCGGCATGGGCAGCCGGCAGCAGAACTTCTACAACCAGCTCGCCACCCGGATGGGTTACGGCGACGCCGCCCGCGAGGTGCAGGACCTCTACCTGGCCAAGCGGCAGCGTGACGCCGCCGCGGCGGTGCCGATGGAGTTCATCGACCGGACCTCGCTGCTGGGCCCGAAGGAGCGTATCGCCGAGCGGATGCGCGAGTACGCGGCCGCCGGCGTCACCACCCTGTCGGTGACCCTGTTCGCGGCGGACCGGGACAGCGGCGTGCAGACGCTGCGTACCGTCGCCGAGGCGCTGGAGCTCTCGGGAGTCGGCGAGTGACCTGGGTCGAGGCCATCGTCCTGGGCATCGTCCAGGGACTGACCGAGTTCCTGCCGGTCAGCTCGTCGGGGCACCTGCGGATCACCTCGGCGATCTTCTTCGACCGCGACGCCGGGGCGTCGTTCACCGCGGTCACCCAGCTGGGCACCGAGGCGGCGGTGCTGATCTATTTCGCCAAGGACATCTGGCGGATCACCCGGACGTGGCTGGTCGGCATCCGGGACAAGTCGGTCCGCTCCAGCCTCGACTACCGGATGGGCTGGTACGTGATCGTCGGCTCGATCCCGATCGGGCTGTTCGGCTTCCTGTTCAAGGACCAGATCCGCACCGCCGGCCGCAACCTCTGGCTGGTGTCCACCACGCTGATCGTCTTCGCGTTCGTGCTGGCGTTCGCCGAGTACTGGGGCCGGCAGAGCCGCACCCTGGAGAACTTCCGGATGCGCGACGGCGTGGTGATGGGCTTCGCCCAGGCGATGGCGCTGATCCCCGGCGTGTCCCGCTCCGGCGGCACGCTCACCGCCGGGCTGCTGCTCAACCTCACCCGGGAGGCGGCGGCGCGCTACTCGTTCCTGCTGGCCATCCCGGCGGTGGTGATGTCCGGGATCTTCAGCGTCGGCGACGTCTTCGAGCCGGCGGCCCCCGGCACCTCCGTGCCGAGCGTCGCCCAGATGGTCGTGGCCACGATCATCGCCTTCGGCGTCGGGTACGCGGCCATCGCCTGGCTGCTGCGCTACGTCGCGCACCACACCCTGTACGTCTTCGTGCTGTACCGGGTCGCGCTGGGCACCCTGGTGCTCGCCCTGTTGATGACCGGCACCATCAGCGCCACCTGACCGCTCGCGGCCCCGCCGGCCCCCGCCTCCGCCTCGTGTGGACGGGGGCCGGCCCGTGTCCGGGCGGGCCGGGCGGACCGTCCGCGAGGTCAGCGCCCGTCCGGTTCCTCCGACGGGGTGGCCCTGGGACGGGCGCGCAGGTGCGCCCGCTCGCCCTGCGTGCCGAACAGGCTGAGGAACTCGACCGGCTCGGCGTCGGCGGCCCCGAACCAGTGCGGCACCCGGGTGTCGAACTCGGCCGCCTCGCCGGGGGAGAGCACCAGGTCCCGCTCGCCGAGGACGAGCCGCAGCCGCCCGTTGAGGACGTAGAGCCACTCGTAGCCCTCGTGGGTCTGCGGATCGGGCTCCCGGCGGGGGCTGCTGACCGGGATCACGAGCTTGTACGCCTGGATGCCGCCGGCCCGGCGGGTCAGGGGCAGCATCGTCATGCCGTGCCGGGTGACGGGCCGCAGGTGGATGCGCGGGTCGCCGGTGGGCGGGGCGCCGACCAGCTCGTCGAGCGTGACGCCATGGGCCCGGGCCAGGGGGAGCAGCAGTTCGAGGGTCGGCCGGCGGGAGCCGGACTCCAGCCGGGACAGCGTGCTCACCGAGATGCCGGTCGCCGCCGACAGGTCGGCCAGCGTGGTCGCGCGCTGCCGGCGCAGCGCGCGCAGCCGGGGTCCCACCGCGCCGAGCGCGTCGTCGAGATCGTCGTCCATGCCGCCAGTTTGCCAGCCCGGCAACACAACTTGCCACCCTGGCCGGCGCGGGGCCGGATACGGCGGCCACGGCGGACGCCGCGTACGCCCGCCGCCGGGCGCAGGATCATAGGGTGTCACCGTGGCGACCCTTCTGCTTCTGCGACACGGCCGGACGACCGCGAACGCGGACGGCGGGCTGGCCGGCCGCCAGCCGGTCGAGCTGGACGACACCGGCCGGGCCCAGGCCGCCGCGGTGGGCGAGCGGCTGCGGCCGGTGCCGCTGGCCGCGGTGGTGACCAGCCCGCTCATCCGCTGCCGGCAGACCCTGGAGCTGGCGTTGCCCGGGGCCACCCCGACGGTGGAGGAGGGCCTGACCGAGTGCGGCTACGGCACCTGGGAGGGACAGCCGCTCAAGAAGCTGGCCAAGGAGCCGCTCTGGCCGGTGGTCCAGCAGCACCCGAGCGCGGCGGTCTTCCCGGAGGGGGAGGCGATGGCGGCGATGGCGGCGCGGGCGGTCGCCGCGGTGCGCTCGTGGGACGCCCGGGTCACCGCGGAGCACGGCCCGGAGGCGGTGTGGCTGGCGTGCAGCCACGGCGACGTGATCAAGGCCATCGTGGCCGACGCGCTCGGCGTACACCTGGACCTGTTCCAGCGGATCGTGGCCGACCCGGCGTCGGTGACGGCGATCCGCTACACCCCGCTGCGGCCGTTCCTGGTGCGGCTCAACGACACCGGCGGCGACCTGGCCGCCCTGGTGCCGCCGCCGCCCAGGCGACGCCGCCGGGCGGCCCGGGCGGCCGGCGCGGCCGACTCCGACGCGGCGGTGGGCGGCGGCGCGGGGGCAGGCCGGTGACGGCCCGGCGGCGGCCCACCGCCACGCCCGGGCCCGGCCGCCGCTCCGCCGGGCGCGGCGGGCGCGCGGCGATTCGCGTCGGTGGGGTACGCGGTGCCGTGGCGCGCCGGATAGGGTCGTGGGTATGACCCACCAGGTGCACGCCTTCGAGCCGCCGGAGCGGTTCGTCGCCGGGACCGTCGGGCCGCCCGGGGAGCGCACGTTCTTCCTCCAGGCGCGCGGCGGCGGCCGGCTGGTCAGCGTCGCGCTGGAGAAGGTCCAGGTGTCGCTGCTCGCCGAGAAGCTGGAGGAGCTGCTCTCCGAGGCGCAGCGCCGCTTCGGCGTGGAGCTGCCCGAGCCGGTGGCCGCCGTCGGCGACAACGACCCGCTGGACACGCCGGTCGACGAGGAGTTCCGGGTCGGCACGCTCGGGCTGGCCTTCGACGTCGACACCGCGACCGTGGTGATCGAGGCCATCGCCGCCGGCGAGGCGGAGGCCGAGGTCGAGCTGGGCGAGCCGGACGACGACGAGGACGTCGACGACGAGCCGGACGACGACCTCGACCGGCTCCGGGTGCGGCTGACCCCCGAGGCGACCCGCGCGTTCATCGAACGGGCCCGACGGGTGGTCAACGCCGGCCGCCCGCCCTGCCCGCTGTGCGGCCAGCCACTCGACCCGGCGGGTCACCTCTGCCCGCGCCACAACGGTTATCACCGGTGACCTCGTCGGAACTCCAGCCCCGACAGGACGGCGACGCCGCGCTCCGGTTGCTCCGCGACGGCCGACTCGACCTGGAGGGGCGACTCGTCGACGCCTCCAACACCACCCTGCGCGGCATCCTGACCCTCGACGGGGCGACCGCGCGGTGCGTCTACAAGCCCGTGCGGGGTGAGCGTCCGCTGTGGGACTTCCCCGACGGCACCCTGGCCGGCCGGGAGGTCTCGGCGTACGTGGTCTCCCGGGCCACCGGGTGGGATCTGGTCCCGCCCACGGTGCTGCGGGACGGCCCGTTGGGGCCGGGGTCGTGCCAGCTCTGGATCGACGAGCCGGAGGAGGCCGAGCCGCTGGTCGGCTTCGTGCCGGCCGACGCGCTGCCGCCCCGCTGGTTCCCGATCGCCGCGGCCCGCGACGACGACGGCACGCCCTACGCGCTCGCCCACGCAGACGACCCGCGGCTGGCCCGCCTCGCGGTGCTCGACGCGGTGATCAACAACGCCGACCGCAAGGGCGGCCACGTGCTGGTCGGCCCGGACGACCGGATCTACGGCGTGGACCACGGGGTGAGCTTCCACGTCGAGGAGAAGCTGCGCACGGTGCTCTGGGGCTGGGCCGGCCGGCCGCTGCCGGGGGATGCCGTGGAGATGCTCGACGCGCTCGCCGGTCAGCTCGCCGGCGCGCTCGGCGCGGAACTGGCCGACCACCTCACCATCGGGGAGATCGCCGAGCTGGCCGCCCGGGTCGACCGGATGCGCCACACCGGCTGTTTCCCGCAGCCGTCGCAGGACTGGCCGGCGGTGCCCTGGCCCCCCATGTGACCGCCCGGCACCGCTTCGGCGGGCTGTCGTGATGATCACTTGTGGGGTGGACGTGTCCGGGTCCGGCGGCTGGTTAGGCTGACGGTCATGGACTCTTGGGTGGGACACGAGGTGCCGCGGCTGCCGGGCAGGGGCGGGCCGCTGGCGTTGTTCGACTCGGCGCGGCAGGGCGTCCGGCCGAGCGAGCCGTCCGGCACCGCGACCATGTACGTCTGCGGCATCACCCCGTACGACGCGACCCACCTCGGCCACGCCGCCACCATGATCGCGTTCGATCTCGTGCAGCGGATGTGGCGGGACGCGGGCCTCGACGTGCGCTACGTGCAGAACGTCACCGACATCGACGACCCGCTGCTGGAGCGGGCCGAGCGCGACGGCGAGGACTGGAAGGTCCTGGCGATGCGCGAGACGGCCCTGTTCCGGGAGGACATGGAGGCGCTGCGGATCATCCCGCCGGCGCACTACGTGGGCGCGGTCGAGTCCATCCCCGACATCGCCGAGAAGGTCCTCGTGCTGCTCAAGGAGGGGGCCGCGTACCGCCTGGAGGACGGCACCGGCGACGTCTACTTCGACATCGCCGCCGCGCCCCGGTTCGGCTACGAGTCCAACCTGACCCGCGAGCAGATGCTGGAGATCTTCCCCGAGCGCGGGGGCGACCCCGACCGGGCCGGCAAGCGCGACCCGCTCGACCCGCTGCTGTGGCGCGGCGCCCGCGAGGGCGAGCCCTCCTGGCCGGGCGGTGACCTGGGTTCCGGCCGCCCCGGCTGGCACATCGAGTGCGCGGTGATCGCGCTCAACCTGCTGGGCGACCGGATCGACGTGCAGGGCGGCGGCAACGACCTGATCTTCCCGCACCACGAGTGCTCCGCCGCGCACGCCGAGCGGCTCACCGGCGCGGCGCCGTTCGCCGACCACTACGTGCACGCCGGCATGATCGGCCTCGACGGCGAGAAGATGTCGAAGTCCCGGGGCAACCTGGTCTTCGTCTCCCGGCTGCGCGCCGACCGGGTCGACCCGATGGCGGTCCGGCTGGCACTGCTCTCCGGGCACTACCGCGCCGACCGCACCTGGACCGACGAGCTGCTGGCGGCCGCGCAGCAGCGGCTGGCCCGCTGGCGGCAGGCCGCCGCCGTGCCCGCCGGCCCGTCGGGGGAGGCGTTCCTGGCCGGCGTACGCGCCCGCCTCGCCGACGACCTCGACTCGCCGGCCGCCCTGGTGCTGGCCGACGAGTGGGCCGCGGCTGCCCTCGCCGGCACCGCGACCGACCCGGCCGCCCCCACTCTCTTCGCCGACACCCTCGACGCCCTCCTGGGCATCCGCCTCTGACCCAGCCCTCGCTTCCCACGCCCCGGTCCCGACCGCGATCTTGCACTGTCGGCCCTTGGCGCGCGGCGTGTGTCCGCCTTCGCCGGGCGGCAGGCGCACGAGCGCGGTCGGGAGGGGCGGGAGGGGCGGCGTCAGCCCAGGACCAGCCCCGGGTCGGGGTCCGGGTCCGGGGCGGGGGAGGGGATCTTGTACTCCTCGGTCAGCGTGGTGACCGGGCCGGGCCAGGTCGCCTGGGCGACCTCGATCGGCTTGCGGTGACCGTCGTACGCGACGTGCAGTAGGTGCAGCACCGGGGTGTCGGGACGGATCTGGAGGATCTCCGCCTCCTCCCGGCTGGGCTGGCGGGCACTGATCGTGTCGGTGGCCGAGACGTACCGCCGGCCGGTGGCCTCCTCGGCCTCCTGGTAGAGCGGCCGGCCGAATGCCTCGGCGCGCTCCAGGGACGTGCCGGCGGTGTCGGCCGGCAGGAACCACGAGGCGCCCACCTCGACCGGCGAGTCCTCGGTGCGGACGAGGTGGCGCCGGCAGAGCAGCTCGGTGCCGTCGGCCACGCCGAACGCGTCGGCCACCTCGGGCGGGGCGGGGGCCCGGCCGACCGAGACGAGCTGCTGCCGGTACCGGGCGGCCAGGTCGGTGTGGTAGCCGCGGAAGCCGCCGTACCGGCCCCGGGAGAGCCGGTTGAGCCGCCGCCGCGTGCCCCGGACGTACGTCCCGGAGCCGGGCTTGGTGATCAGGATGCCCTCGACCCGCAGCTGGTCGACGGCCCGCTGCACGGTCTGCTTCGCCACGCCGAACATCTCGGCGATCGCCGGGATGGACGGCAGCCGCTCGCCGGGCCCCCAGTCGCCGCGGCGGATCTGCGCCTTGAGCTGCGCGGCGATCTGTCGGTGCGGGAACTCGGCCGCCCCCGGATTGATCTGCATGCGCGCCTCCTCGATCACAGCTAGGTTCCTAGGATGCCGTAGAGGTGGTGACGGCGCCACCCCGGACACGCGGAAAGGGCCCCGGACGACATGCGTCCGGGGCCCGGGGCGGGCAGGGGAGAGGCGCTACCAGGAGCCGGCGGTCGGGCCGGCGGAGCCGCCACGGCGGCGCAGGTACTTCTCGAACTCCTGGGCGATCTCGTCGCCCGTCAGCGGGGTGATGCCCGCGTCGCCGACGCGTTCCTCCAACTCGCGCACGTACTCGCCGAGCTCGGCGTCCTGCTCGGCGGCGCTGCGCACCCGCTGCTCCCACTCGGCGGCCTCCTCGGCGAGGTCGGCCATCGGCACCGGCAGGTCGAGCACCTCCTCGACCCGGTGCAGCAGGGCCAGGGTGGCCTTCGGGCAGGGCGGGTTGTTGGCGTAGTGCGGCACGTGCACCCAGAACGACACCGCGTCGACCTCGGCGCGGTTGCAGGCGTCGTGCAGCACGCCCACGATCCCGGTCGGGCCGTCGTAGCGGGTGGGGGTGAGCTGGTAGCGCTGCGCGGCCTCCGCGTCGGAGGCGCTGCCGCTGATCGGCAGCGGCCGGGTGTACGGCACGTCGGCCAGCAGGGCGCCGAGCACGACCACGCGCTCGACCTCCAGGCTGTGGCAGATCTCCAGCACCTGCTCGCAGAAGGTGCGCCACCGCATGCTCGGCTCGATGCCCCGGATCAGCACCACGTCCCGTTCGGTGCCCTCGGGGCTGGCCACCATGAAGCGGGTGGTGGGCCACTCCACCCGGCGGGTCTCGCCCTCGGCCATCGTGATGGTGGGGCGGCTGACCTGGAAGTCGTAGAAGTCCTCCGGGTCGAGCTCGGTGACCTGGCGGGCCTGCCACACCTGCTCCAGGTGCTCCACGGCGGCGGTGGACGCGTCGGCGGCGTCGTTCCAACCTTCGAACGCGGCGATCGCCACGGGGGACCGCAGCACCGGCAGTCCGTCGAACTCGGTCACGCCGTCACCTCACCCTGCTCGTCGGGGGCGGTGCCGGGACCGTACCCGGTCGCCCGCCCGCCGGGCGTGGTGCTGTCGCTGTTGTCCTTCACGTCCGTCAGCCTACGTCCCGGCGCGGGAAGCGGCCCGTCGGCCGCGCCGGTCGGGCCCGACGTCGGCCGGTCATAGCGCGATGAACCGGACGGCGTGATCCCGCTGACAGAATGTGGGAAGACAAGCACGGGGGAGCCCATCGGGTCGCGGCGGCACTAACCTGAACCCCGTGCGGACCTCATTGCTCGACGTGCTGGCAGACCGGATCCTCATCGCCGACGGCGCCATGGGCACGATGCTGCAGGCGGCTGACCTCACCCTCGACGACTTCGAGGGCTACGAGGGCTGCAACGAGATCCTCAACGTCACCAGGCCGGACGTGGTCCGCGGGGTGCACGAGGCGTACCTGGCCGCCGGCGCGGACTGCGTCGAGACCAACACCTTCGGGGCCAACCTGGCCAACCTCGGCGAGTACGACATCCCGCACCGCATCCGCGAGCTCTCCGAGGCGGGGGCGCGGATCGCCCGGGCGGCCGCCGACGCGTACGCCACGCCGGAGCGGCCCCGGTTCGTGCTCGGCTCGATCGGCCCGGGCACCAAGCTGCCCACCCTCGGGCACGCCGCCTACGCGACCCTGCGCGACGCCTACCAGGAGAACGCCGAGGGCCTGATCGACGGCGGTTCGGACGCGCTGATCGTGGAGACCTGCCAGGACCTGCTCCAGGTCAAGGCCGCGGTGGTCGGCTCGAAGCGGGCGATGGCCCGGCTCGGCCGGACGGTCCCGATCATCTGCCACGTCGCCGTGGAGACCACCGGCACCATGCTGGTGGGCAGCGAGATCGGGGCGGCGCTGGCGGCCATCGAGCCGTTGGGGGTCGACCTGATCGGGCTGAACTGCTCGACCGGGCCGGCCGAGATGGGCGAGCACGTGCGCTACCTCTCCCAGCACTCCCGGATCCCGCTGTCGGTGATGCCGAACGCGGGCCTGCCGGTGCTGACCGCGGACGGGGCATACTTCCCGCTGACCCCGGTGGAGCTGGCCGACGCCCTGGAGCGGTTCGTCACCGAGCACGGCGTCTCGCTGGTCGGCGGCTGCTGCGGCACCACCCCCGAGCACATCCGGGTCCTGGCCGAGCGCCTGCACGGCACGAGCCCCGTACCCCGCGAGGCGCGGCACGAGGCGGGGGTCTCGTCGGTCTACCACCCGGTGCCGTTCGCCCAGGACGCCTCCCTGCTGATGGTGGGGGAGCGGACCAACGCCAACGGCTCCAAGGCGTTCCGCGAGGCCATGCTCGCCGGCGACTGGCGGGCCTGCGTGGAGATCGCCCGTGGCCAGGCGCGCGACGGCTCGCACCTGCTGGACCTGTGCGTCGACTACGTCGGCCGCGACGGCACGCAGGACATGCGGGAACTCGCCGGCCGCTTCGCCACCGCCTCCACCCTGCCGATCATGCTGGACTCGACCGAGCCGGCGGTGATCGAGGCGGGGCTGGAGATGCTCGGCGGGCGGTGCGTGGTCAACTCGGTCAACTTCGAGGACGGGGACGGCCCCGAATCCCGGTACGCGCGGGTGATGCCGATCGTCAAGGAGCACGGAGCCGCCGTGGTGGCGCTGCTCATCGACGAGGAGGGGCAGGCGCGGACCGCCGACTGGAAGGTGCGGGTCGCGGGCCGGCTGATCGAGGACCTCACCGTGCGGTGGGGGATGGACCGCGCGGACATCCTGATCGACGCGCTGACCTTCCCGATCGCCACCGGCCAGGAGGAGACCCGGCGCGACGGCATCGAGACGATCGAGGCGATCCGGGAGATCGCCCGCCGCTGGCCGGGCGTCAACTTCACCCTCGGCATCTCCAACGTCTCCTTCGGGCTCAACCCGGCCGCCCGGCAGGTGCTCAACTCGGTCTTCCTGCACGAGTGCCGCCAGGCCGGCCTGACCAGCGCCATCGTGCACGCCAGCAAGATCCTGCCGTTCAACAAGATCCCCGACGAGCAACGGGAGGTGGCGCTGGACCTCGTCTACGACCGGCGCCGCGAGGGCTACGACCCGGTGCAGAAGTTCATCGAGATCTTCGAGGGCGTGGATGCCGCGTCGGCGCGGGCCGGCCGGGCGGAGGAACTGGCCGCGCTGCCGCTGGAGGAGCGGCTCAAGCGGCGGATCATCGACGGCGAGCGCAACGGCCTGGAGGCCGACCTGGACGCGGCGATGGCGCAGGGGCGCAGCCCGCTGTCCATCATCAACGACATCCTGCTCGACGGCATGAAGGTCGTCGGCGAGTTGTTCGGCTCGGGCCAGATGCAGCTGCCGTTCGTGCTCCAGTCCGCCGAGGTGATGAAGACCGCGGTGGCTTACCTGGAGCCGCACATGGAGACCGCCGAGGACGGCGGCAAGGGCCGCATCGTGCTAGCCACCGTGCGGGGCGACGTGCACGACATCGGCAAGAACCTGGTCGACATCATCCTGTCCAACAACGGTTACGAGGTCGTCAACATCGGCATCAAGCAGCCGATCAACGCGATCCTGGAGGCCGCCGAGCAGCACCGGGCCGACGCCATCGGCATGTCCGGCCTGCTGGTCAAGAGCACCGTGATCATGAAGGAGAACCTGGCCGAGATGGCCTCGCGCGGGGTCGCGGAGCGCTGGCCGGTGCTGCTGGGCGGGGCGGCGCTGACCCGGGCGTACGTCGAGGACGACCTGCGGGCGATGTTCCCCGGCCAGGTGCACTACGCCCGGGACGCCTTCGAGGGGCTGTCCCTGATGGACCGGGTGATGACCGCCAAGCGTGGCGGGGCGCCCGTGATCGACGCCGAGCGGGAGGCGGCCCTGGCGGCCCGCCGGGCCCGCCGCGAGCGGCAGCGGGCGATCGTCAGCGAGGCGCTGCCGGCGCTGGACGACGCCTCGGTCCGCTCCGACGTGGCCACCGACGTCGAGGTGCCCGCCCCGCCGTTCCTGGGCACCAGGGTCGTCAAGGGCGTGCCGCTCGCGGACTACGCGGCGCTGCTCGACGAGCGGGCCACCTTCCTCGGGCAGTGGGGGCTGCGCGGCGCGCGGGGCGGCAAGGGACCGTCCTACGAGGAGCTGGTGGAGACCGAGGGTCGGCCGCGGCTGCGCTACTGGCTGGACCGTCTCATCGCCGACCAGGTGCTTGAGGCCGCCGTCGTGTACGGCTACTTCCCGGCGTACGCCGAGGGCAACGACCTGGTGGTGCTGGACGAGAACGGGCACGCCGAGCGGGCCCGGTTCTCCTTCCCCCGGCAGCGCCAGGAGCGGCGGCTCTGTCTGGCCGACTTCTTCCGCCCGCGCGGCGACGAGCTGGACGTGGTGGCGTTGCAGCTGGTCACGGTGGGCCAGCCGGTCAGCGAGTACGCCGCCAAGCTGTTCGCCCGCAACGAATACCGCGACTACCTGGAGGTGCACGGGCTGTCCGTGCAGCTCACCGAGGCCCTGGCGGAGTACTGGCACCGGCGGATCCGGTCCGAGTTGACCCTGCCGGGCGGCCGTACCGTGGCCGACGACGATCCGGCCGACCTGGCGGGGCTGCTGCGCACCGACTACCGGGGCTGCCGGTACGCGTTCGGCTACCCGGCCTGTCCGGACCTGGAGGACCGCGCGAAGATCGTGGAGCTGCTGGGCTCGGAGCGGATCGGCGTGCAGTTGTCGGAGGAGTTCCAGTTGATGCCGGAGCAGGCCACGGACGCGATCGTGGTGCACCACCCGGAGGCGAGCTACTTCAACGCCAAGTAACTCACGCATGGCAGCGCAACGGATCGGGGTTGATCCGCGACTCGTATACGAACAGAGGCCAGCACATCGTTGGCCGCCGCGAGCACAGGTGTTACTCGGCTATTTGGGTTGCTTGGTTGATGGCGTCGCGGTTTGCGTGACTCCCTCCTGCCGCAGTTCCAGGATGTAAGGCTGGTTGTTGGTCTGTAGGAACCGGACTTCCAGGTCGAGTCCTGGGTGTAGGTAGCGCCCGTCTGGTTCTGCCAGTAGTACAACCGGTTGCTGGGCAGCGGCGGTGAAGGTCAGTTGGCCGTTGGTGACCGCGATGTCGATCGGGTAACCGTCGTGTAGGACGTAGCGGCCCGTCACGTCACTGGGCGGCGCGGCTGTGATGCTGGTGGCGTACTGACGGTCCGCGGCGGCGCGGATGCTGGCCAGCAGCTCCCATCCATCCTCCGAGTTGGTCATCGCAGCGACTGCGGTGCCGCTGTCGGGCCACACGTAGGAAAAGCAGGTATAGCCAACGTTCAACCCGGTGTGTCCGACACGCCGGCGCCCGGCGCGGTCGTCAACCTCGGTGCCGAGCCCGTAGCTGCCGGCAGGAATCTGCGGTGTCCACATCTCGGTGGCCAGGTCGGGGTCGAGCAGCGTCGAGTCTCCCGAGGCCGCCCGGGCGATCTCGAGGTCGAGCCGGAGCAGGTCGGTCGGGGTGCTCCACAGTCCAGCTGCGGCCGTCTCCGGTTGCACTCGCCAACCGCCGGGAATCCCGGTGCCGCCCCCGTGATGGCCACGAGCCACCAGATGCGGTCGCTGGTGCGGAAACTGCTGGTCGAAGCTGCTGTCGGTCATGGCGACCGGTTCCAGCACCAGAGTTTGCATGAGGTCCTCGAACGGGGTTCCGGTCGCGTCCACCATCAGCTGCTGGAGCACGGAGTAGTGGCTGCCCGAGTACCGGAAGCGGCTACCCGGCAACAGGGTCGACCGAACCGGTGGAGTGGTCGTCGAGCCGCTGCCTTCCAGGACCTGCAACAGCGACGGGGCGCGATCAGCGGCATAGCCGCGGTACCAGGTGTCGGACAAACCCGCCGTGTGTGCCAGCAGTTGTCGTAACGTAACTCCCGGTTGTTGACCCTCGCGGTCGAGTAGTTGCCACGAGGTGAGGTACTCGCCGATGTCGGTGTCCAGGTCCAGGACACCTTCCTGGACCAGTAGCAATGCGCCGAACGCGGCGACATGCTTACTGATCGAGCAGGCCGCAAACGCGGTGCCCGCGGTCACCGGCATCGACGTCTCGCCACCCGTGACGCCATACCCCGCCGCCCACACCCGCCCGCTCACGTGGCCGACGGCGATGCTGACCCCCGGCACCTGATAGATGCTCATCAGATCGGACAACGCCGCGGTGTCCGGCGAGAGCCGCCCGGAAGACACATGCCGGTCAAGTTGGCCCAGCAATGGGACCCAGTCCTGAGAGATACCCACGTCTTCCACGGCGTCGATTCTCGGCCACACGTACCCGGTGGATCAACGCGATGGCGAACGCGTTCACCGACGCGGGCTTCCGCCGCTTCCATGCCGGTGCCGGGACCGGCGGCGGTCTCGGGATACGCGGTGCTGACGCGGCGCGAGCGGTTCCCGGCGTAGCGGTGAGTCGTACGCCGCCGTCTCCGCCTGGCTCGTGCTGCGCGATCCCCCAGCCGCCGCTGTGGGACGGGAGCGAATGGGGGCGCTGTTTCGGGGTACCCGACCGCGCCGAGACGAGCCGAGGGGGAGGCCCGATGGGCATGGCGAACCAGCCCGGGGATGGCGGCCGACCAGCCAGTCCCACCGACCGCCTGGCGGAGGACGTGGCCGAGGTGGTACGCGAGGAGGTTCGAGCGGTACGCACCCAGCTCGCGGACGCCGCTCGTCCAGCCGGGCTCGGCTTCGTGCTGCTGGCCGCCGCCGGAGGGTGTGCGGTGCTGGCTGTCGGGGCGGCCTCGGCGACCTCGCTGCGGATGTTGGAGGCGTTCCTGCCGCGACGGCTGGCGGCTGCCGGGATGACCGCCGGGTACGTGGCCGCTGCTGTGTTCCTCGGCGCCGCGGGCCTGGATCGGCTGCGTGCGGCGGGCGGAAGGTCCGCCCGCCTGGCGGACGAGGTACGCGACGCGGTGTCCAGCACCGCCGGCCGGGTGGTGCCGGCCGGTTCCTCGGCCGCCCGCGACGAGCTGGGGCGCTGAACCAGATCCGCAGCGGATCGGCCGTGGCGCTGGTTCTCACCTCGTTTGCCGGGCGGAGCGTCGGGTACCGCCGGCAGGATGCGGGGGCCGCACACAGGAATGGACGGTGGGCGATGAGACGGAGTCGGATCGACGACGCGATCGTCGGAAGGATTGGTGACGCCGCGGGCACCCTCGTCGACCCCAGGAGAGGACTTGGTCAGTTGAAGTCGTCGGTCTCCGGTAAGCAGATCGCGCTGCTCCTGGCGGGTCTGGTCCTCGGCCTGCTGATCTCGCGTCGCCGCCGCGGCTGAGCGGTCGCGGGCCGCCCGGCCCTGGCCGAGCTGCACCCTGCGCACCTCGCCGCCGTGGCCGCCGCCCACGGGTCTTCGTCCGGCGGCATCCTCCCGGCGGCATCCGTCCGGCATGTCACCGCCGCTCTGCCGAAAACGTCAGGTCGGACGTTTGCCGCGAATCGTCACGGGTAGCTCGCGACGGATCGGATGTCGGGTGGCCGTCCGGACCGCGGGGTACGGATTCAGGAGGCGTGACGTGCAGGAGATCGTAGGCGAAGGCCTTGCCCGACGACTGGTGGAGTGGGGCGTCGACACCGTCTTCGGCCTCCCCGGCGACGGCATCAACGGCCTGATGGAGGGCTTTCGTCGGCAGCGGGAGAGGCTGCGGTTCGTGCTGGTGCACCACGAGGAGGCGGCGGCCTTCATGGCCACCGGGTACGCCAAGGCCACCGGCCGGATCGGGGTGTGCGCCGCCACCTCCGGGCCGGGCGCAATCCACCTGCTCAACGGGCTTTACGACGCCAAGCTCGACCACGTCCCGGTGCTCGCCATCACCGGCATGCAGGAGACGTCGGTGCTCGGCTCCCACTACCAGCAGGAGGTACACACGGCGCTGCTCTTCCAGGACGTGGCGGAGGCGTACAACCTGATGGTCACCAACCCCCAGCAGGTGCCCGGCGTGGTCGACATCGCCATCCGGCACGCCCTGGCGCGGCGCAGCGTCGCCCATCTGACCTTCCCCAACGACGTGCAGGTCGCCGCCGTCGGCGAGGACCCCTACCGGCACGTCAGCCCGGGGGTGCCACCCGCGAGCAGCGCCGTGGTGTCGCAGCCGCCGGTGGCGCCGGCGCAGGTCGACCTGGCCCGGGCGGCGGAGGTGCTCAACGCCGGGAAGAGGGTGGCCATGCTGGTGGGCGTCGGCGCCCGCCACGCCCGGGACGAGGTGCTCGCGGTGGCCGAGGCACTGGCCAGCCCGATCGTCAAGACCCTGCCCGGCAAGCTGGTGGTGCCGGACGACCATCCGCTCACCACCGGCGGCCTCGGCCTGCTCGGCACGAAGCCGAGCGAGGAGCTGATGGAGGAGTGCGACACCCTGCTGATGGTGGGCACCTCTTTCCCGTACGGGAAGTACCTGCCCGCGCCGGGGCAGGCCAAGGTGGTCCAGATCGACATCGACGCGAGCCTGATCGGCCTGCGCCTGCCGGTGCAGGCGGCGGTGACCGCGGACGCGAAGCTGGCGTTGCAGCAGCTGCTGCCGATGCTCCAGGCCCGCTCGGACCGGTCCTTCCTGACGAAGTACCAGCGGGCGCGGGACGCCTGGCGCGCGGACATGATCGCCCTGCAGGACCCGGGACGGGATCCGATCGCCCCGCAGTACCTGATCAGCTGCATCGACGCGGCCGCCACCTCGGACGCCATCCTCACCTGCGACTCCGGCACGATCGCCACCTGGGCGGCGCGGCACTGGACCATCCGCGGCGGCCGCGAGTTCTACCTCTCCGGCAACCTGGCCACCATGGCGCCGGGCCTGCCGTACGCGATCGCCATGCAGCACGCGTTCCCCGGCCGGCAGGTCATCGCGTTCGTCGGCGACGGCGGCTTCGCCATGTTGATGGCCGAGTTCCTCACCGCCGTGCGGCACGAGCTGCCGATCAAGGTGGTGATCAACAACAACAACTCGTACGGCCAGATCCTCTGGGAGCAGATCGTCCTCGGCTACCCGGAGTACGCGGTGCGGCACCGGCAGCCCGAGGCCGACTTCGGCGCGTGGGCACGGGCCTGCGGTGGGTACGGCGTGAAGGTCACCGACCCGAAGGCGGTGCCGGACGCGATCCGTGGGGCGTTGGCCCATCCGGGCCCGGCGCTGGTCGACTGTGACGTCAACCCGGACGAACCGCCGATGCCCGGCAAGGTCCGGTACGAACAGGCCAAGCACTTCACCGAGGCGTTCCTGCGGGGCCAGCCGCACAAGGTCGCCACCCTCGCCA
Source organism: Micromonospora sp. NPDC048040 (assembly GCF_055587185.1). NCBI lineage: Bacteria > Bacillati > Actinomycetota > Actinomycetes > Micromonosporales > Micromonosporaceae > Micromonospora > Micromonospora sp. NPDC048040. The sequence continues at coordinate 5,702 of NZ_JBVJGT010000011.1, read as the reverse complement.
CCGTGGCCCGAGACAAGATCAACGAGCTGCGGTCATGACCCGGCGCGTCACCGGCACGGCACGGAGGGCAGCTCCGGCCACGGAGCCGGTGTCCCTGCCCGGGCCCGTCGTGCGGCCGCCCGAGCCGGCGTACGACGTCGACCTGGCCGCGCTCGCCGCGGACCTGCGCGCCGAGGTGGACGGGGAGGTGCGCTTCGACGCCGGCGCACGGGCCGCGTACGCCACCGGTGGTTCCAACTACCGCCAGGTGCCGCTCGGCCTGGTGGTGCCCCGCACCGTCGAGGCGGCGGTGGCCGCGGTCGCCGTCTGCCGCCGCCACCGCGCGCCGGTGCTCTCCCGGGGCGGCGGTACCAGCCTGGGGGGACAGGTGACCAACGTGGCGGTGGTCATCGACTGGTCGAAGTACTGCAACCGGCTGCTGGAGGTCGACCCGCAGGCCGGCACCTGCCTGGTGGAGCCCGGCATCGTGCTCGACACGCTCAACGAGTTGCTGGCACCGCACGGGCTGGAGTTCGGGCCGCGCCCGTCCACCCACAGCCACTGCGCCATCGGCGGGATGATCGGCAACAACTCCTGTGGCTCCACCGCGCAGCGCAGCGGCAAGGTGGTCGACAACCTTGTCGAGATGGAGGTACTGCTCTACGACGGCACCCGGATGTGGGTCGGCGAGACCAGCGACGAGGAGTACGCCGAGATCGAGCGACGGGGCGGCCGGCAGGCCGAGATCTACCGCCAACTGCGGGCGCTGCGCGACGAGTACCAGAGCGACATCCGCACCCGCTACCCGCGCATCCCGCGCCGGGTCTCCGGATACAACCTGGACAGCCTGCTGCCGGAGAAGAACTTCCACGTCGCACAGGCGTTGGTCGGCTCCGAGGGGACGCTGGTCACCGTGCTGCGGGCCCGCTTGATGCTGGTGCCGGTGACACGGGCCAAGTCGATGGTGTTCCTGTCGTACCCGGACATCGCCGCCGCCGGAGACGACGTGCCGCGGGTCCTGCCGTACGACCCGATCGCGTTGGAGGGGCTCGACGACAAGCTGGTCAACTTCGAGAAGCGTAAGCACCTGCACCCGGAGGCGCTGCACAAGCTGCCCGCGGGCGGCGGCTGGCTGATGGTGCAGTTCGGTGGCGACACCCGCGAGGAGGCCGACGCCGCGGCCGAGCGGATGATCAACGACTTGTGCCGCGACGGCGGGCCGACCGCGCACCGGTACGACAATGAGGCAGACGAGCGCCAGATGTGGCTGGTCCGCGAGTCCGGACTCGGTGCCACCGCCCGGGTGCCGGGTGAACCCGACACCTGGGAGGGCTGGGAGGACTCGGCCGTCGCTCCCGAACGGCTCGGCGACTACCTGCGCGATCTCGACGCGCTGTTCCGCGAGTACGGCTTCGAACAGGCCTCGCTCTACGGGCACTTCGGGCAGGGCTGCGTCCACACCCGCATCCCGTTCAAGCTGACGACCGCCGAGGGGGTGCGGCAGTTCCGCTCGTTCGTCGAGCGTGCCGCGGATCTGGTGGTCTCCTACGGGGGCTCCTTCTCCGGAGAGCACGGCGACGGGCAGTCCCGCGGCGAGCTGCTGCCGAAGATGTTCGGCGACCGGCTTGTCAGCGCGTTCGGGCAGTTCAAGGCGATCTTCGATCCGGACGACCGGATGAACCCGGGCAAGCTGGTGGCCTCCTACCCGTTGGACAGCCACCTGCGGCTCGGCGTCGACTACAACCACGGCCAGGTGGCGACCCACTTCCACTATCCGGACGACGACGGCAGTTTCGGCCGGGCGGTGCTGCGCTGCGTGGGCGTCGGCCAGTGCCGGCGAGAGCACGGCGGGGTGATGTGCCCGTCCTACATGGTCACCCGGGAGGAGGAGCACTCCACCCGGGGTCGGGCGCGCCTGCTGTTCGAGATGCTCGACGGCACCGCCCGCGGCGGCACCATCTCCGACGGTTGGCGCTCCGAGGCGGTCCGCGACGCGCTCGACCTCTGCCTGGCCTGCAAGGGCTGCAAGTCCGACTGCCCGGTCAACGTGGACATGGCGACGTACAAGGCGGAGTTCCTGTCCCATCACTACCAGGGCCGGCTCCGGCCCCGCCCGCACTACTCGATGGGCTGGCTGCCGGCGGTGGCCACGGTCGCCGCCCGGGCGCCCCGGGTGGTGAACGCGCTGGCCCAGGCGCCCGGGCTGAGCCGGCTCGCCAAGCTGGTCGGCGGCATCGACCAGCGCCGGGAGATCCCGGTCTTCGCCACCGAGACCTTCCAGCACTGGTTCGCGGACCGCTGGCCGACCGGCGACGGCTGGCGCGGCGAGGTGATGCTCTGGCCGGACACCTTCACCAACCACCTCCAGCCGGGCATCGCCCAGGCGGCCGTGGAGGTGCTGGAGGCGGCGGGCTGGCGGGTCCGGGTGCCGGAGCAGCCGGTCTGCTGCGGGCTCACCTGGATCTCCACGGGACAGCTCGGCATGGCGAAGAAGGTGCTGCGGCGGACGGTGGAGGTGCTCCGACCCCACCTGCGGGCCGGCACCCCGATCGTGGGGCTGGAACCGAGCTGCACCGCGGTGTTCCGCAGCGACGCCCGGGAACTCTTCCCCGACGACGAGGACGTGCACCGTCTGCGGCAGCAGACCGTCACCCTGGCCGAGCTGCTGCACGACCACAGCCCCGGATGGCAGGCGCCGAAGCTGTCCGCGCACGCACTGATCCAGACCCACTGCCATCAGCACGCCGTCCTCGGCACCACCGCGGACCAGGCGGTGCTCACCGATGCGGGGGTCCAGGCCGAACTCCTCGACTCGGGCTGCTGCGGGCTGGCCGGCAACTTCGGCTTCGAGGCGGGGCACTACGAGGTCTCCGCGGCCTGCGCCGAGCGGGTTCTGCTGCCGGCCGTCCGGGGTGCCGCCGACACGGACGTCATCCTGGCCGACGGCTTCAGCTGCCGTACGCAGGTCGAGCAGAGCGCCAACGGCGGCCGCTCCGCGATCCACCTCGCCGAGCTGCTGCGGGCCGGCCTGCGTGGTGAGCGGGTGACCGCCCGCCCCGAGCAGGGGTGGGGGCAACGCCCGCAGCGGCCCTCCCGGGCTGCCCGCCTGCTCGCCACCAGCCTCGTCGGGCTGGCCGCGCTGGCGCCGGTCGCCGCGCTGGCCAGTCGCCGCCGGGGGCGGTGACGGCGGTGCGGCTGAGCGCGGCGGCGTACCGGGTACCGACCGACGCGCCCGAGGGCGACGGCACCTTCGCCTGGGACAGCACCACCATGGTGCTGGTCCGCGCGGAGGCCGACGGCCAGGTGGGCACCGGCTGGACGTACGGGCCAGCAGCGGTGGTTCCGGTCGTCACGGATCTGCTCGCGCCCGTGGTGGCCGAACTCGACCCGGACGACGTGCCGGCTGCGTGGTCGGCCATGCGGCGGCGGCTGAGAAACGCCGGGCGGCCCGGAATCGCCGGCCTGGCGCTCTCCGCAGCCGACTGCGCGGTCTGGGACCTCAAGGCCCGCCGGCACGGCCTGCCGTTGGCCCGGCTGCTCGGCACCGCCCGTCGGCAGGTGCCGGTCTACGGCAGCGGCGGATTCACCACCTACGACGCCGAGCGGCAGCACCGGCAGCTCTCCGGCTGGGTGCACGACGAGGGCATCCCACGGGTCAAGATCAAGATTGGCGAGTCCGGGGGCACCGACGCGCCGCGGGATCTGGCCCGGATGGTGGCCGCCCGGCGCGCCATCGGCGACGACGCCGAGTTGTACGTCGATGCGAACGGCGGGTACCAGCGCAAGCAGGCGGTACGGATGGCCCGGGCCGCGGCCGACCTCGACGTGCGCTGGTACGAGGAACCGGTCAGCTCGGACGACCTGGTCGGCCTCGGGCTGGTCCGCGACCAGGTGCTGCCCGACGTCGCGGCGGGGGAGTACGGCTTCGACCTCGTCTACTTCCATCGGATGGCCCCGTACGTCGACTGCCTGCAGATCGACGTCACCCGGTGCGGTGGCATCAGCGAATTCCTTCGGGCGGCGGCGGTGGCCGCCGCCTCGGGCCTGGAGGTGTCCGCGCACTGTGCGCCCCACCAGCACCTGGCCGTGGCGGCAGCGACGCCGAACCTGCGCCACATCGAGTGGTTCCACGACCACGTCCGGATCGAGGCGATGCTCTTCGACGGTGCGGTGTCCGCGGCGGGAGGCGGGGCCGCGGTGCCGCTGGACCGGCCGGGCCACGGGCTGGAGCTGCGTGCCGCCGAGGCGGAGCGGTACCGGGTGGGCTGAGGCTGCGCCGGAGAGAGGAAAGGGTGCGATGGACGCGACGACGGCGGTGCCGGCCTGGCACACCAGTGCTCGCCCGACCGGTCGGGGCAGCACGGTGACCGCCCGGCCGGCCGGCTGGCGGCGGGACGGTCGGCGATGAGGGCGCACGAGCTGCACCACCAGACCGGGCGGGTCCTCGTGGTCGTCTGCGACAAGGGGGAGGAGGCGGTCGAGGCCGTGGGGGCGGCGCTGCGCGAGCATCGGATACACGCCGCCCGGGTGACCGCCGTCGGCGGTTTCGCCGACGCCGAGGTCGGGTGGTTCGACCGGGAGACCGGCGACTACCGACCGATCCCGGTACGCGAGCAGGTCGAGGTGCTCTCCCTGCTCGGCGACGTTGCCGAGCGGGGCGGGGAGCCGGCGCTGCACGTGCACGCGGTGCTCGGCCGCGCCGACGGCAGCACCGTGGGCGGGCACCTGCTCCGGGGCCGGGTGTGGCCGACGCTGGAGGTGATGATCTCCGAGGTGGCGCCTGAGTTGGCCAAGCGGGTGGACCCGGAGACCGGGCTGGCACTCATCTCGGGCGCGGGCGGCGGGTAGACCGCTCAGCCGGCCGATGGGCAGGGTGCCGCCTGATTCAGGTTACCGCCGTCTCCAACATCAGCGCATGCACGAACGCCTGGGGCAGGTTCGCGCGCAACTGCCGCTGCTGCACGTCGTACTCCTCGGTGAAGAGGCCCACCGGGCCGCAGGCGGCCCGGCTCTCCGCTCGAACCACCGGTTCGCCCCCACGACGTCGCCGGCCTGCCAGGCGGCCATCGCGGCCGCGAAACCGCAGAGCAGGAACGCTCCCTCGGCGTCCCCCAGTGGGCGGCTGTCGGGGCGGAACCGGTACAGGTATCCGTCGCATTCCAGCTCCGCCAGGATCGCCCGCCGGGTCGCCTCGGTCCGCGCGTCCCCTGCCGGCGCCGCGCCCCGGATGCCGGGAAAGAGCAACGCGGCGTCGACCCGCCTGTCGTCGTACGCTCGCTGCCAACGCCCGGACGGATGCTGCCCGTGGGCTGCCGCGTCGGCGAGGATCGCATCGGCCAGGGCCAACCATCGTCCTGCCTGTCCGCCCGACGCGACCCCGGCCGCCGCGCGCAGCCCGGCCACGGATCAGCTTCGAGTGAAACCACTGGCGGGGCGGCAGTTCCCAGATGCCGACGACCCGGGCGAGCCGAGCAGACCGTCGCCCGGCCCGCCAGCGTCCGTCCGTGCGTCAAGGTCCGCTTGACGTGGCGGACCGGGCGGCGGCCCGCTCTCCAGGAGGGCGGGTCGGCGGCGGACGGGATGGCAAGGCCAGCGGGGTGGGTTTGGACCCACCGCACGGACGCCGACTTGTCGAGCACGATCGCGATGCGGGTCTGCGGTGGGTGCAGGCTGCGTAGGTAGCGGCAGAACTCCAGGAACCGTGTGCGGTGTTTCCTCGGCTT